>JAAUQL010000093.1 GCA_012033595.1 Cyclobacteriaceae bacterium | reverse complement strand
GAAATCTATCAGGCTACTGGTGCCAAATCAATGATCGCCGACCAGAAAAAATATGTAGTGTACCATTGATGATCCCTAACCATTGGATATCAGATATTTACATGATCAATAATACAAGTTGGGTTAACTATTTGGGCACCACAACCAATAGCAGTCAATGTTAATAAGAAAGACCCAGGTTGTTTGGCATTTAAAAAAACGCTTGAACCGATAATAGGATTCAAGAAGGCGGGATCATCCGACGTCCAAGTATATCCAACCCCAGGAGTGTTATTTACATAATGACTTACTGCACTTGGCGCTCCAAAGCACACATAATCCGGGCCAGAGATTTCGTTCACGACTGGCGGATTTCGGTTTACCCTTTTTCAACTTCTGTTGAATATACACCGCATGCATTGTTATAACCACGAACCTTTGCCTCGACAAATGAAGATGTACCAGGATTTGGTATCATAGTAATAGTCGATCCTGTTGTACTGCCGGTTATAGTACCGTTTATAGGAGTCCAACTGTAAGAATTCGCATTTTTCCAGTTTGCTGTAAATGTAATGGATGATGTTGATCCACATGAAATTGAACTGAGGCTGCTTGATATTATTGGATCTACGTTTGGATTAGGGGGCCATGATGATCCTTCATCATTTTCCACCAATTTCACGTATTCTATGTCCGTCTTGTCCGCTGCAAACCAAGTCCAATTGCCTTTAGCCCTATACCTAATCCAGGCATCGTCAAAATTACCTTCATCCCATTTCACCTGAAAGTCACCGAAGGAAGGTCTGCTCACTGCTGTAAGAGATGATACCCATGGATCAGAGGAATCTACTCTCATAACACAACGGTTACAATCAATTTTCCAATATGTAATCATGTTAAAATTGTCATTAATACTGTAGGTGGATTCTCTTGTTTCTCCGGGACAAAATTGTGTGTCTCCATGAACTTCCACCCAGGCAATCTGAGCAAATACAGTTTGGGTCATTAACACTAAGACTAAGAGTAATTGTAGCTTTTTCATATCGGTATATAATTTGGTAAAACAAATAGTCAGTTTGATGTAATTACATGAAGGGGTAGATGGTACATGATAGAATCTTGCGGCATCGGTCTGTTTGTAATTGGTGGTAAAACAGGCTCATCCATGTCATCATCATCATCTTCAGGATTCGCAAGTGCGGGGCATTGCATACCGCCTAATACGTGTAGTGGAGAAATACCGGATATCATGATCGAACCAAAATAGATAAGTGCTATTGCCAATAGTGATCTACAAAATTTTTTCATGGCTTCTTCATTTAAAAAGTGTTCCGAAAGGTATTGGTAAAACAAGATCAGCGCAAAAAACGCAGGGGGTAAAAAAGGGGTACCGTTTGTCGAAATGGGGTATAAAAAAGGGATACCATATGCTCGTAAGTACCTACAGGACTAATCGCCAAAGATATCGGATGTTTTACGGTTCGACGAGAAGAAACTTCCGATGTCTTGAAGCATAAGGCAGGAAAGCAATGTTTAGTTGCTGCTACCCTCATCGATTTTTTGCAGGTATTGATATAAATCTTTGGTCGATCCGCAACGGAAAAGCGTTCTCAGTTTTTTTCTGGCTTTTTTTACAGCGCCTTCAGAGACCCCAAGAATTTTGGTGATTTGAAATACAGTCACGCCGGCCAAGATACAATCACAGTGTTTCAGGTCGTTGAGCGTCAATTCAGGATGGGCTTTTGACAGCCTTTCACGAAACAGTGGATGATGGATGCGAAATATTGCTCCGAATTCCTGGAGCTTCAGTTCAGTATCGAGCATGGATTTTCTGTCATAGTGCTCTGATTGCTGTTTAAACTGTTCCTCCTTAATGGATTCCTCTACCTGCTCATTCAAGAGTTTATGGGTTTTTTCATATTTTAGTTCTATGGCTTTCTTCTTTTGGGCGAGTTTTTTTCTTGAAAGCCAAAATGCTGCCCATAATATGACAAAAGACAAAACAGCACCTCCCATGGTCAAAAACCACTTATACCTCATCCGTGTCAATTGCAGTTCTTTTTGCTGCAACTGGTATCTGATGCTCAACAGACCCAATTGATACCTGTCAGCCTTTGCACGTTCTTCCTCCTCCAATCTTCTATATTTTTTCAGGTCAAAATAGGCTTCTTCAAATTTTCCTTGATCCTTCATGATTAAAGACCTTCGAAGAAAAGCCTGGCTTAATATGCCAGGTTCATTGGTTGCATGATTAAATAAGACCGCTAACGTTTCTAAAGCGCTGGCATTTTGATGATTGTCCGACTCAATGAATGCCTTGATGATGTAAAAATGGAAGTTTTGTTCTGGTGGAAGCTGATTGTCTTGTATAATTTCCTGCGCAATTTCTAGATAATGATAAGCCGAATCAACCAAGTCAAGGAGTTGATAATTAAGCGCTATCCCTGTATAAATGGATACTTGCTTCTTTAATGCGTGGTTTTCATCAAAATAGTCTAATGATTTCAAAATGATACGATTCCGCTCGCTTACATCTGATACTAGGGAAGCTTTGGCATTCAAATAGAGAACACGAAAGCGATTTGATTTTAATTCATCTAGTAATTTCTCCGCCATCTTTAAATATTCAGAACCTCCTGGTGATGTTCTTCCTATTCCCAAAAATGTATAGAAAAGTTTATCAGGGTACGTTTTTTCTCTGAAATACTCATAAGCTTTAAAATATGAATGCAAGGCTTCCGATCTCAGTATAAGTTGTTCAAAAATAAATCCATTGATCAGGCTCAACTCGGCTTTGAGTAAATCATTGTCAGAAGATGAGATTAATTCGGACGCCTTAGACATGCTGGATAGAGCTTGTGCTCTATTTCCTAATTCATGTTGTAAGAATGCATTTGTTAAAAAATAGGCTCCTTTATTTACTTCATCCAAAGCATTTGTGTCAATTTTCGAGATTTCCTGCTCAGCTTCAACCAGGCGGTTGACAAATACCAACTCTTTTGCCAGACAGACTCCCGGAATTAGTTCATTTTCAGATGCTGCATTAATTTCACATCCAACTAGGATTGGGAAGCTGATAATCTGGAAAGCAACAACTAGATGACTGGCTTGCATCGTCAGTTTTAAAAAATGCTATCTATAAAAAACTGTTATTTAAAGATATAAAACATTATTTAACCCCGTATTAAATTCAAATACTTAAAATCATATAGATGCAATTCATGAGTCTTCAAACTACAATTTCCACAAAATATACCACCTGGGTTTGATATAGATAATTGCCCTATGTAAAACTGAGATGATTGGATTATGACCTAATCCATTTTTGATTTCCAAAAAAAGGGTCGCGGCTTCCCAATTTTCAGTGAGCAGTGCCCATTTCAGTTCGTGGTTTATGCGTTTGATAAGTGCGTGTTTTTCCATTTCATTTTGCTGAAGTTTTGCAGCTTTTTGGCACACCACAGCGGTGCTAAGGGCATGTCGGTTTTTTTTGTGCTTTTGCTGTCGCGACAAGGAAAGGTACAAAATGCGCTTTTTCACCAACACTTGGTCGGTAAAAGCATATCGGCTATAGCGTGATGAGCGTACCCAAAAATCAAAATCCTCATAACTCAGATTTTCATCGTATCCACCCAATTCGTCGAGCACGCTGCGTCGCATCATCATGGATGGCGCACTAATAAAATACCGCTGGAGCAACTCCACAAAAATATCGCCCTGGGGTACTTTTTCCAGCAACTGACCTTGTGCATCGCGGCGGTAGTGGTTGCCGGTCATTTTGCCATGCTCATCAATCAACTGTACATCGCAAAAGTGCACACCATAGCGCTCGCCATGCATTTCCAGTAGCTCCACTCCTATTTTTACCCTTTCGGGAAATAAGACATCGTCGGCAGCAAGATCTATCACAAAAGCTCCGCTGGTTTGGCTTAGCGCCAGGTTGAAGGAACGACAATTGCCCAGGTTGCGGTCATTGTAAATGGCCTTAAAACCATGTTTTTGCTGCAGCAAACGAATTAATTCACCACTTTGATCTGTGCTGCAATCATCGACTACAATCAGCTCTATGTGCTGATAATCTTGCGCGAGTACAGACGAAATAGCCTCCTGAACAAACGCTGCATGATTGTAACACAAACAAATGACCGTGACGAGTGGTTTGTTCACCTGGGTTTAACTTTGATTTATAAATGATAAATTTGAACGCAATATAGGCAGCATTGAAAGCACAAGCCAGTGTTGCTGATATTCACTTTAAAAATCATCCGACACTCCACGAGCCGTGGTTTTAAAATTCGGAGCTTATACACATGAACAACATGACAAAAACCAAAACAGGAGTTTTACTGATTAATTTGGGTACACCAGACAGTCCTTCCGTGCCTGATGTTCGGAAATATCTGCGCGAATTTTTGATGGATAAACGAGTCATCGACATCCCTTTTATTTCTCGATGGATGCTGGTGAATCTGATCATCGCCCCTTTTCGCGCACCCAAATCTGCCAAAACCTACAGGCAACTCTGGGAAGACCGGGGCTCGCCACTCATGTTTCATGGGTTGGATTTAAAACAAAAATTATCTGAGAAACTGGGGTCTGATTTCAGCGTGGCCTTTGGTATGCGTTATCAAAGCCCGTCCATTGCTTCGGCACTGGATGAATTAATGGCGCTAAACGTGCAGAAAATCATCGTCCTGCCACTATTTCCACAATATGCCTCTGCCACCACCGGTTCGGTAGCAGAGCAGGTGATGGATGACGTCAAAGGTCGCCTGGTTATTCCTGAAATTGACTTTATCAGTCAGTACCCCGATGACGAACTGATGACTGATACTTTTGCCAAACTGGGTCTGGCCTACCTGAAAACCAGACAATACGACAAGGTGGTATTCAGTTTTCATGGCTTGCCAGAACGGCAAATCCGCAAGGCGGCGGTCGATGGATATTGTCAACTCAATGCCAAATGTTGTTCAAATTACAATTCAAAAAACCAGTTTTGCTATCGTGCACAATGTTTCCTAACCGCAAGAACAATAGCTGAAAAGCTGGATTTGACCCCGGATCAGTACACTGTTTTTTTTCAATCGCGTCTGGGCAAAGAACCGTGGATAAGACCCTATGCCGAAGATGAAATCAAACGATTGGCTAAGGAAGGGGTAAAGAAAATACTGATCTATAGCGCGGCATTCACAGCCGATTGCCTGGAAACGACCATAGAAGTGGGGCATGAATTCAAGGAATTGTTTCTTGAAAATGGAGGGGAAGAATGGCAGCTTGTTGAAAGCTTAAACAGCGATGAGAGGTGGGTTCAAAGCCTGGAGAGGATGGTGAGGCAACGGGCAAGGGCTTAACTCGGATTTTCATCTATTAGTCGATCTTTCGATCATGCTATTTGCGGTCTTGTACTTTTAACCACCAAGAGCGCTAAGGAACACTACGCGCAAACGTCGCTAAGATTTTTACCGCAGTAGTACAGCTCGCTGCTACCTTTAATTTACTCCCACCGTACGCTCTTTGAAAAGGGAATGTGGCCAAAGCTTATTGCTCAGAATATTTCGAGAACTAGAGCTTGCATCATAAAATAGCCACTGCCAGCTTTTCTATGAAATAATCTATCTCCTCCTGCGTGTTAAACTTGCTAAATGATACCCGCAGCGCACCAGTGTTGGGAGGCAAATGAAGGGCATCGAGCACATGCGAGCCTATGCTGGTACCGCTGGCACAGGCACTGCCACCACTTACCGAAATGCCATTGATGTCCAGGTTGAAAAGCAGCATATCGTTGTCATCAATTCCGGGAATGGAAAGACTCAATACCTTATGCAGACTATTTTCCAAATCTGCACTGAGGCCATTGTAACAGATGTCAGAAAATTTTTCACTAAGCTTATGTATGGTATAGTTCTTTAGCTGAAGGAGATGGTTCTGGTTTGCTTCCTTTTCGGCGTAAGCAAGCTCCAGTGCTTTGGCCAGACCGATGATGCCCGCAACATTTTCTGTGCCGCCTCGCATGTTCCGCTCCTGACCGCCGCCTATGAGCAATGGCGGTATCCGCATTTCGGCATTGATGTACATGAGCCCGATGCCCTTCGGCCCATGAAATTTGTGCGCCGAACCAGCAATAGAATGAATATTCAGTTTAGACAAATCAATATCTGTGTGGCCAAGGCTTTGCACCATATCAGAATGAAAAAATGCCTGGTTTTCTCTGCACAACTCCCCTATGAGTTGCACATCATTATAATTGCCAATTTCATTGTTGGCATGCATCAATGAGACAAAAGCTGGTCGATGGGTTTGAAGGAGCTTTTGTAACGACACTAAGTCCAGACGGCCTCGACCATCCATTTCTACAAAATGCAGCGCTATTTTTCCTTCTTTTTGCAGATATTCCAGGGCATGCAACACCGCATGGTGTTCTATTTTGGAGGTGATGGCATGGGTGATCCCCCTTGATTTTATGGCATTTTTGATAATGGTATTGTTGGTCTCGGTGCCTCCCGAGGTAAAAAATACTTCTGCTGGCGCCACATTCAAGATATCTGCAACCGTCTTGCGCGCTCTCTCCACAGCGGAGCGCACCATTCTGCCATGTTGATGGATAGACGACGGATTACCGTGGTTTTGAAGCAAATAGGGCTTCATGGCCTCAAACACGCGCTCATCGAGTGGCGTGGTGGCGGCATTGTCCAGGTAAACGATCATTCCTCGCTTTTCTTACTAATCAGTTCTTTGATGTCGCTGATTATTTTGTTGGCCAGGTGCTCCGCAGTCGCCAGGGTTTCAGATTCAGCATATATACGAATAATGGGTTCTGTATTTGATTTGCGCAAGTGTACCCATTCATTTTCAAATTCGATTTTCACCCCATCAATGGTATTGATCGGATTATTTTTGTATTTCTTTTCCATGGCCTCCAGTATGCCATCTACATCGGTATCTGGTGTCAGTTCTATTTTGTTTTTCGAGATATGGTAGTTGGGGTATTGCCCACGCAGAAATGAAACCGGTTTATTAAATCTGGCCAGGTGAGACAGAAAAAGGGCAATGCCCACGAGCGCATCGCGGCCATAGTGCAACTTGGGATAGATGACGCCACCATTGCCTTCGCCACCTATGATCGCATTGGTCTCTTTCATCTTGTTCACTACATTTACTTCGCCTACAGCGGCAGCATTGTAATTCCCCCCCCTTTTTCACCGTAACGTCCCTGAGTGCCCTTGTCGAGGACAGGTTGGATACGGTATTGCCGGGTGAACTTTTCAATACATAATCTGCTACAGCCACCAGGGTATATTCTTCGCCAAAAGGCGATCCATCTTCATTGAGCAAAGCCAGGCGATCGACATCCGGATCGACCACAATGCCCAGGTCAAATTTGCCATTGCTCATCTGACCCGAGATGTAGGTCAGGTTTTCGGGCAGAGGCTCAGGGTTGTGAGGAAAATGTCCACTGGGTTCACAATAAAACTCAGATACTTTATCCACACCCAGGGCTTTTAATAATTTCGGCACGGCGATGCCTCCGGTGGAATTGACACAATCGATGGCCACCCTGAAGTCCCTTTGTCTGATGGCCTCCACATCTACCAGAGGCAGCGCGAGGATCATTTCTATATGTTTGTCGATGTAGGTATCGTCAGTGGTATATGTTCCGAGCAATTTGCTTTCTACGTAATTCAGCTCGGCGCTTTCGGCCAAATCAAGTACTTTTTGACCCTCTTCGGCAGAGATAAATTCACCTTTGTGGTTCAGCAATTTCAGTGCATTCCATTGGCCGGGATTGTGACTGGCCGTGAGTATAATGCCCCCTGCGGCTTTTTCCACAGGTACGGCGATCTCTACGGTTGGCGTGGTAGAAAGCCCCAAATCGACCACATCCAGGCCGATGCTTTGCAGGGTAGCAGCTACAATATTAGAAACCATCTGCCCAGAGGTACGCGCATCGCGGCCTATTACAATTTTTTTTGAGTCGGAATGCGCTTTGCACAGGTAGCCAAAGGCCGTGGTAAACTTGACAATGTCCAGCGGGGTCAATCCCTCACCTTCTTTGCCACCAATAGTTCCCCTAATGCCGGAAATCGATTTTATCAGTGTCATGGTTGATGTGTTATAGAAAGGTTTGTCAGTGGAAAAGGGAGGTTACTGAAATTTGGAAAGTACTTTTTCTACTTCAGATTTTGCTTTTTCTTTTTTGCATTGTTCACCGGCATCACGTCCGCAATAGCTGCATTTTCCTCCATCGTTATTTAAAAATGGGCTTTGAGATGCACAAGTTCCTTTGAACTGCCCACCTTTTAAAAATAAAAGCCTTACCGACATGAGGATAAAAAAAATCGCTAGAATCCCGATTCCCAATAGTACCGTAACCATAGTTTTAAAATTTTGTGCAAAGATAATTAATACATGTACAACGCATAACAATCACACAAAGTTTATACTTTTGAAATCAAACAAAGCGATAAATGTCACGAATCATTAAGACCGAAGATACCGGTAGAAAAGCAAAATTAGAGGCTTTTGACAGGTTGCTGACCATTATGGATGAGTTGCGCCTCAACTGTCCGTGGGACAAAAAACAAACCATGGACACCTTGCGGCACCTTACGATAGAGGAGACCTACGAGCTCTCCCATTCCATCATTGAGGGCGACTTGCAGGAAGTAAAAAAAGAACTTGGCGACATCATGCTCCACCTGGTGTTTTATGCCAAAATTGCCGATGAACAAAAGGCATTTGACATCGCGGATGTATTGAATGGACTATGCGACAAACTGGTACACCGGCATCCGCACATCTATGGAGAGGTAACGGTGGACAATGAAGAAGAGGTGAAGCAAAACTGGGAACGGCTTAAGCTGAAAGAGAAAGGAAATACTTCTGTACTTGGCGGGGTGCCTTCGGGACTGCCGGCCTTGATTAAGGCGATGAGAATACAGGAAAAAGCCAGGGGTGTTGGCTTTGATTGGGAAGAAAAAGAACAAGTGTGGGAGAAGGTTGAGGAAGAAATGCAGGAATTCAGAAACGAATTTGATGTGCGGCTAAACAAGCCGGTTGATGCAGAAAAAGCAACCGCCGAATTTGGAGATTTGTTGTTTTCCCTGGTCAACTATGCGCGCTTTGTCGATATCAATCCCGAGGAGGCCCTGGAGCGTACCAACCGTAAATTTATCCGGCGATTTCAATATCTCGAAAGCCAATCGCAACTGGATGGCAAAAAGATCGCCGACATGACGCTTGCCGAAATGGACAGCTACTGGAATGAAGCCAAAAAACTAATATAACGGGTAGATTTCACCGGTCTTGGCTGTGTGGCAATGGCAAGAGGAATAGAAAGCGCTTTCTGTAGCGCTCGCCGACCCGGATGCGCTTTTTCTGCCTTCAAACATTCAGGGCAACAGGCAGTCAAATAACTGTCACAATATTTTTGATTATTCGGGTGGACGCTAGTAAGGCGACTCTTTTGGAATCAACACCAAAGATGACACTCAGCACCAGAAAAGATCTTTTTTAAATTATTTTTATTAGTGCAACGAAATATTTCTGGTATGCTCTTGGAAAAACCGGGCGTCGGAAATGGATGTGATGCGTTTTCCATGAACGGTCAAATTTTCAATGCTAATGTTTTCTACCAGATGCAAGGCATCGTAGCCTGCAAAGACAGAGAAGGGAAATAACCCGTCGACGATTTGAATATTTCGAAAAACGATGTTTTTGATATGCCCTCTGAATTGCGAGTGATGCTCGCGCATATCGTCGGCAACAAGCAAAGCACCATCCCACACACCGGGGTATTGCAGCAAGCTGATTTCCGCGGGATCATTTGATCCATCTGTACAATATTTTGATCGGAAAATTCCCAAATCAAACAACTTCTGATAAGCGTCTTCGACTCGAATATCTTCATACAACACATCGCTGACTGTACCCCTGTCAGAGTTGTGTATGCTGATTACCGCGCCCGATTCCACATGGATGATATCAATATTTATGAAGGTAATGTTGCGCACCACATCGGAATGCAATTCAAATCCAATTTCTATTCCGTTGCCCCATGCGGCATTCCAAAACACACATTCGCTTACCCTTACATTTTCTGTGTTCACATCAGGTGGATAGTCCAAATGTGCTTTAATTGCTACGCAGTCGTCTTTGACGCGCACAAAACATTTGCTCACGGCTACATCACGGCTGCGCACTATGTCAATTCCGTCGTCGCTGGGGTTGTCGCTCACCAACTTCAAATTTGTAATTTTCACCCCGTCGCAATTGATTGGAACGACCTGCCAGGTGGTACTGTTGTGCAAAATCAGTCCTTCAATCGATATCTGTTTCGAATCTATAAACTCGATGAAGCGCTGATACTTACCTGGAGCCTCGTATCCACCCTGCACATTGAAAATGGCGGCCATTTCAGCATTGGTAAGTTGGTTGTTGTTGGTTCCGTCAAGAATGCCATACCCGGCAACTTTTACATGCTCTACATTTTTTGCCGAAATGGCTCCTTCTACTACTGCACCACCTTCAATATAAATCGTCTGATGGCTCTTGGGGTATATAGTTCCGGCTTTATGAACTTTTCCGGCTTCGAAATAAATAATATCAGGGTCATTTTTCAGCGGCTTTTGCTCTATGGGGTTGGCAAAAATAAAGAGTGGATTGCTTATGGAGCCGTTAATCTCTATACTCAACAAACACGGGCCCGGAATGGAGAACGAGATGATGTTGTTTTGGATAACTGGCTTAATATTAAGGCTTTTCGGTCTCACATCCACCCATTTTACATCCGTGGTGGTTTGGATAGTTATCCTTGCTTTGCCGCTTGTGCCAAATGCAGCATAAGATGCAGGAATGGGGCTATGCAGCACATACACGGGTTGGTTCTCCACCTTTACTGTAAAGCGTGTGGAAGACATCGCTTCCCCAGGATAGTTGTAGGTTTCAATTTCTGCCATTGCCATAAAGCCTGATGCACTCAGCAAGATTGAAATAATAAAACACTTCATAATTTCCGGTTTGGTTTTTAAAATCGGTGTATAACAGCCAAAAGTAGATTATTGGCCATAAAGCTGCCCTATTACCAAAAAAACCTCTGGCATGGCCAGAGGCTTGTGACATATGCGATTTGAAATATGTTTAGGCAAAATCCTGAGCTTTCATGTATTCGAAATCGGCTTTTACGTTTTCAAATACATTCTCTTCTCGTTCATCTTCGATAAAATAATATTTCAGTCCATGTTCTTTACCGGCCTCAAATATGGATTTGAAATCTATGGTTCCCTGGCCTACTGTAGCCTCGCCTTTTTCGGCATTGGCATCCTTCACATGGAAAAGGCTAATCCTGCCCGGGTATTTTTTGACCAATTGTACCGGATCGTATCCACCCATGGTCGTCCAGAACAAATCAGCTTCGAAAGTCACTAAACCTGCCTGAGTTTCCTGGATAAGTACTTCCATGGGAATTTGATCTTCCATTTTCTCAAACTCGAAGGCGTGGTTATGGTATCCGTATTTGATACCGACCGCATTGCACAGCTCACCAATTTTGTTCAGATTTTCAGCTACTGCTTTATATCCATCTATATTGGTTCTGAGCTGGTCGGGAATATATGGCGTCACAAGATACTCCACCCCGGCGGCTTTGGCGGCATCGATGGTAGCAGTGGCCTGATCGTGGCTAAAGTATCCGCAATGCGTAGCTACGAGTTTCATGC
Source organism: Cyclobacteriaceae bacterium (assembly GCA_012033595.1). Taxonomy (GTDB): domain Bacteria; phylum Bacteroidota; class Bacteroidia; order Cytophagales; family Cyclobacteriaceae; genus JAAUQL01. The sequence continues at coordinate 11,078 of JAAUQL010000093.1, read as the reverse complement.
CGAGGTCATTCACCACTTTGGCATAATACGTCGCATCGTGCTGACCGAGGAACTTGCCATCGGTACCCAGGCCATAGCCTTCGATAAGCTCAAATCCGATGTCTGCTACTTTTTTCATAGTGCCTTCAAAGTCTTCGGTGAGCTGATTTCTTACAGAATAAACCTGTAAACCGACACCCATCTTGTTGACCGGTGGAGGTGGTGGAACAGCCTCGGTGCTTTCCTTTTTCTTTTGCTCGCACGAAATCACCGGCAGAATCAAACTGCCCGCGGCGATGTAAGTGCCCGTTTTGATAAAATTCCTTCTGTTTGCCATAGTTCAAAAAAAATTTAGTGTTTGTTTATTAATGATAATCTATAAAGATACAAGGCGAATACAATAATTAAAAAATTCTTTGTTTTTTTGGCATCATCATACGGTTACCTACTGTCAGATCATAGCGGCATCTTTAAGTTTTTGGCTTGAGTGATGGTATGGTCAGGGTAAAGGTGGTTCCGGCATCTTTCACCGATTTCACCGTTATGTTGCCATGTAGTTTGTCCACAGTTTCCTTTACAATGTATAGGCCAAGCCCCGAGCCCTTGCTCGACTCATTGGCGCGGTAAAACATCTTGAAAATATTATCCAGGTGCCGATCTTCGATACCGATGCCATTGTCACTCACTGAGATGACCGCAAAATTTGACCTGAAAGTAATATTGACTTTAATAAAAAGATTTTGTTTGGTATAGTCATGATACCGGATGGCGTTGGATACCAAATTTTTGAGAATCACACTCAGCCTGCGACCATCGGTGATAAAATGCCTCATCTCATCAATCGTAACGCTCTTGGCTATGCGGTTGTCTTTATCCAGGTATTTGAGGTCGTCAAAAACATCCTTTACTTCCTTTTCGATGTCCACATTGTCAGATTGCAATTCAATACGCTGGTTGCGTGAATAGTCGATGATATCGTTGATAAAGCCATCCAGTTTTTTGATGCTCACGTTGATCATGCCAAGACATTCGTCCTTGGCTTGTACCGTTTGTTCAAGCCGTGCAATTTCCACCAGACCAAGTACCGATGACAAAGGCGCTCGCAGGTCGTGCGAGGCGCTATACACAAACCTATCCAGTTCTTCATTGAGCTTCCTCAATTCAGAATTGACCTTTTCGATATTATGAACCCGCCAGATGAAGACCCCCCAAATACCCAAACCCACCAACGCGATGACCATGACATAAAATACCGTGGTTTCATAGAAATACGGTTCTATTTTAAACTTGAGTGAAGCTCCATAATTATTCCATAATCCATCATTATTGCTGGCAATCACCTGAAATTCGTATTGGCCATAGGGCAAATTGGTATATAATGCTTCGCGTTCGCTGCCGGCAATGATCCAGTCACTATCTATGCCTTTGAGCATATATTTGAATTGAACTTTTGGCGGTGCAATAAAGCTCAGTGAGGCAAATTGAAACTCATAGCGCATGGCGCCAGGTTCTATCACTACAGCTTTATCGCTGGTGATTGGCTGATCTTTGAAATCGGCCTTAAACTCAGTAATATAGACCTGAGGAATATTCAAATTGCGGTGGATGTTTTCCGGATCAAGCAAAGCCACCCCGCCCAGTGTCGGTATCCACAATTTGCCGTTGCTGCCCAGGGTCATTCTGGTTGCCCCGGTACACTCTTGTGAGGCCATGCCATCGTATCTGTCGTAAATATTGCCAGGTACCATTTTGATGCTGCCCACCAAAAATTTTTCGAGGTCCGAAAGGGCAACACGGATCAGCCCCACATTAGACGAAAGCCAGGCATATTGCTCAGTCAGTACTATATCAAATATTGTTTCAGCATTTAACTGGTCGTCGAGCGTAATTTTAAAAAACCCGCCGTTCACAAACTTGTATATTCCAATATTGGTGGCAATCCATAAACTTTCGTCATTGAGCACGTGGATATTGAAAATCAGAATACCGGCACGACCATTCTCGATCGGATAGTTCACGATTTCACCAGACTTTTTTAAGATGCTCAAGCCTCCGCTATGAGTGCCTATGTACAGGTCTCCTGCTTGGTTTTCTTCCACCGCAAGTATGTAATTGGACTGAAGCCCCTTGGAAGAATCATATACGATGGTTTTGCCGGCTTCGTCATATTTTACCACACCGCTCGATCTGGTGGCCAGCCATATGGTACCATTGCTGCTTCTGAGAATTCTTCTGATGTCGTTGCCCGCTCCAAAACGGTTCAGGTCTATGGCATTCTCCACACCGTTTTTAATGCTCGTCAGGCCGCGATAGCTGGCTACCAGTATGTCGCCACCGGAGCCGAAATTGATATCCCGAATGCCGACATTGAGGGAGCTGTTTTTCAAGGGAAAAGGAAGTACAGACTTTCCTTCGACCACGAAAATGGAACCGTCATCGCTTCCGACGTAAAATTTATCGTTGTGCTCTACTACGATGTTCACATTATTTGAACTTAGACCGTCAGTAGTTGTGATATTTTTGAAAAACCCACTTCTGATCCGCAGCAAACCAGATTTCTTGGTCGACAACCACAGGCTGTTTTCATGGTCGAAAGCCAGACCCGACACCTGGTTGGCAGGCAAGCCCTCTTCTTCTGTATATTTTTGGAATAACTTGCTGTCGAGATTGAGGCGGAACAGACCTTGTTCGGTAGCTGCCCAAAGGCAATTATAATCGTCGAACACCATTTCATTAATTTCCAGTCCGTCGAAGGGCGACAAATGGGTGATGTCATTTTCGCCCATGCGGTAAATCCCGTCAAAAGTTCCGGCATAGATGGTCCCATCGGGGGCGAGCAGGAGTTGGTTTACAAAAAGATTGTTCAGGTTGTCCGCTTTACCCAATTGCTCGATCACATGATTCTGATAGGTAAAAATACCCGCTCCATTGGTGGCAAACCAAATTTTACCGTCCAAATCCACTTCAATATCCATGATGGGATATTTTTCCAATTCACCAATATCAATCTTCACCAATGCACTGTCTTCCAATAAAAATATGCCTTCGTTATTGGTACCCACCCAAATATTGCCCTGTCGGTCTTCTTCTATGCACCGAACCGAGTGAGCGCTACCTTCTTCTGACAGCACCTGGTAAAATTTGTGGCCGGTGAGCCTGATAATACCGGAACTTTGGGAAGTGAACCACACATTGCCTTTGCTGTCTTCAAAAGATTTGTAAAAGCCATTGGAGCTGATATAGGGAAGGTTATTCTTATCGAACAATTTGAAATTGACACCATCGAAACGGATAATGCCATTGAAGGTGGTGATCCAGATAAATTTATTGGAATGCTGCGCCACGGAGGTGAGGTTATTGGAAATCAGCCCGTCTTTGCCAGTCCACTGATCCATTGTTAGCGTCGATAGCGGTTTGCCTGGATCCAGGCCAATCTTATGATCAAGTGCCGTGGCGGCAGCCTGCTGTTGTAAAAATGCATAAATCAAAAAAAACGTTATTCTCACTTTGGCTTGGATCAGTCTTTTTAGGTAAGGAAAAATTTTGAACACGTTGTTTTTATGGCATCCTTCAAAACTAAAAATAATTAGCCAAATATGATGTGAAGTAGAAATTATATTTCAACTACCGGCCAAAAAGCACCCATGGATTTTTTACACATCGCTTGTCTTTTCGGGCAGGCGGTTACTATATGCAACTATGGGGCGGACCTCATTTTCGCCCTTCATCAACGCTTTCATTCAAGACTATAGATATTCATGGTGCAGCGGCTTATTGGGTGTACCTGCCATTATAGTGCGCTCAGGTTATTCTGATGACTTCCAAAGCTGCCATAGCGCTTTGTTTTTCAAATAATACAACTCCGGATCGGGATTCGAAAGGAGACTTTCCCAAGCGGATTTAGGCACATTTACATACAATTTTTCCACACCATCATACCGTATGATCATATACCCATGGGCGACATCGCAAGAATAAAAGTTCCCACTTTGAAACCCTTGTCTGCGTGTAAGACGGAAATTTTGATGATATCTAAAATCTGCCTTCCTGATGAGCTCAATTGCTTCGACAACACTTGTGCCCTCTATCGGCAGGCTATCACAATTGGTAAACTGCGGCCCGACCACATAATTGTGCTCCAGATCCTGAGCCTCGCAGGCAAAATCGCAGAACCAAAAAATGGACAAAAACAGCAGGAAGATCATTCCAGACCGGCAATGGACTAATGAATACACGGCCATATCAGATATTGATGATAAAATAATATGCAATCACCAGTGTGACTGAGAACTTGAGCAAGGTGCCCATCATGAGGCCTGCAAAAGCGCCCAAGCCGGCCTTCAGTGCCAACTTGAACTTAATTCCGCCAAGCATTTCTCCGGCTACGGCTCCGACAATCGGAAATATGAGGAAACCAAACGGCGGAAATATAAAAAGACCGGCAAGTACTCCAAGCATGGCCCCATAAATTCCATATTTACTCCCACCCCAGCGCCTTGCGCCCCATCCGGGAATCAGGTAGTCGAGCACCGTAACCGAGACCACTACCGCAGCCATAATCAGTAAAAACCTGATCGTAAAGGGGGCGGGATCATTAATTTGCAACAACCACAGCGATACATAGGCCAGGGGCGGCCCCGGTAGTACTGGCAGAAAGCACCCCGCCAATCCGGCCAAAATGAGAACACCGCCAAAGATGATTATTATCACTTCCATATCATTTAAGGAATTTGCCAGGACTAAAGATACTTTTTCATAATAAAAGCCCAAAATGTGGTGGTGATCAGCGTAAACGAACTGTAAATAATCGCCACCACGGCCATTTCTGGCTGACCAAGCAGTTTGCTGGCCACATATATTGCCAATGCACTGTTTTGCAGCCCCACCTGAATGGCGATGGTAAACCTCCCCCTGTTTTCGATTCCTACCTTCCATGCCAATAAATAGCCGGCAAACATACCGATGGCATTGAGGGCAAAGGTGGGTATAATCAGATAAAAATACTCTGAAATGGTGCCGGAGCCGGCACTCTCGAACATAAAAATGCCCAGAAAAACAAAAAGTAAGAACAAGGTCATGGCTACGTTGATGATTTTGCGGGCACGGATCACCTGCCCGGAAAAATAGTGTCCCAGCGACATGCCCAAAACGGTGGGCAGCAGGATGGTGAGCAACATATTTGCCACGGTTTCCCATACCGGCATGGCGATGCTTTTGTCCAGACCTTCGTACACATAGAGAGACAGATGGGCAACAAGCGGAATCGTGAAGAGAATCAAAAAGCTATTGAATGCAGTGAGTGTGACAGATAGCGCCAGTCGGCCCCTCAAAAATAAGGTGACCAGATTGGAGGTTGTTCCGCCCGGGCACGCGGCGATCAGCACCAGGCCAACCTTATAGATGGGGTCAATATTGCTAAAAGCATTGATGGCAAATGCTATGAGTGGCAAAATGACAATTTGCGCCAGCAAACCAACAATTACCGCCTTGGGTTTTTTGAAGGTTTGGGTGAAATCAGTTACCCTAAGGTTGAGCCCTACCCCAAACATAATGAAGGCTATAGCCAAGGGTAAAAGATAAAAAGAAAAAAAATTGTCTGACATGCCGGCTGTGCTTATGATGATGAAATCCAGGCACCAAATATAAAGGAGCATTGGCGCATTTGATACTCTTGCTTTAATTCTTCCACTCCGGTTTTAAGGGTCAGCATTACACGTATAATTTTCTGTATGATTAAACTAAGGGAAATGAGCGCTTGCTTCACAAAACAACAGGTGTGCAGTGGGATGTGCCTGGAAGCATTGTTTAGAATGTCTCAACAAGGCTTTCTTTTGTTTTAATAGCCGGCAATCGCCGTTGCGGTCACTTGCTCATTCAGGTTTAAATATTATACCAATAGGTGAGCTTCAACACCAATGCCCTGCTCTTGGCTTCGAAATGCTGCGGAAAATAGTTTTCTGTATATACAATATAAAAATCTGAAGCAGGCTTAAATCGCCATTGGAAGCGGGAGTTGATGTTCACATTGTCTGCCTGGTTGTTGTATTGCAAAAAGGTGGTAAAGAATATTGTATTGGTAAAGGTCACATCCAGACGCGGCCCAATAAGCCAAAGGTCGGTACTTTTGTAGGGTGGCGGCAATTCGATGCTATTGAAAGCCACATCAGCATTGATACTGACATAGGGCTGAAAACGATAACCTATGCCCCCGCTCAAAAAAAGCCGGGTGCCGTTGTAGTAGCCACCATAGCGCGAGTTGAAATCGTAGGTAAAGAGGGTGCTGGTGGTGGAAGTATAGCTAAGACCGCAGGCGTTCCAGGTGTACCGGGTGCCGGCAAGTAATTTTTCTCCGCCTGAGTTGGTCGGATCAAAGTCATCGAGCAAGACCACATAGTCATCGCTTATCCAGGCTTCCAGGGTGCTCCTGTTCAGAAAATCTATGCTATAACCTAGAAAAGTCTCATTGTCCGTCCGGCTGAAATTGCCGTCGAAGTAGATATTGGTGCCAATGTTTGGCCCGTGACTGACAATTTTTTCGGACTGTGCCGGAAAAAGTTGTACCTGAGTCGGGGATTCAGGCTATAATAGTTGAGCCGAGGCACGTAGCCAACCTCGGCGTTGTACGCGCTGCCCACATACTCATGGTGCCAGCGTACAAAAATTTTTTTTGCACTAAATACCACATCAGAAGCATGGGTGTACTCCCCTCCGCCGGTCTGGGGTGAAAAGGACTTATGAACCATAAATTTGCCTGTCCACAAATTGTCTTTGGAGGCCAGGTTGTATTCCAGACCCAGGTCGCGATTGTATTGGGAATAGGCAGCGGAATCTTCTGTGCCAGGATGGTAGCCGATGGATTCTTTATTGATGAACATAGCGGCAATATTAGACCTCGCAAAAACCTGTCGCTGTACGGCTGCCACGGCAAAATTTTGTACGGGCAGACCCATACTATCTACCTCACTGGTCTGAATGTCCATAGCACCAACGCGCCAGAGTTTATTCACTTTGCCGCTCATGCGCGCACCAAACATGATCGGGCTGTTCAGTCCAATTCTCCTGGAAAAAAAAGGGTCGGATGCCATCCATACCAAAGCTGGCAAAAAGGTCACTATTTTCAAGGAAAAATTGCCGTCGCTCGGGGAAGAACAATTCGAAGCGGCTGAGATTAGTGACCTGCCGGTCTACCTCTACCTGCGAAAAATCGGGGTGTATGGTAAGGTCGAGATTGAGCGAAGAAGTAAGCGCCACTTTGGCATCGATTCCGGCATCCCAATCCGTTCGCTCAATGTCGCCATGTTCATGGTCGTTGGTATGGCTGGCCATGCCGTAGGGAATCAGTGAAATATTGGTACCCGGGTCAGGCGGGGCATTGTCCCAACGCAAAATCCCCGAATAGGCCAAAGAGGCAGTAGGAAATTGGCGGGGTACTGGCGACCAGGCCGACTTTTCATTGCGCTTCAGATCCAACCTGCTAAAATTGATCCCCCATTCCTTTATTCCTTTTTTGTATCGCATGGTTTTGAAAGGTATCCGGCATTCAAAAATCCACTTATCAGGGTAATTGCGCACTTTCGAAGACCATTTATTGTCCCAGTTCAGATTGACGGCACTGCCGCCGAACATCATGCCGTCCCACTGCGCCCCGGCAGCATTGGCTCCGAAGGTAAAACCATTTGTCTGATCGTCGAAGGGGTCTATAAATACCAGAAAGTTATCGTTGTTGCCAAAAGAAAAATCCCTGCGCAGCGACTCAACTATATAGCCACCCGGCAGATCGTCGTAGCAAATGGCGGCCAAATAAAATGCATCTTTGTCATAAGCCATCATCACTTCAGTCCGTGCTTTGGAGCGGCTGGTATCCATAGGAAGCACCATAAAAAAATCGCCGGCCACTTCGTCCGAAGTCCAGGTGGCCTCTGACAGCTCGCCATCTATGACAATAGGGTCTGCTGCCGATCTGATATGAAGCACATAGTCTGCATTAATCTTTTGTGCCTGGAGCCCGGGCATACCCAACAATACGAACATGGCCAACCAAAATACCCGTACCATCACCTCTTAGATTTTAAATCAAAAAAAAGTAAAAGTAGGTTTTATTAAAGGAATAAAAATGACAATGGTCAGATTAGCGCAACTTTACCTTTCGGAAATACCGAATCGAACAATGAAACAAAAGCCCAACAATTCCACGATATTTACTAATATTGCCAGATAGCTCAATTAAAACCATAATCCATGCAATTAAGATACCTTTTGATTTGCTTTCTATTGGCCGGCGCTGGTTGTTCCCCTGTCGCAGTGCATTCGCTCAGGCCCAATCCTTCTTCCGGCCAACTAGATCGTATATTGATCATGGCCATGACCACCAATTACGAAACGCGTACCATGTATGAGGAAGAACTATCGTACAAGCTCAGGGATAAAGGCTACAACATGTTTAGCAGCGTAAATGTGGATAAGGCTAAAAAAGACCTGTACACCAAAGAGGAAATAATGGCGCTGATAGCAGAAAAAAACATCGATGGCGTCATTACCATGCGCCTCAAAGATATCGACTCCAAAGGCAGCTATTCTTATTCTGGCGGTTACCTGAACGGAGCCTACAACCAGCCCAACTACTTTTTCAACTACATCGACACCTACGCCGGCGTAAACCACTGGACCTACCAAACACAACAAACCGTGGTGGTGGAAGCCAACCTTTTCGATGCCAATGACAAAACCCTGATCTTGCAGGTAGATGCGGTCATAAAAAATGCCGATGGAGCAGAAGACAGGGCAGCAGAGATCACAGAGGCCTTTGCCAAATCACTGGATAAAAGCGGACTTTTGAAAAAGAAGGAATAAAAAGAACATTGGCATAAAAACTAGCACGGTATGAAGAAAGCCAGGATTTTGCTGTTGGTATTTATCCTAGCCCATCAGTTTACTCTAGCCCAGGATAGCCTCAATTACGTGATCCGCTTCCCCAATGCGAGACATCACGAAGCCGAAATCATACTGCAATTGCGCAATGTCAGGGAACCATCGCTGATACTGCGCATGAGCCAATCGTCTCCGGGCAGATATGCCATGCATCAGTTTGCCAAAAATATCTATGACATCAGTCCCACCGGCAACCAAAAGGCCACTATCAAACGGATTGCCCCGGAGGCTTGGGAAGTTTCGGATATCAAGGGTTCGGTAGATATCAGGTACACCCTGTTTGCCAACCGTGCCGATGGCACCTACAGTGGCATAGACCGTGATTTTGCGGTGTTGAATATGCCCTCAACGCTGCTGTGGCCCGAAAATAAGCTGCATCTACCGGTGTTGGTGCAGTTTGATTTGCCCGACTCCATCAACTGGCGCATTGCCACACCGCTATCTGTAGCTGATAGCGCCAAAAAACAGTTTACGGCTCCCAACCTGTCCTATCTGATGGACAGCCCCTGCCTGCTGGGCAATTTGAAATTAAGGGAGTTTTATGTTGCAGAAGATAGTGTGCCGCGCATCAGAATGGCCCTACATACCGTTGCCAATGATGCTGAAATCGACATATTGGTGGAAATGGCAAAAAAAGCGCTGGCCGAACAGAAAGAAGTATTTGGCGAGTTTCCCGCATTTGAAGATAGCACTTATACTTTTTTGTGTGGATATGGCCCGGGCTACTACGACGACGGAATGGAGCACCGCAACGCTACCATGATCACCTCCAACATACCGCTTGGTGGCAATCAGGAATGGCTGATCGGCACGCTGAGCCACGAGTTTTTTCATGTGTGGAATATGGAGCGCCTTCGTCCCGCGAGCCTCGAGCCATTTGATTTTACACGAGCCAATATTAGCGGGGAACTTTGGTTTGGCGAGGGTTTTACGAGCTACTATGGCGACCTGGCGCTTTGTCGCTCCGGTGTGCTCGATACCGACAAATATCTTTACACTATTGGCAGCACCATCAACTATATCAGCAATGCCCCCGGATGGCGCTACGGCTCACCAGTGCATATGAGCGAAATGGCCACTTTTACAGACCAGTCGTCTTTTGTAGATGAGACCAATTTTGCCAACACTTTTATATCTTATTATACCTATGGCGAAATGATTGCTCTGGCGCTCGATCTGACCTTGCGCTCCTCCTTTCAAGACGTATCGCTCGATGATTATATGAAAGCCTTATGGATAAAATATGGCAAAAACGAAAAAAGCTATACCAACCTAGACTTAATGCATACCCTGGGTGAAGTGTGTGGGGACAAGCAATTTGCACATCAGTTTTCGAAAAGCACATCTTTGGCAATACCCTGCCCGACTTTGCCGGACTTTTCGAAAAGTTTGGATACCGGCTGATAAAGAAAAACCCCGGGAAACCCAGTATCGGCTTTGTCCGATTCAAGTTCGAGGGCGACACAGCCACCCTCCTATCAGATCCTTTGGTCGGCACCGCCTTGTACGATGCAGGCGTCAACAAAGGGGATTTGATCTTAGCAATAGACGACCAGCCACTTACCAGCTACCCTGAGCTCAATTTCATAGTGGGCACCAGACAAACAGGAGACGAAATAGAAGTGGTGTATTCGCACCTGGGCAAAAAGCTAAAGGGTAGCTTTAGACTCAAAGAAGACGGTCAGGTGGTTCTGATTCCCAAAGAAAAATTTTCGATAAAACTAAGCGATGAAGAAAAATTCCTGCGCGATGAATGGCTAAAACCCAGGGCGAAATGACTCAATAGCGAACTGGAAGTCATGCAGGATCCGATGCATCCGGGGCATCATTTCTTTTACGAATTTCACAGCAATGAATCTGGCGGTTCTGATTCGGTTTTGTTTCATTCTCTGGGTCACTGGCGCATTTCTGTAGGATTTCATGATATTCTGTGGAACCCGGCTAACTATCGACCGGGACATAAAAAAAAGCCTCCCATGGCCGGGAAGCTTTTTTTAAATATCAGACCTCCTGACTTGACCATCGAAATATAGCAAAAAGGGCGAAAAGTCGTAAATTGTCATTGTCGCAAAACGCTATAGATATGCAGATGCAAATGCCAATATTTCCAACAGGAACCAACGCTGATTAACAACACCACAGGTTTTCGCAAGCAGGATGACATGGTGTAT
>JAAUQL010000092.1 GCA_012033595.1 Cyclobacteriaceae bacterium | reverse complement strand
ATGTAAATGGACAACATCGGTATAATAATCACCTTCAGTCGTCCCCTGCTAACACAAAGGTATATTGATAAAATGCAGTTATACAATAGTCAAATTTAAATTGTCCGATTAATAGGGGGCCAGACCAAACGTGATCAAAGGTAAACTAAAAGAAAAATACGGTGAGCTGACAGATGACGACTTGCAGTATGCGGAAGGAAAAGGAGACCAACTTCTAGGCAGGTTGCAAAAGAAAACAGGTAGAACAAAAGAGGAGTTGAAAAGGGAAATCGAGCAATATTAACCCTTTTGACCGAGGCGCCCGATCAGCAATGAACGGGCGCACTGACAAGCTTAATTATCACACACACTAATAAAACCATTATTCTTCATGAAAACATTATCAAAAGCAACCCTCTTCATCGGTGTATTTATTGCGGTGCTGATGCTTTCTAAATGTGAAAATGCCGGTAAATCAAACTATGATGGCAATGACCATGTAGAAGAGGCAAATGAAGCCTGGAAAGATGAAAGGAAAGAAATGAAAGAAGACCTCGAAGAACTCGAAGATGATATCGAAGATCGCATCGAGGAACTAAACGACAAGATCGAAGATGCAACGGCAGAAACGAAAACAAAATGGGAAAACGTGCGCAATGATCTGGAAGCCAGAAAGGCTGCCGTTAAAAAAGACATAGACCGACTTGATGACACTACCCAAGATAATTGGTACGAGTTGAAGGCTGACTTTAATAAAACTTACGAAAGTGTAAAGGCAGACCTAAATGAAGCCGGTAACGATATAGAAGATGCCTTGGATGGCAATTAGTTTTTTAGGTTGTCGTGGTTAGTTATGAGAATAGGAGTTCCATCCCGTGGAATTCCTGTTTTTTTTGTGTCAATATTTATAAAACTGCCATGCCGACATTATTCCCCTTCCTCATTCCAGCCCTAAGCATGCTGGGTTTTTTGAACTAAAAATGACAAACTAAAGATTGAAAAAAAGGTTAGCTAATGAGTGTATGTATCCTAATCACGCAAAAAGATTGATCTGATGATCGATGAACTTACCCGGTCTTTTGAGGAATTTTGGCTTTCGGTGGTGCACCGGGCACCCAATATCATAGTAGGAACCATATTCCTTATTATTTTTATTTTCATTGGTGTTGTACTGAAAAAAATTTCAAAAAGAAGTTTAGCCAGGCATACCGAAGATATGTTGTTGATCAATTTTGTAGGCCGGGTCATCTATATGCTCATGCTAATCGTTGGTCTGGTAATTTTTCTGAACCAGGCCGGATTAGGCAAAATAGCCGGGGGCTTATTGGCTGGCGCAGGAGTGTCGGCCATCATTATTGGTTTTGCCTTCAAAGATATTGGCGAAAATTTCCTTGCCGGATTCTTCCTGGCTTTTAGCAGGCCATTTGGTATAGGCGATGTCATAGAGGTGCAGGGGATCAAGGGCACGGTAAAATCTCTGGAATTTAGGAATACACATATCCGAACCTTCGACGGTCAGGATGTATTTGTACCCAACGGCATGTTGATCAAGTTTCCGCTTAGCAACTACACGCGCGATGGATTGTTGCGCTACGATTTTGTGGTCGGGTTAGACTACGGGGATGATATTACCCAGGCCGGGCAATTGATCATGAAAACATTGCAGGAAGAAACCAGAATTGAACATGGCGGTGACCTCGATCCCTTTCTCTTACTTGATGAATTCAGCACCAGTACCGTGAATATCCGAATATTTTTCTGGGTCAATTCCAAAAACTTTACCAGCAACATCGCATTCTTGCGAACTGAAGTAATGAACAATATTGTGAACCATCTGATTGCCTCTGGCTTTAGCCTGCCTGCCGATATCATTGAATTGAAAATATACCAGGAAGGTCAGCCGATCCCCATCAGCCTGAAACCAGGTAAACCAAAACAGCACTGAGTTGGAGGGTATTCCCACATTGGTCTATATCTCATGCGACGAACCGGGATTTACCCGATCACGGCACGGACGAGGATTTATGTACAAAGACGAAAAAGGGGACAAAATCACCGACCAAGGCACTTTAGAGCGTATCAAAAAATTGGTTGTGCCGCCACAGTGGAAAAAAGTATGGATATGTCCTGATCCCCGCGGCTATCTGCAATGCACCGGATACGATGCCGAAGGACGAAAACAATACCTCTATCATAGCGACTGGTCTGCCTATCGGCAGGAGGAAAAATTTGCCAGAATGCTTTCATTTGGCAAAAAATTGCCCCAGATCAGTCAGGCGTATATCAAAGATATGCGACGAAGAGGCTGGCCTAAGAGAAAAGTGCAGGCACTCATTGTCGCCCTGCTCGATGAGTATTATTTCCGGATCGGCAACAGACAATATGCCCGAAAGAACAATTCATATGGCATTACCACCATCAGGAGAAAACATATTCAGAAAGATACCAAAACGCTCAATCTGCGCTATAAAGCAAAAAGCGGTAAAATGCGACAGGTAAAAATCAGCAATCCACTGGTGGCCAAAAAAATTAAGGAACTATCAGAACTTCCCGGCCATGAGGTTTTCAGATACCGCGATGAAGAAGGCAACTACCTATGCCTCGATTCGAAAGATGTGAATGGATACCTCCATGAAGTAACGGGGGAAGACTTTACGGCCAAAGATTTTAGAACCTGGGGGGGCTCAAAGCTCGCCATAGAGCACTATGAAGCCACACTCCAGGAAATGCGTGAAAACCCCAGGCTCAAATTTGAACCCACCCTGGTGAAAAAAGTAGCCTTGCAGCTTGGCAATACGCAGGCAGTATGCCGCAAATATTATATTCATCCCCGGATTTTGAAGTATCTGGAAGAGCAGGCTCCTGCTCCCTTAGCATCGTTTATTCACGGCAATATTGCCATGAATGATGCGCTGGATGAATATGAAAACTATTTAATTTATCTATTGAAAAAGGTCGGATAACGGAGTATCATTATTACTGCACTTCACCAGCCACACTTATAATATTTCCATCACCATGATCAGCAAAACTTTACTGACAATGGATATGCTGTGTGTTAGAAACTGCCGGTACAAATTTGATGATGGCGGCAGATAAATATTAATTTTCTTATGTTATGCGAACTACCTGATAATGTATATATTGGCAGAAGCAAATTTCTTCCAACCTACATTTCGATCGTCAACAATGAAAAAATTATTTGTCCTGGGTGCTTTGATTTTGTTTATCCACCCGCTGTTTGCCCAGCTAGAAATTACCCCTTATAATGGTTGGTTGTGGACGGGCAGTGTACCCATGTACAATTATCCACCTTATTACTCTTCTCAAAACGCCAGAGTAAATGACCGGGCTAACTATGGCATAAGGGCAGGGTATCGATTGCCGTCCGATTTGATCCTTGAATTTGAGTGGAACCATACCGAGACTGATTTTATCTATCGACAATTTGCCGGCGAAAAGGCCAGTATTCCCTTGTCGGCCAATTATTATTGGCTTGGAGGAGTCAGGGAATTTAAGACAGGCCCGGTGGTTCCGTTTGGCATCTTCAATTTGGGAATGGTCAATTTCAAAGCCATAAAATCAGGCGACAATACCACCATGTTTGCTGTAGGCATGGGGGGTGGTGTCAAATACTTTCTTTCCGACAAATTTGGTATTCGACTTCAGGCCCGGCTGATTTCCCCTATGCAATTTGCCGGAGTTTCGCTGGGTTGTGGCATCGGCTCAGGTGGTGGTGGATGCGGCTCGGGAGTCAATACATATAGTGCCATTATCCAGGGCGACTTTACCGGTGGTGTAATCTTAAAATTGGGCGAGTAAAAAAATTGCCTACCTAACCATCCATAAGGAAGATATGTCCTGACCTCCTTTTTTTGGTATTTCGTTCACGCCGAAATTTAAATACTCGCTTGTTTTGCTCAGGCAGTAGCTATTTGGAACATAATCAAGGAGTTTTTATAGCGCAAACCAACTGTTGACGCTGTCACTCAGGTCAGCTTCGTTGCTTTTATGATAAAATTCATTTATCTCCGCTTTGTAGAGATAATCTTCGCTCCATTCGCCAGCGTGCCTGGCTACAGAGGCAATGCCCTCAAGAATATATTCCAACTCGCTATCGGTCATGGTGGGGTGAATAGACATACGCACCCAGCCGGGTTTTTCCGATAGGTCTCCCTGGTTGATTTTGGCAGTAATGCGCTGAGATGTATCGCGATCGACATTGAGCAAGAAATGTCCGTAGGTACCAGCGCAGGAGCAACCACCACGCACCTGTATGCCAAAGCGATCGTTGAGCAGCTTTACGATAAGGTTGTGGTGCAAACCCTGAATGTAGAAGGAAAATACCCCGATCCGATGCTGGCCGTTGTCTCCCAGAATGCTTAAGTGGGGTATTTTGCGCAATTTGTCAAAGACCCTGCTGATCAGAATGTATTCTCGATCCTGAATGTTGTCCACTTCCATCTGGTTTTTGAGCTCAATGGCCAATGCCGTGCGAATAGCCTGCAAAAAACCGGGGGTGCCACCGTCTTCGCGCAATTCGATATCGTCGAAATACGAATGGCCGCCCCATGGATTAGTCCAAAGCACGGTGCCTCCGCCAGGGTGATCGGGGATGCGGTTTCGGTACAAACCTTTACAAAACACCAATACCCCCGAACTACCAGGACCACCGAGGAATTTGTGCGGCGAAAAAAATATGGCATCTAGTTTTTGTTCTTTATTGGCGGGGTGCATGTTTATTTGAACATATGGTGCCGAGGCAGCAAAGTCCACAAAGCAATATCCGCCGTATTGATGCATTATTTCTGCAAGTTGATGATAGGGCGTGATGATGCCCGTTACATTTGAACAAGCGGAAAAAGAGCCTATTTTCAATTTACGTTTGCGATATTTGAATATTGCTTTTCGCAGGTTTTCAGGGTCTATGAGCAGGTTTTCTCCGGGTTCTACTACCACTACATCGCAGATGGACTCGAGCCACGGTGTATGGTTGCTGTGGTGTTCCATATGAGTAATGAAAACCACCGGTTTTTCTTCAAAGGGCAGTTCGCAATACTCGCTCAGTTGCTCTGGTATGCGCAAGCCGAGGATTCGCTGAAATTTGGCTAAAGCCGACGTCATGCCCGAACCAGTGGTAATGATCACGTCGTGCTCATCGGCATGCACATGTTCTTTGATGAGCTTTTGCGCCTGATGATAGGCGAGGGTCATGGTGCGCCCTGTTTGAGTGGCTTCAGAATGGGTATTGCCGACCATAGGGCCAAACTGGTTTTTAAGTTTATCTTCTATGGGGCCATAAAGTCTGCCACTAGCTATCCAATCGGCGTACACTACCGGCATGCGGCCATAAGGCGATTGAAAGCAGGCCTCAATGCCAACTATATGTTTCCTGAATTTATCGAAATGTTGTTGTAAGTTGAACTGACCTGGTGACCGGTTTTCCATACGCTTAAAAAATGACCTGGTAAAATTAGTATAAAACATGTACCTGGGTGAGGTTGCCACCTAAAGATTTTGTAAAACAAAGGGGGGCAAGTCACCTGCCGGTGAGAGGACGTTGGAAAGGAGCAACTACTTCAAATTCAGCAATCGATGGGGTTTTCTTTTATCATTATTGAAATCTTGTCGTGGTCTATACCGGCCGACAGCAAGGAATCTATAAAAGGGTAAATCTACAGCGCCTCCATGGTTGTGCTGGTGCCACTATGTTGTATTTGCAAAGAATCAAATCCAATTATCAAGTATAATTTGCTCATGCTAAAAAGGAAAAACGCTTAGATCAATTCCCCAGATGATGGGCATAAAAAAGTAGATAAATAGGAATAGGATCAGTGTCGATAAAAGGTTCATCCAAATGCCCTTTTTCACCATATCATCTATGGTGATCTTGTCGGCGCTAAATACGATGGCATTTGGGGGTGTAGCCACCGGCAACATAAATGCACACGAAGCAGCCGCACTTGCCCCGGCCATCAGCGCAAACGGATGAACACCAATGGATTGCGACAGAGAAGCCAATATTGGCACCACCACGGCAGCCGTGGCTACATTGGAAGTGATCTCCGTAAAGAAATTGACCATAAGGAGAACAGAAAGCAAAATAAAAGCAAAGTGAAAATTGCTCATATAGGTCATCTGATCGCCCAACCATTTGGCCAATCCTGAATCCTGAAAGCCTACGGCTATGGTGAGACCCCCACCGAAAAGTATAAGAATACCCCAGGGGAGCCGGTTGGCCGATTCCCAATTCATCAGTTTTACACCTTTGGTTTTGGAGGGAAGCACAAACAAAATCAAAGCACCGGCTATAGCTATGATGGTATCGTTGATCCCAGGGATGAAATGAACCAGCACAAAAGATCGTAAGATCCATGCCGTGGCTGTGAGGCCAAAAACCACCGCTACCCATTTTTCTTCAAAGCTCATTTTTCCCAGGCTTTTCAGATGGCGTTCTATTTCCAATTTTGCCCCTGCTGCACCTGATAATTCATTTTTGAATGCAAATTTTGTCATATAAATCCAGGCAATGACAATGAGTACCACGCTGATGGGAAATCCAAAAGAAAACCATTCGAAAAAAGTAATCTCTCGGGAATACAGTTCGAGGCTGATGGAAGAAAAGATGGCATTGGTAGGCGTGCCAATGAGGGTGGCCATGCCGCCGATGGATGCCCCATAAGCGATCGATAGCAACAAGGACTTACTAAAAATAGTGTGCTGTTTTTTGTCATCACCTTTTTGAAACTCACCGATTTTGTGGATGATGGCCAGGCCTATTGGCAACATCATAAGTGCGGTGGCGGTATTTGAAATCCACATAGAGAGAAAGGCTGTGGCCGTCATAAAACCGAGAATTATCCGGCTGCTATCTGTGCCTATTACTTTAATGATATTGAGTGCTATTCTCTGGTGTAGATTCCATCGTTCTATGGCTATGGCAATGATCAATCCTCCCAGGAATAGCATGATCAGCGGGTTGAAATAGGTGGTAGAGGTGGTATTGAGATCGAGTCCACCAGTGAGGGGAAAGAGAACCACCGGCAGCAACGCGGTAGCAGACATGGGCAATGCTTCGGTAATCCACCAGGTGGCGATCCATGCCGTAGAGGCCAAAATGGCCTATCCTCCGGGGGGCAGGCCGTCGAAGTTGATGCTTTGCAAAATGAAAAATACGATAGGGCCGGCAAGCATGCCTATTTTCTGTTTGGTTAGCATTGCAGATACTTGATTTTACGTTCACTATTTTTGACTTTCACCTGGTTTCATGGTGATGGTGACCATGGCACTAGCTTTTTAGCAGGGCCTCTACGATTGCCTCACCGCAAGCTATGGTGGTGGCCTTGCCTCCCATGTCGGGAGTGATGGCATCGCCATCGGCTATAACTTGCTGTACGGCAGCGAGGATCAGGTCATTTGCTTCGCGATACCCTAAATGCTCCAGCATGAGGGCTGCGGACCAAATGGCTGCTATCGGATTGGCGACACCTTTGCCGGCAATGTCGGGGGCTGAGCCATGCACAGGCTCAAACATAGATGGAAAAATTCGTTCCGGATTGATGTTGGATGATGGCGCGATACCAATGGTGCCGGCAATAGCAGGCCCCAGGTCGGAGAGAATGTCTCCAAACAGGTTGGAACCCACTACTACATCAAACCAATCGGGGTGGAGCACAAACTGGGCTGTGAGTATGTCAATGTGGAATTTGTTGACCTCAATTTCAGGATATAGCTTTCCCATTTCTGAAACCCGCTCATCCCAGAAGGGCATGGTGTGAACTATACCGTTGGATTTGGTAGCCGAGGTAAGTTGCTTTTTTCTTGTCTTGGCCAGTTCGAATGCATATTTCAGGATCCTGTCTGTTCCCTTTCTGGTAAAGACACTTTCCTGAACACAAATTTCATCTTCTGTACCGCGGTTTAACCTGCCACCAATTTCAGAATATTCTCCTTCATTGTTTTCGCGAACTACTACAAAATCAATGTCTTCCGGCTTTCGGTTGGCAAGAGGGCAGGGGACACCAGGAAATAATTTTACCGGTCTGATGTTGGCGTATTGCTGAAATTGCCGCCGAATTGGGATCAACAACCCCCAGAGCGAGACATGATCGGGGACACCAGGAAAGCCTACCGCTCCCAGATAAATGGCATCATGGTTTTTTATTTGCTCCAGCCCGTCTTCTGGCATCATAGCTCCCGTTTTGGCGTATCGTTCGCAGCTCCAGTCGAACGTATCGAAGCTAAAATCAATATGGAGTTTTGAGCCTACCGCCTTCAATACTTTAATTCCTTCCGGGATTACTTCCTTACCAATACCATCACCGGGTATAACTGCTATTTTATGTGTTGCCATCTGAGAATTGGGATATACGCTTAGATTAATATAAAAAATGATTTTAATGGTCTTACTTTGGTTGAATGATAGACGCGGGTGTATGAATCAAAAGTTTGAAGATAGGAAAAAACACCATATGCTGGCCATCAATATTAGAATGGTTTCATGTTGACATACATTTTTTTGAGTGTTTAACTTGTAATGATATATGTCAGATTTGGCACATTTGCCCGGGCGATAGCATCCGATCATCCTATTAATTAGGGGGTATGGTTTTATTATTCCAATATGATTTTTTCGTTTTTCGGGTATTTCACCTCATAGTTTAGGTTCAATTCCATCTGTTGCTGAGGTTGAAGTTTAAGTTCCCAGGTCACTTCGCCAGTTTTTTCCTCTAGTTTTCCGTTTGAAAGGTCATTTGCTGTCACAGAAATGTCGCTAATGGCTGCTAAGGGCAATTGATCGAACAGTGTCAATTTGATTTGCTGAGACTTTTTGTTTCGGGCAATAATCTTGTATCCCCGGCTTTCAATTTTGTTGCTCCCAATAGTTTTGTACTTGGTAAAGTCATTAACCTTTTCACGACCGATGACAATGCTTTTGTCCCTGCCCATAGAAATGTTCAAGGTGTCGTTGAGCGATCGGGCATCAAGCATAGAGCGGCCAACATACGCATCTTCAAAATACAAATTCGCCTCACCCTCCAGCAAGTTGTATTGATCCCAGTTGATTATTCTGGCAATAAGAAAAGCGTCCTTGTCCAGTTTAGGAACAGCATAATATTCATATATCGTTTCTATTTCAAAGCTGTTGATGTCAACCGAATGTTTATCTCCATCTGACTTGACAGAATAAGGTTCAACCACATCAAATTCCACTGTAGTTTGGTTTTCTATTGTTGTGGCAGGCATGGCGTCTGGTTGACGAGCTATGCCGCTGTTTCCACGAATTTTTACAGCAGCATGCTTTTTTTGCAATGCATCTTCTGTTCCATATCCAATAGTAACAATCTCTTCCAAAGCCATTATATCAAGTTGCAACCTGGCATTTATGTTGGGTGAAGTGATTGCCAATTCCTGGGGTATGTACCCAATAAAAGATATAAACAAATGAGTCGCTCCATTGGGGAGGGTTAAAGCGTAATTGCCATCTACGTCGGTAACGGTTCCCACATTAGAAGCCATCACTTGTACCATAGCGCCATGAAGTGGTTGACCCTTTTCGTCCAGGATTTTACCTGAAACGTTTCGCGCCACGTGGGAAATTACCCCATAGGTTGATAGATTTAGTATGGAGTTGCGGGCATAGTTTATATGCCATGTTTTGAGTTCAGGAGCGACTCCGCTTTCATTTGGATTGCCATTTGAGAGTTTTAAGTGGACATTCTCCCAGTCGATCCCCGTATTTTGGTAAATATCTGCTTTGTATTTTATTTTCAATGGTTGATCTACGCTGGCAACTCTAAGGTCATATTTAGGATACCAACCCGTATTGGCAACTAAATAAGTGACATTGAAATTACCGATATTTTTGTTTTTGGCGTCAACTCTAATTTCAATTTCGCTTGTAGGCAATTCAGCGTTTCCTTGTACGCTTGCGATTTCTTTTTCGATTTTTTCCTTTTCCTTGTTCAGCGATCGAATTTGTAATCTGGCCGTAATTTCCTCATTTTTAATCGACGTCAGTTCGCGGTCATAAAACTCAATAGCCTGCTTTATTTGCGTTAAGGGAGCTCCCGAGGTTTCTCCGCCAAGATTTTTGTTTTCATTTAGCAAGCTTTGCTTTTCAGAAAGTATTTGAAGCCTGTACTCCGTTGATAACTTTTCGAATTCCAAAGCTTCAATTTGCTTTTTCAAACTATCAATTTTTTCATCCTTTTTGAGGCTGCTAAGGAAAT
Source organism: Cyclobacteriaceae bacterium (assembly GCA_012033595.1). GTDB lineage: Bacteria > Bacteroidota > Bacteroidia > Cytophagales > Cyclobacteriaceae > JAAUQL01. The sequence continues at coordinate 12,846 of JAAUQL010000092.1, read as the reverse complement.
TGAGTTTATGATTCACAGATAATATTGTTAAATCTCCCGTCGCCTTCACTTGAATACTCTTGTCATTGATATAAGGAGAAAGTGCCTTCATGCGCAAGATAGACTTCCCTTGCCCTATATCAAGTTTTCCAGTTCGGGTTATAAGTCCGCCCTGAACATAAATAGTTACTTCAGTTATCTTGGTTTTAAGTTCTCTTTCAGTAAATGATTGTGAAAAAGTCTGGTGAGCCAGCAGCATTGCAATTAGAATAAGGTATTTCATGATCTTTTTCTAAATAAGATGCCCATGAATTCGAAATTCCATAAAACTTTAAAACAAAATTTTGCAGGTCAATTGTACTTTATCAATTATGCCTGAATAAATGAAAGCTGCATTCCAGCTGACGTATATAAATGCCAATTAAACACTAGTCACCAGGGCCTCAGGGGCGTATTGTCTTGTGCAATAATGTCGGAATATGCTTTTTTTTTGAACGGTTAAGCAATAGTTGAAGTCTTGCTGTGCCCATAAAAAGGATTTACCTTTCGTCATAAATAAATAGAGGCAGTTATGGAAATATTGTTGTTCGGGGTCTTCTTTGGCCTGATTTTACTATATGCCAAACTCAACCGCTTTGATACCATCAGCGGAATGGCACTACTCACAGATTTAACCGTTGCCAAGACGATGGCAGTGGCCATCGGTACAGGCGCCATTTTTATCAGTTTCGAAATCGGTCTGGGGCTGGCTTCCTATCACACCAAACCCGTGATCGTGGGAGGACTGGTGCTCGGGGGGCTCATCTTTGGAGCAGGCATGGCTATATTGGGTTATTGCCCGGGTACCCTGGCTATTTCGCTTGGCGAAGGGGCAGTTGATGCATTCATAGGTATTATAGGCGGGTTGGCAGGGGGACTTGTTTACACCTTGGTGTTACCACAAATCAGCCCCTTACTCGGCCCGGACTTAGGCAAGTTAAGCCTAAGTACTCTTATGGGTCACTCATACATAGCCTTTTATTTGCTGGTAGTGATCATTGGCGCGGGGCTCATTTCGTTTGCTTTTTGGATGCATCGTAAAGAACAGGGCAAAGACTATAAATGGCTGGCTTCGGGAGTCGCACTTGCTGTGCTCAATGCGGCGGTCATGCTGCACCTGGCGGCAGACCGGCCTATCGGCGCATCTACTTTTTATCCCTATGTTGCCGATTTCATCACAGGCACTACAGAAGGGGAGTATTTTCATAAAATCAAGGGCTCAGGCCATTGGGAGCTTATTTTTTTGGCTGGAGCTTTTCTTGCAGCGCTGATAGTTTCCCTGCTCAGGAAAAATTTTCGCTTGACTCTGATACACTCCAACTGGAAAAAATACAAAGGTGAACTTCCGGCCAGGCGCATCGTATGGGCGTTTGTAGGTGGCTTTATTTTAATTTTTGGAGCACGCATGGCAGGCGGATGTACCAGCGGACATATCCTTTCCGGGGGCATGCAACTGGCCGTCAGCAGTTTTGCCTTTGCTATATTCACTTTTGTCGGCTTGCTCCTTACTGCCCGGATTTTTTACAAATAAGGTTGCATGGCCAAAAAGGATCAATCAAGTTCTGTTCGTCCAGGCGCATAACCATATTTGCAAGTTGAATGGTAGGAATGGAATTTTTTTGGATTATTGATGTTTGGCGTGAAAGGATCGAAATCACCGGCCAATAAGCGACATGCCGGTGTTTTAAGTATGATTGCCATGAGCTGATCGCGCATAGGCGAATGAATCTAAAGCATCTGTAAGCTCTTAACTGACCACCATATAATTTGGGTCTTCAAGTACATTCACATCTATAATATCGTCGGCATTTTTAAGCAATTGCCGGCAGTCGGGGCTAAGGTGTTTAAGGTGAATTTTTTTACCAACCTTGGCATAGCGTTCAGTCAGCTTGTTTAGCGCTTCTATGCCAGACATATCGGCCACCCGGCTTTCCGAAAAATCAATAATCACTTCTGAGGGGTCATTGAGCACATCAAATTTTTCGTTGAACACACCCACCGAACCAAAAAACAGCGGGCCAAAAATTTCATAGTGCTTAATCCCCTTTTCATCTACAAACTTTCGCGCCCTGATCCGTTTGGCATTTTCCCATGCAAAGACCAAAGCTGCTATTATCACTCCTATGAGTACAGCCAGCGCCAGATTATGCAAAAACACCGTGATGAGTGTAACCAATACCATCACAAACACATCGGACTTTGGCATTCGGTTAAATGTTTTCAGACTGGCCCATTCAAAAGTGCCTATCGCCACCATAATCATTACTCCTGTAAGTGCGGCCATGGGCAATCGTTCGATGAGATCAGCGCCAAACATGATAAATACCAGCAACATTACCGAAGCTACAATGCCCGACAACCTTGCCCTGGCACCAGAGGAAATATTGATCAGGCTTTGTCCGATCATGGCACAACCGCCCATGCCCGAAAAGAAACCCGTCAGCACATTGGCAGTGCCCTGGGCTACGCATTCCTTATTGCTGCGACCGCGTGTTTCGGTAATTTCATCTATGAGGTTGAGGGTGAGCAAGCTCTCTACCAGGCCAACTGCTGCCACAATGAGTGCATATGGAAAAATAACCATTATAGCCTCCAGGGTAAACGGCACGGCAGGAATATGAAATGGGGGAAAACCGCCCTGTACCGAAGCAATGTCACCCACCGTTCGGGTGTCGAGCCCAAAGCCAATCACGATGGCAGATACCACTATAATGGCCATGAGCGAAGAAGGGATGGCCCGGGTTATTTTGGGCAATCCCCAAATGATGGTCATGGTGAGCACTACCAAACCAAGCATAAATACCAACGAGCTGCCAGACATGAAATGCAAGGCACCGTTGGCATCGGCCACTTTAAACTGGTCGATTTGAGATAAAAAAATGACAATGGCCAGTCCGTTGACAAAGCCATACATGACCGGATGAGGTACCAGCCTGATAAATTTACCAAGCTTAAGCAAGCCCGCCACTATCTGGATGATGCCTGCAAAAACCACCGTAGCAAAAATGTACTCTACCCCATGAGATTTGGCCAGCGAAACAATAACAACAGCAATGGCACCCGTAGCCCCGGAAATCATACCGGGTCTGCCACCTAAAATGGAGGTGACCAGACCTATGGTAAATGCAGCATAAAGACCGGTAAGTGGTGAAAGGCCGGCGATCATGGCGAAAGCAATGGCTTCGGGAACCAGTGCCAAAGCCACAGTTAGACCCGAAAGCACTTCTGATTTGATGTTTACTTTTTGTTTAAGGTCAAATAGATTGAAATACTTCTTCATCAAAAATTGTTTTTGCTATTAAATTTTTGGGTATAAAATGACCCCTTTCTGATATTTTTAGATTTTTCAACCAGGTCGAAATCGATAGAGGCAGGGTGTGCAATACAAGCCGGCAATTAACCGGACTGTACAAAAACGAGGCGCAAAAGTAGCCTTTATATTTAAAAAAATTAAAATACAGTGAAGATATTGCAACACAGCTCCCCATCAGAGTCACTTGCAAGTGCTCTGATGATAGGCTAATATTGGCTAGTAGGTGCTGGGTGCCAGGTGCTAGCTGCAAGCTGCAAGCAATGGCTATAAACTACAGGCGTCATGGAAACGGCCAAAGCCGGCTAAGGTGTCCAAAATATACCAGCGGTAAAGGATGGGGTGGCAAGGATGAGCTTGCCCCAGAAGGCTCCGCCGACTCCGGCCGTAAGGCCAAACTTGTCCGTGATTTTATAGGCGATCTCCGGCATAATGCTCAGGTATTCTACATTGTTGCCAAAGATGGTGGTTCCCCCGTCGCCAAAGTTATTTTCTATATTTTTAAATGAGTATATGCCATTGGATTGCAGGATGATCAGCCATTTGTTCAATTCTACCCCGACTTTTATTCCATAGCGCATCTCATTGGAAAACCGCTCCATCCGGTGGTTGTAGGCTCCATTGACTGACACAAATGGATAAAATTTTCCCACCCTAAACGAGGTACTCGCATCGAGCCGCAACATGTGATAAGTGGTACCGATACCTGTCTGCAAGCTGCCATCTGTTCCTCCCTCGGCAATGCCAAAGGGCAGGCCAAGCGTGTATGTGCCACTGAGAAATATAGGGCCTTTTTGCAACAGACCGTACTTGATGCTCAGTTCTGTATCGCCAATGGAATTGATGGCATCACCTTGCTGGATGATCTCACCAGTGGTGGCTGATTTTTGAGTATAGGCCACGCTGCGGGTAAAAAATGGAAAATATGCCACTGCGGTAAACTTGTTCGAAAGTCCGTATTCTCCATATATGCTGGTGATATAGGTGGCACGTGTCTGGTTGGGGTCTATTTCACCGGTATTGGTGAAGTGCTGGTCACCAATGAGCCACCACTCACTCAGTTTAAAATAGCCCTTGTTTTTGGGTTGCACCCATCCATCGCCTGCAAATGCAGCGCAAACAGAAAAGAAGATCAATAAGGTTGAGATGGATTTTTTCATGGTTTTCGTCATGGTTTTAGTTGGCCATTGCCCACAGGCACCAAAAATGGTTTGCAATAAAAGAGCACATAGTCATATTCGTTCAGCGATATGTCTTCACTGATCTCATAAATCTGAGCCCCGGAAAATGCTTTCACTTTGGCCACTTCCAATGCATTGTTGATCGTGTTTACATTGTTGGTGAGATAGACATATAGTCCGGGCAGGGCCGAGGTGGTATTGAAGCGCTCATCAAATTCCAGAAGTGTTTTTCCTCCCTGCTTCTTTAAAATAGCATTTCCCGTAAGGGGATATGAACTCACCGTCGCCAGTACTGCCACACGCTCGTCTTGTACAATGATGGTGGTGTCGTTGACCAATAGCGACAATGTAGCGAATATGCCGTTGGCAGCTACCAAAATGGTAGATTCTCCTTCGGCCATGCCTGTTGCCAGACCATTTGAGGTGATCTGCAGGATGTTTTCATCAGAACTAGACCACTGAAAAGACGCTTCAGCCGGCTTTCCAACATTGTTGAAGTATAGCGCTTTGAATTGATATGAGCTATCGACTTTGAGACTGCTGATGGGATTTTCGATTACAATTTTTGCTTCCACAAAATCATCGACCAGATCGGTTCCAATGCAGGCCTGCAACAATAATATGGATACAAGAAGCAAGGATATGTTTTTCATTTATTAGAATAATTGATGTTGATTCCAAATTGAGGAAATTTTTATTACTGAAAAGTCGCGGATCGGTCACTTGGCTGGCTAAGTTTATTGCCGCAACAACATCACCGGCTACAACTGCCAGCCAGAAACCTGAAAAAGGGCTGTCCCCAGATAAGTAGAGACGGCCCTTTCACCATGCACCTGTCTGTTATTTTGAGGCTGTTCCCACAGGAAACGAGCTCAGATTTTTGGTCATGTCATAGGTAGTATGGTCCATTGCTTGCGCCGGAATGGAGCCTACCAACGGCTTGAGTACAAAAGGAGCCGGGCTGTTGTCTGGTTCGGGCTCTATGCTGATCACGGCAGTGCCGCCACTCAAATCAGTAGGGAAGCTTAGCCCGGTGGGAGCATTAATCAGGTAGTCCTCACCCGGGAATGGCGGGCCAGCCAGGGTACTGCTGAAGGGGGCTGATTCATCGGCCATGTTCACTTCGGTAAACTTGCCACTGGTCACCACCTGACCGCCGGTCACTACCCAGCCTTCGTATTTCCAGCCTGTGGGAAGCACCGGCAAGGTAAGTCCAACAGCAGGCGACCCACCTGCAAGGCTCAAAAACCAGATGCCGCTTTTTTCGTTGTTATCAGCTCCGTCGGTTGGGGTAGCGAGTATGTATTTGCCAGCGGTGTTGGCAAAGTCATCGCCCAGGGCGGCATCATGACTCACCGAAAGGTCGGCGGTTTTTCCGGAGAAGTCACCGGCGATCAGGTGCACATCACTTGGCGATGGGCTTGGATCGGGCGAAGGCTCTACAGTGAGGATAAATGCCGTGGCTTTGTCCAGGTCAGACGCATTTAGTGAAAACTTGTCTTTCGATAATTTTCCGGCAGCATCCACGCTAAAAGTACCGGTGCTCAGCGGTGCACCATCTACCATAATCCAGCCTTCGTAAATGGCGGCACTTCCTAAGTCTTCCAGTCCGCTAATATTCAGACTCAGGTTTTTCAAGGGTTGTGCGTCATCCCCATCGTTGTTGCACGAGGCAATGAAAAACAATAACGTGATCGATAAAATAAAGAGTGTGTGTTTCATAGTGCTATTTTTTTTAATGATTGAGCAAATCAAGTCATGAAAAATCACCCCATCTTCACAGAAAGATCACAAAAGTATCACGACAGTGGTGGTTAGGCCAGTCTTGTATGCTAAAAGAAAGATTTTCAGCGATATAGCTCAGGAGTTTTGAGTGAATTGATTATATTCAAAAATGGTGCGAATGTCATGATGGCGACTAAGAATGGATACTTTCGCCTGCTATCATGCTTAAGAATGCTGTTGCCTGTGACGCTTTTGTGATACTTATTCTATTCTTTCGTTTTAAAATTACTTTTATGAACAAAGTCCTGGTCATCGAAGACGATCCTGAAATTGTCGATTTATTAGAAATACACCTCAAAGACCTGTCCTGTGAACTCATTAAGACCTATAATGGTGAAGATGGCCTCATAGCGCTGAAATCAAATGCACCCGATCTGGTGATACTGGATGTGATGCTGCCCGGTATAGATGGTATGGAAGTTTGCCGGCGGATCAGGAGCGCAAAGAGTAATGTGCCGGTACTTATGCTCACGGCCAAGTCGGAGGAAATTGACAAAGTACTCGGTCTGGAGATCGGTGCCGATGACTACCTGACTAAGCCCTTCAGCATTCGCGAATTTATAGCCAGGGTAAAGGCCATATTTCGCAGGACTCAAATGATGCAGGAGTTGCTGTCGCCAAATGGTCTCAATCTCATAGAGGTAGGGGAGCTAAAGGTGGATGTTGAAATGCGCAAAGTCACCATCGAAGGTCAAAAGGTGGAGCTTTCGCCTAAAGAGTTTGAATTGCTGGTGCTTCTCGCCTCCAACCCGGGCAAAAGCTACAACAGGTCGAGGCTGCTTAACCTGGTGTGGGGTTACGATTTTGAAGGCTACGAGCATACGGTCAATTCGCACATCAACCGGCTAAGGGCCAAAATCGAACCAGACATGGCCAATCCTACCTACATACTGACCACCTGGGGTGTTGGGTATAAATTCAACGAAGAACTATAATTCTGTTTTGTAGCCAAGGCAAGCGCCGGGTGTAGCTTTCATGTTATTATATATTTTAATAAAAAATCATGTCTAACAAATTATACTGGAAACTTTCATTCACCTTCCTTTTTATACTAATGCTGGTTGGCTTGGCTTATGTGAGCATCACGGCTTATTTTTCCAATAAATACTTTGAAGAAACCACTCAATTGCTCAATGCCAAAGTGGCCAATCATCTGATAGAAGAGAAATTTCAAAATGCCTCTCCGTTTCTCGAAGATGGATCTGTCAACAAGCCGCTCTTCGGTGACATCATGCACGATATGATGGCCGTGAACCGCGGCATCGAAGTCTATTTGCTCGATGTGGAGGGCACCATACTGTATTCGGTGGTGCTGGAGCATGACGAGCCCGAAGCACCAAAGCAGCATGTCGATCTGGCACCTGTGAAGAAATTTATTGAAAATGACGGACAGCTTTTTATCCTGGGCGACAACCCGCGCAATGCCAACGACCCAAAGATATTTTCTGCCGCACATTTCGATTATGAAGGGCACCAGGGCTATATTTATATTATTTTGGAAGGCAAGTTGTTCGATACCATCACCAGCAGTCTTGCCGGCAGTTATTTCATGAAATTAGGTGCCGGATCTATGGTACTTGCTCTGGTATTTGCCATGCTGGTGGGGCTTGTTGCTATCTGGTACCTGACAAGAAATTTGAGGCACATTATCGACACGGTGCTCAGGTTCAAAGAAGGGGACACCAAAGCCCGTATAGAAAATGCTGAAAAGAACGATCTGGCTGAGTTGGCAACCACATTTAACCTGATGGCTGATACCATCAACGACAACATGGATAAGCTGAAAACACACGACAACCTGCGCCGCGAACTCATCTCTAACGTATCGCACGACCTGCGTACGCCATTGGCGATTATTCATGGATATGCGGAGACATTGTTGATCAAAGACAAGGTTATTGACGAAAAAGACCGGATTCAGTACCTCAATAATATCAACAGCAGCACGGTGAAGCTCAGCAATCTGGTTGGTCAATTGTTCGAATATTCCAAACTGGAGGCCAAGCAAATAGAACCACACAAGGAGCCTTTTTTGATTTCTGAACTCGCCATGGATTTGTATTACAAATACCAATTACTTGCCCGCGATAAAGGCATTGACCTGAAAATAGAAATGGAAGAAAACCTGCCTTTGGTATTTGCAGATATTGCCTTGGTGGAGCGTGTTATCCAAAATCTGCTGGACAACGCCTTGAAATTTACCCCTGAAGGTGGCACGATCAGCCTGATGCTGGGTCATACGGCCAATAGCGTGGAGGTGACTGTAAAAGACACCGGCATGGGCATATCGGAACAAGACCAAAGCTTCATCTTTGAGCGCTATCGAAAGGCCAAGGCTGCTACCAAAGAAAACTTTGGCGCCGGACTAGGGCTGGCCATTGTCAAAAAAATACTGGATATACACGATGCCAGCATCAAGGTGATATCTAAACCAAACCAGGGAGCTGCTTTCCAGTTTGCCCTGCCGGTGTATGTGACCGGATAAAATGATGCTTGCCTGTCTGTTTTAAATGAATGCAATCGGCTCAACTTTCCTTTTTGCCAATTACGATTTGAGTATTGAACTTTTTAACAACCGTGTCCAGATAGCTTTTGATGGTATCGTATTCATTGACCTCATAGGTAGATTTTTTGAATGTGTATTCCCCTGTTACCGTCACCACATTTTTTGTTTGTTGGTATTTCAAAATAATATTGGCCAGATCATTTTTTATTTCTAAGTCTTCGGGCATATCCAATACGACGTAATCATCCGGAATGGTGATGTTGGTCTGATAGCTGTCTGAATTGGGATAAATAAAATCAACCGGGTAAGATCGCGTTTTATGGGTCAGCAGATTTTTGTTCATCGGCAGGTTTAAAAAAGGCGATATCAAAAACTTGTCGTCAATGACATCTACCTTGGTTTTGCCTTCAAAAGCCATAATATACGACTTGTCGGGTTTGTCAAAGTACATCGTCCTCAATTTGTTCACTTCACTAAAACCCTTTTGGAGCATCTGCCTGGTCAACTGCGTGCTGTCATTGTTGTATTTTTTTTTATAATTCAATGACTCGAATTCACTGGCATGGCTTACCAGCAGTACATCAGCAGACATATCTTCTGTGTTCAGTTTTATGTTGAAGTCATTTTTTGTTTTCGACAGAATGCTGGTGTTGAGAAAAATCCATTTGGCTTCTTTCTCATCTACCACCAGACCTTTTTCATTAATGCACATGGGGGGAATCCTGTTAAAGGCAAGATGTGTTTCGGTGCCATCTGTAAGGAAAATTTGGCCTTCGACTACGACAAGGGCTATCACATCATTGAAAAAATGGGAAAAGGGATAATCAGTCTTTATTTTACCATGATTTCTGGTGCTGAGCACTACCGGCTTGGCCTCTATTCCGGCAGCCTGCAACATGCCAATAAGGAAGAGGTTGATGTCGGCTGCGTTGCCGGATTTTTCCAACATCAGAGCTTTTGGATCTTTACTTGCGTATTTGGCATAATTGCCGTTCCAGCTAAATGCTGATTTTACATATTCTACGATGGCTTTGGTGGTGCCAAGAGCATCAAGCCCTTCGACTTGGAGTTCTTCATTAAGCAAATCTTTGGCTATACCGGCGCTTTTCTTAATATGCTTGCCAAAATCCTGGTGTTTCAACAATTCTTTGTTCATATCCTCCCAGCTGGTCATTATTTCTATTTTTGGCCCATTGAGGCTATTGATTTTGGCCAATTGAAAGTCCAGTTTCATCAGATAATCATCGTCGGAGGTGATATATGCTTCGTCTGTAAATGCAGGCACGTTTTCCATAACAAAAGTGTAAATCATTTCCTTGTACTTAATGCTGCCAATGGTTCGATCGAGTTTTTTCGATTCTTCTGCGCTTTGATGGGTGAATTTATTAATGCCCTGAGCTATAAACATATACTCATAAAAGGGTATCAGCTTTACCGTATATTTGCTGTATATGGTGGGTATATTGTCTTGAAATTCCCAGTCAGGAAGGTTAAAGTGAAAAGGGGTGATCAGTTCAACCTTGTATTCAATGATGGTACCCGCTTTTACATCCGGGATTACAAACTTTTTGGCGCGCCATCGTTCATTTATGATTTCGTCATAAATATTCTTTTCATCCAGTATTTTCTTTACGGTTCTGCCATTTTCGAAATTGTACGAATAGGCTTGTATTTTCTCTATCATTTCTGTTTTGCCATATCCATCTACATAATATGGCACCTTTATTTCGGCCTCATCGATGCTGCTATTTGAGAAAATTTTAATCTTTTTGGTATGGGTAAATTTGATGTCGAATCCTTGTTGGGTATCAATAAATTCAGATTCTCCGATATCGTATAATACCACCGCTCCGGCATCCGGGTCATTGCCGTAACTCTTCATGTTGATTTCATCCTGGGAGAGTACCCCAAAAGTGGTAGAGCATTGTTGCGACATGGCCATAGGCTTGCACAAAGTCATTAAGAGTAAAAATGAGATGGTGTATTTCATTGTTTGGGATTAAAGACTATTGTAGATTTTTGCTGGGCATTGGCAACCATTTCCATAAAAGCATACAGTTCTTTCCTTTCCTCCGCCTGATAGTTACCAGCGTGCATAAGAAAACTGCGCTCAGCAACAATACGATTGCCATCCATAAAGTATCGATGACCATAGCTGCCGTATTTCGAGGCTATTTGAACATCAGCTGGCAGCTTGACCAGATACTGATCGATGAACGACAATTGATAGACCAGCGTGTCGGATTTGTGCAAAGGATAATTGATTCGTGCCAGACCCTGGTGTTTTGCTGACATTTGAGGTGGGGTGAAAATGGCCATAGGAACGATGGCAAGGCTCTTACCTACGTATTTTATCTGATCTGAAACATTGCACGCTCCTTTAAATATTACCTTAGGCTCGTCCCTTTCCGGATGCTCAATGTCGAAATCGATATTTTCGGCCGATCTCATCGAAATGGAGTTGCTGATTCGATCAACTAAATCCCGCTCAGAAAGCGATTCTTTCAGGTATTTGAATTTTTCGAATTCGGGACCCTCGTAGCTGCTACTAATCTGAAACACTCCTGTCCCTTCTTCGTCGAGGGTAAATGGTAGATGCTGTTCTCCAATACATCTTCAAGGCCAAGGGCTGGGGTCTTTACCAGTTTGCTCTCCGCACCGTTTACCATCAGGCCGTACCTGTTTTGGGTAAAGGTGCCAATATAGCCTGCCGGCAAATACTTACTTGTGTTTTCTAACCATATGGTGTCTTGCTGTAGCGGTACACACAATATCACATGGTTGAACTGCTGGCTGGGAAAGGCCCGGTCTATACGCTGTACATTTTCGCCTGCATTTATCAGGGTATAATAGGAAGTGATACCGGCGTAGCTGAGCAAGGCTTTCATATAATTGGTCAGGGCTTTGCAATCGCCGTATTTATTGGCACAAACATAAGAAGACGGATAGGGCACAAGGCCACCTTCATCTATGGAGACATTTACATACCTGGTATGGTCTTGCAGATGTTGGTAAAGTGTCTTGATGATTTCCTTTTCGTCATTTTTACCGCTGATTAGCTGGTCGACAACGAGCTGTTCCGATCTGGGCAGTTCGTCCAGGCCTGCTAAGATTCTGCTCTGCCAATCTCCAAATTCTGCCCAACTGGAAAAACTACCGGGCGCTACATACACAAAATCTTTTGGCACAATACCTACAAAGGGCAGGCGCTCCAACAGGTTAACTTCATATGGTTGGCCAGACAATTCATTATGATAAGAAGATTGCCAGGTGTGCAGGGTGATTCCTTCTTCCTTGGCAGCTTTGTAGTGCAGGCTGTCACTATAGTTTATCAGCACTTCCAGATCATCAGGCACCTGTACCTGCAATGTGGCATGGAGTACGGGGACACTTTTAAAAAGTATGGGATACCATCTGGCAATGTAAATATATTGATCTGTGGTTCTTCTGTACTTGTATCTAATTTTATAGGGATATTCGTGCCATTTGAGTTCAAATTCCTGTAGCAGGTTGTTTTCAAAAAAAGTGTCTGCCGAGACTTCACTTCGCGAAATGACATCTTTCTTTTTGAGTTTGCGCACCACTTCTCCATGTGGGTTGGTGATATAAGCTTCCAGAATCTCAAGCTTGTCGTGCTCGCCATATCTTATACTAATTTCGGCAATCCAGTCTTCTCTTTTGCTATTTACCTGTATTTCGATGTCTAGCTCCTGAATAAGCTTGCCCTTTTCTACTTTTATAAGGGTATGGTAGTCCAAAATCGATGTGCCCGCAGCTACGGCAGGAATTGCAAAAGCTGGTATGGAAAATAAAAGCAACATTGCACTTGAGAAGTGGACATAAAACACTGCGGATCGAAAAGTATTGGCGCGGCGCAGGTTAAAAACAATACGTGCAAAAAATCTGGTCAAACGCATTTCTTAAATTTTAGCGAATTGATGCCTGGATTAAAAAAGGTATAATATCATGAATCTTAAAACATAAATTTAAGGTAAAGGATAAAAAATACCACAAAAAATCAATTGTTTTTGCAGTACATTTTACAT
>JAAUQL010000006.1 GCA_012033595.1 Cyclobacteriaceae bacterium | reverse complement strand
GGAGATGCGTAAAAATTACCGTGAATCCAAAGAAGAGTCACGTTCGCTGTTGTCAGGCGGGGCAATCCCGAAGCACGCAACAGGCCTCCGGTCGAAAAGCCCTTGCCACGCAAAACCATTGATTTGCCTGGCAGGAACGACCGCGTCACGGTTCAGTATGTTGATGGCAGTGTAAAAAAGGATGTGAAATTTAAAACGGTTGAGCTCGATGTGCTTGCCAATAAGTGTGTGATCATAGATTAATAAAAAATGTATAGAGCTTTTATTTGTATGGCCTTTTTACTGTACATGTCTTCATGTGCAAAAAAAACCGTCCCTACCAAATCTCCGGAAGATTATGTAGAAGATTTGTCGGCATATCGTCCACCATTGGCTGTATTGGAAGAAGAAGAATCCACCGAAAAGCCGGTAAAAGAGGGCATTGCGGACAAAGGCAGCTATGTGGCTCCGAAACACCATATCAACAAAGAGATGAATATAGTGATGGATAGCATTATTGCGCACAACAAAATGAAGCAATTTCAGACATTTACTATTCAGGTATATACCGGTCGCAGTAGGGAAGAGGCCAATCAGGTGAGAGAAAAAGTGTATCGCACCATGCCCGACGAAGAACCTGTTTTGGTGTACAAACAACCAAGTTATAAGGTAAACGTAGGCAAGTACTTCGATAGCGTTCAGGCCTATAAGACACTCACCATTCTCAAAGAAAGTTTCCCGGGGGCTATGCTCGTGCCCGAACGAGGCTACCTGGAACTCTCGCATGAATAGCTTGCTATGGATTTGATTACAAAGATAAAGACACTGGCCAAAGACCAGTCTGCCAAAATATTGGCTATGCGCCACCACCTCCATAGCCAGCCTGAATTGTCGTTTCAGGAATTTGAGACATCAAAATATGTCGCCGAAACCCTGCGTTCCTTTGGGCTCCAGCCGCAAACGGGCATCGCTAACACCGGCCTGGTGGCACTTATTGAAGGGCGCAATCCTTCGGCTAAAGTGATCGCCCTTCGCGCCGATATGGATGCCTTGCCCATTGTCGAGGCCAATGATGTGCCTTACAAATCTAAAAATCCGGGTGTGATGCATGCCTGCGGGCACGATGTACACACCTCATCGCTGCTTGGCACCGCAAACATTTTATACCAGTTGCGTCACGAATTTGAAGGGACGGTAAAATTGATTTTTCAACCAGGGGAAGAAAAAGCACCGGGAGGCGCCTCATGATGATAAAAGACGGCGTGTTGCGGAATCCCGCACCGGAAAAAATTTTGGGTCAACACGTTATGCCTTTGATCCCTGTGGGCAAAATAGGCTTTCGCGAAGGACTGTATATGGCCAGTGCCGACGAGCTCTATATCACCGTGACCGGGAAGGGGGGGCATGGCGCTATGCCGACCGCAATGTTGACCCTGTGCTTATCGCTTCGCATATTATTGTTGCTTTGCAGCAGGTCGTTAGCAGGTTTGCCTCTCCCACTACGCCCACCGTGCTTTCGTTTGGAAGGGTGATAGCCGATGGAGCAACCAACATTATTCCCAATGAAGTTAAAATTGAAGGCACGTTCAGAACGCTCGACGAGCGATGGCGTGCCGAGGCCAAGGTGAAAATGAAGAAGTTGGCCGAGGGCCTGGCAGAGTCGATGGGAGGATCCTGCGATTTTCATATTTTACACGGCTATCCTTTCTTGTACAATAATGAGCAGCTCACCCGACGAAGCAAACAGGCAGCCATAGCATATATGGGCGAAGAAAATATCGTGGATCTGGATATGTGGATGGCCGCAGAAGATTTTTCATTTTACTCACAGCAAATCGATGCCTGCTTCTACCGGCTGGGCACCAGAAACGAACAACAGGGCATCGTATCCAATGTTCATACCCCCACTTTCGATATCGATGAAAACGCACTTGAAATTGGATCAGGTCTGATGGCTTGGCTGGCCATCAAAGAATTGGGGGCTGAATAGTCGATCGGAGCATCAATAAAAAAGCCTTGGAAGGTATCATTTCCAAGGCTTTTTATTGGTCAGATATTCGCGCTAAGCGAAAAAATCCTTTAACATACCCATGATTTCCCTTCTGATCTCATCGTTGATGGCCAAAGCCAGAATCATAGAGATTATCAGACCTATCAACGCATAGAGCATGTCTTTCCCGATCATTTTAAAGGCTTTTACCGTAGCCTTTTTCCTCTTTTTGTATTTGTTTCTGGTAAGGCTTATGGCAAGTTCTCTACCGCCCAACAAGCCAATGAACAACCAAGTGGTGCTCATGGGTATGGTACTTTCGAACAATTTGTAATACAGCAAAATGGCATAAATAAAATCTACCAGGGTGGCTGCCCGCACATCTGTCACGCCAGATTTTTCATCTACTATACCCTGTATCTTGTCACCTTTGAGGTAAAATAGTAAGCCCAGACCAAGGAAGATGTAGGAGGCAAAACCCACAAACTGCCACATGCTCAGGCTCCTGGGCAGGTATATAGCGATGTTGGCGGCATCTTGTTGCAGCCAAACCGACCAAAGCAAACCACTGGTGATCCACTGGAATACCACCCACATTTGATGCGGTTTACCTTTAAAAAATTTGTTAACAAATTTTGAAACCAATAGCCAGACGGCCAGTGCAAGAAAAAATGCGAGAAAATACCCGCTAAGGCTTTTGTCCAGAATATGTATAATGGTACTGGTCTTGGTCGAAAAGGCATTGAGCAGCAAAAAGGTGGTGGAAACCGGCATCCTCATTCTGGTGATGATGAGCAAAATGAGTGGAGCTGCAAGCTGAAGGAAGGTAAATTCGGTAGGAGCCTGCTCAAACCCTTTGGAAGTGAGCCGCTGATTGCTCACGTCGCCATCGAATGTAGTCCAACTATAGTAAACCGTCACTAAAAAAATAAGGCCCATAAAGAGCCATAAATAGTACCACTTGCGGTGTTTGTTGGAAGCGATAAATGTACCAATAGTCTGGATACTGTCATTGGCTATGGCAGCGTACCCCGCAAGCCCAAAACCCACCCACATGGCTATTTGTGGATAAGGATAGACCAGCAGGCAAAGCAAACCCAAAGCCAATACGATTAGGGCAAAAAACTTTTCTCGGTGTACTATCTCAAAAAAACCATATGAATTTTTTGTAAGCTTCTTCGTTCTTAGATTGTCATTTAGGGACGATGGCATATTCTCTTTGATACGGCGGATATTTTTAAAAAATCGCTACAAAGCTAAAAATACTTTCCAACTTTAATGTTACCAAATTGTTAAGTGGTGATTTTCATGGATTTGTCAAATAAAGGTATATCGGGCAATTCCAACAAATGCCCATGATATATTTTGACGTAAAAGTAGCCATGCCTTGTTCGTGATTTGTGAATAAGCAGCCCGGTTGCTATTTTCTATCTATTCCTGTTTGTGAGCTTCAGGTATAAACAAAAGCTAAATGGGCCGGTATTTTCTACAATGGCAGGCATTGATCCTGTATAGAAATGGGAAATTAGTTGGTTGATTTGTAGAAGATCAGGGAAACTTTGCTCCTAAATTCCAAAAATGTGACTTTCCTTTCATTGACAAATAAAAATGAACGTAAATTTACCTTTGCAAAATAGGAGTGCGACTCCGATAAGATATGAAAAAGCTAAAGCATGTTTACCTGGTGATGTTGGCCTTGCTGACTGTAATTGTTTCACTTTCGATCAGCACGGTCAAAGCCCAAACGAAGGTCTTTGTCATGAAAATCCAGGCCGAGATCGACCCCCGTACCAATCGTTATTCTGAGCTGGCTATCGCCGAAGCCAAAGACATTGGAGCCGACATAGTAGTGCTCGAAATGGATACCTATGGAGGGGCGGTAAATGATGCCGATGATATCCGCACCCGAATATTGGAATTTGATAAGCCCATCTGGGTTTTTATTAACAAAGACGCTGCCTCTGCGGGGGCGCTGATTTCTATTGCCTGCGACAGCATCTATATGGCTCCTGGTGCGAGCATAGGTGCAGCTACCGTAGTGATGGGCGGTACCGGCGAGGCAGCTCCCGACAAATACCAGTCGTATATGAGGTCAATTATGCGCTCTACAGCCGAGGCCAATGGCAGGGATCCAAAAATTGCCGAGGCCATGGTCGATGAGGAAATCGCCATTGACAGCATTACCGAAGCGGGGAAGGTGTTGACATTTAGTACCTCCGAGGCAATCAAATACAATTTTTGCGAGGCACAGGTCAATTCTATTCCAGATATCCTGACGCGCAATGGCGTTACAGACTATGAGTTGATCGAATTCGAACTAAGTCTCTCCGAACGCATCATCAAAGTTTTTCTCAACCCTTTTATCAGCGGCATACTCATACTGGTGATTATCGGAGGAATATATTTTGAACTGCAGACCCCGGGTGTCGGCTTCCCTATCCTTGCGGCCATCATAGCAGCGGTGTTGTACTTTGTGCCCTATTATCTCAATGGCCTGGCCGAAAACTGGGAGATCATAGTGTTTTTTGTCGGCGTGGTATTATTGCTTGTAGAGATATTCGTGATCCCGGGTTTTGGTGTGGCCGGTATCAGTGGTATAGTGCTGATGGTGGGCGCATTGATCCTGGTGATGCTGAACAATGATCTGTTCGATTTTTCGTTCGTTGATGGAGCAGATATTACCAAAGCTACCCTTGCCGCATTGTCAGGACTTTTCGCAGCTATTTTGCTTATGTTTTTTGGAGGGCTCAAGTTTACCGAAAGTAAGGCCTTCAGGCGAATCGCCCTGGTAGAAACCCAGCAAAAAAGTCAGGGCTATACCTCCAATTTCAATATGCATTCGTATTTGGGTATGCAGGGCACAGCCTATACGGTATTGAGACCCAGTGGCAAGATTATGATCGACGGCGAACTCAAAGATGCCTTTACCCGTGGCGAGTACATCGATAAAGGAAAGCCCGTGGAAGTGATAGACGAAGGTGGCACTTCGCTGAAGGTACGGGAAGTGCAGCCACAAGCGTAGTTGAAGCTAAATGTTCGGGTTACAGAATACCGTAGTAGTGGAATACACGTGCAGTTTGTGAAGTTTAAAACAAAATAAAAATCCATGTTTTCAAATGCTTTTAGAATCTTTTTGCTTTTAGTGTTGATGGCCACTTCGGCCACTTTTGCCAATGAATCGGCCTATCGCATAGAGGTGAACATAGATAAGTTCAAAGACAACGTCATCTATCTTGGCTATCCTTATGGCGACAAGAAATATCTGGCCGATACTGCTACAGCCACCCAACCCGGTGTATTTGTCTTTGAAGGTTCGAAGGCGCTCGATGGGGGATTATACTTTATATACAGTCCCAAAAATTTGTACTTTGATCTGGTGGTCGCCGAGCCCGAATTTACACTTTCTACTGATACGCTTGATTATATCGAACATATGCAGGTGGAAGGCTCCCTTGAGAATGAGGTGTTTTTCGATTTCCAACGTTTTATGAGAAAAAAGCAAAAGGAAGCGGCAGCACTGAGCGAAAAGCATAAAAACTCCAGTGATGAAGCCGAGAAGTCTGCCATCAACGAAAAGCTGGAAGCGCTCGATACAGAAGTGAATGCGTATAGAAATCAAATATTTGAAAAATACCCCAATACTTTTACGGCCAAATTCATAAAATCAACCCTGCCGATAGAAGTTCCGGAAGCCCCAAAAAATGAAAGTGGCGAAGCGGTTGACCCCAACTTTGCCTATCAGTATTACAAAAAGCACTTTTTTGACCATATCGATTTTTCCGATCCCAAAATGCTGCGTACACCAAATTTTCATGGCAAAATTGAAGAGTACCTCGAAAAGCTGACCGTCAAGCATCCCGATTCTATTATTGCCTCTGCGCATACCATTATCGAAAAAGCCCGGGCCAACAAAGAGGTATTCCGGTATTGTGTGGTGAATATTACTTATAAGTATGAAACATCTAATATCATGGGTATGGATGCCGTATTCGTCGATCTGTCAGAAAGCTACTATCTAAGCGGTGATGCCTTCTGGGCAGATTCTACCTTAACGGCCAAAATCGCAGATCGCGTTGACCGGATCAAACCAAACCTAATCGGGAAAACTGCTCCAAGTATGAACCTGGTCGACACACTTATGAGGCCAAGGTCGCTCAGTGGTATCAAGGCCGGCTTTATCGTACTTTATTTCTATGATCCCGATTGCGGACATTGTAAGAAGAAAACCCCCGAGCTGCTTGAGCTTTACAACAATACGCTCAAGGAAATGGGCGTGGAAGTCGTGGCTACAGACATCAAGAAGGATGTGGAAGACTGGAAAAAGTATGTACGGACAAATAAGCTCAATTGGATAAACCTTTCTGACCCTCAGGTGAGGTCAAACTTCCGCTATGAATACAATATTGAAACCACTCCGCAGATTTATATTTTGGACGAGCATAAGAAAATCATAGCCAAAAAACTTGATGTAGAGCAAATAGAGGATTTCATCAGGAAGCAAATAGAGTTTAAAGAAAAACGGGCAAAACCCCGGTTAGGTGATTTGCTCGTTTTCTTATCAATCCTACCCTGCGTCGGGGTTTATAGCAGCTTTTAAGTCAACGCTTCTTCATACGCTTCTATGGCCAGGCATGTGCACACCAGGTTTCTGTCGCCATAGGCGCTGTCTATTCTGCCGATAGCCGGCCAGAATTTATTTTCAGCAACAAATGGCAGCGGATAAACCGCTTTTTGACGGCTATAAGGATACTGCCAAATTTCTGCTGTAGCTTTTTGCAAGGTATGGGGGGCATTTTTGAGCACATTATTGGCCGTATCTGTTTCCCCTCTTTCCAGCTCTTCAATTTCTTTTCTGATCGCAATCATAGCTTCACAAAATCGATCGAGTTCTTCGAGCGATTCACTTTCGGTAGGCTCTACCATGAGGGTGCCAGCCACAGGAAAAGAAACCGTAGGCGCGTGAAAACCATAGTCCATCAGCCTTTTGGCGATGTCCTCCACTTCTATCCCTACTTTTTTAAATTCCCTACAATCTAAAATCATCTCGTGGGCGCATTTGCCATGTGTGCCCGAGTACAAAATGGGGTAGAAACCTTCGAGGCTGGCCTTTATATAGTTGGCATTCAGTATGGCGTGTTTGGTAGCATTGGTGAGTCCTTCGGCGCCCATCAGCTTAATGTATCCGTAGGAGATGGGCAATACCCCTGCACTGCCGTACAATGCGGACGAGATGGCAGAGATGCTGTGCTTCCTGCCGTTGTCAGCCAGGGGGTTGCCAGGCAAAAAATCGGCAAGATGCGCCGCCACACAAATAGGGCCAACTCCCGGACCGCCACCGCCATGTGGAATACAAAATGTTTTGTGTAGGTTGAGATGGCATACATCTGCACCGATGGCTCCCGGGCTGGTAAGGCCTACCTGTGCATTCATATTGGCGCCATCCATATATACCTGGCCTCCATTGTCATGGATTATCTGGCATATTTCCATTATTCCTTCTTCAAACACCCCATGGGTAGAGGGGTAGGTGACCATTAAGGCCGCCAGGTTTTCGCGGTGTTCTACGGCTTTTGCCTTCAGGTCTTCCATGTCAATATTGCCATGGGCATCACATGCCACGATGATCACTCTGGTACCGGCCATCACCGCACTGGCCGGATTGGTACCATGTGCAGAAGATGGGATAAGCGTAATGTTGCGGTGTCCCTCGCCAATGTGATCTAAATAAGCCTTAATCACCATCAGCCCGGCATATTCGCCCTGCGCACCGGAGTTTGGCTGGAGCGAAGTGGCCGCAAAGCCAGTAATTTCGGTAAGATACGTTTCCAATTCGCTGAATAGCGCGTAATATCCTTCTACCTGATCCAATGGCGCCAAGGGATGAATGCTGCCAAACTCCGGCCAGGTGACGGGGATCATTTCAGTGGTGGCATTCAGTTTCATGGTGCATGAGCCCAACGAAATCATGGAATGCACCAGGGAAAGATCTTTGTTTTCCAGCCTCTTGATGTAGCGGAGCAATTCGTGTTCGGTGTGAAATTTATTGAAAACAGGATGGGTCAGAAAACTGCTTTTTCTATTCAACCCTTCGGGCAATTCAACTGCCACTTCCTGCATATAGGCCTCCACCTCTGCTGTGTGTACGTTTTTGCCTGCAGCATGGGCAAATATGCTGAGTATGGCAAATAAGTCATTCACTTCGCAAGTTTCATCCAGTGCGATCAGTATGGCATTTTCATGAAAGTAGTTGAAATTATATCCGTGGGTTTCAGCCGTATTTCTAATTTTTTCAATTACGCCCTTATCTACTATATCTACTTTGACGGTGTCAAAGAAGTGCTCGCCGGCTGGGAAATAGCCCAGTGTGGCCAGGTTTTTTTTCAGTGTTCTGGCAATAAGGTGCACTTTGGTGGCTATGCGCCTAATGCCATCAGCTCCATGGTACACCGCATACATGCCTGCCATTACGGCCAGCAACACCTGAGCCGTACAAATATTGCTTGTGGCTTTTTCTCTTCTAATGTGTTGTTCCCTGGTTTGCAAGGCCATTCTATAGCCAGGATTGCCGTCTGCATCTACTGAGGCACCTATAATCCTGCCCGGCAATTGCCGCTTGTTTTTGTCGAGCGTGGCAATGTAGGCAGCATGTGGGCCGCCATAGCCCAGGGGCACGCCAAAGCGCTGGGTCGAGCCCACTACTACCTCTGCGCCCAATTCACCAGGCGAGGTAAGCAACGCCAGACTGAGCAGGTCGGCAGCCACGGCAATGGATATTTCCTGACTTTTTGCTTTTGCAAAAAAGTCGGTATAGTCATGTACTTCGCCGAGTTTATTGGGGTACTGCACCAGTATGCCATAGAGGGTCGGGTCATTGAGGTCGAGGCTGGCATAGTCACCAACCACTACCTCTATGCCCAGCGGCATAGACCTCGTTTTGAGTATGTCGATGGTTTGTTCAAACACATGCCGGTCGACAAAGAATCTATTGGCGTCCTTTTTTTGTCCTTTTCTCAAGCCGGCGAGCATGGTCATGGCTTCGGCAGCAGCCGTGCCTTCGTCGAGCAGGGAGGCGTTGGCGATTTCCATGCCGGTCAGGTCTATCACCATGGTTTGGTAGTTGATGAGGGCTTCCAGTCTTCCCTGCGCTATTTCGGCCTGGTAGGGTGTATATGCGGTGTACCAGGCTGGGTTTTCGAGGATATTGCGCTGTATCACCGACGGAGTTTTGGTGCCATAGTATCCCTGGCCAATCAATGATTTGAAGATTTTGTTTTTCGAGGCCAGGGCTTTGGTTTCCATTAGGTAGGCCAACTCGGTGAGCGGCTCTGGCAGGGTAATCGGCCTTTTGAGCCTGATGGTTTTGGGTATGGTTTGGTCAATCAATTCATCGACCGAATCAAGGCCGATTTTCTGAAGTTTTATTTTTGTTGATTCATCAAATTTACCATGATGTCTGTATTCAAAAATATCCTGTGGTTTCAGATTACCCCTCATAAATAGTGCAAATGCTAAGTGGACGACTATGTAAAATAATGGCGCAAAGGTATAATTTATTGATGAGAATAATTGTTCAATAAAATAAAAATGGAGCCACCTTAAAGCCGCCCCCACACCCTGGATTTGGCAATGGCGTGCAATGAAAAAATTATAATCTGACTTTTGGAAAATGTCGGTATTTTATTGCCTTACTGCGTGGTTTGCAATATAAATTACCTCCTTTTTCTAAAAGATTTTTTCTGTTTTTGGAAGGGGCTTTTTTGTTTGTTTTTCTTTTCATGAAAGGCGCCTTTAAATTCGGGATCGGCTCTGCGCCTGATATTGTCTATCTCCAAAGCGATATCGCGACTCTCGTCGGGAGGTGTTTTGGCGATGTCCACTTGAGGTGGAAGTGGGCGCTCTGCGATTTTGGTCGAAATGATCTTTTCTATTTCACGCAAGTGCAGGTCTTCTACTTCGGTGGCAAATGACAGCGCAATACCCGCTTGCTCGGCCCGACCGGTACGGCCAATGCGGTGCACATATTCTTCGTACAAACGGGGCACATCAAAGTTGATGACATGGCTTACCATATTGATATCGAGCCCCCGCGCCGACACGTCGGTGGTTACCAAAACCCTTACTTTCCCATCCCTGAAATCATTGAAAGCATTGATCCGGCTATTTTGGCCTTTATTGCCGTGTATCACCCTCACCTGATCGCTAAGTTTACGATCGAGAAATTTGAAAACATTGTTGGCAATTTCTTTGGTTTTGGTAAAAATGATCACTTTGTCAAACGAATCATCTTGCAACAGTGTCCACAGCAGGTTGATCTTGGTTTTTACGTTTGGAGTTTTGTAATAATAGTGGTCGATCGTTTCGGCTGGAGTGCTTTGCGGGGTCACTTCTATTTTCTGCGGAAATTCCAGAAACTCATCAGCAAAGAACTGAACTTTTTCGGGGAAGGTAGCGGAGAAAAGCAGGTTTTGCCGCTTTCGCGGAATTTTTTCCAATATCTCCCTGATCTGCGGCACAAAGCCCATGGCCATCATTTTGTCAGCCTCGTCCAGTACAAAGTTATTCAGGCTCTTGGTTTTAATCACGCCTTTGCGGTACAGCTCCAGGAACCTTCCTGGTGTGGAAACAATGATGTCCACCCCGGCTTCTATTTGCTCTATTTGGGTTTTAGGCCCTATTCCGCCATAGAGACACACACTTCTGATGTCGCAATACTTGGAAAGCTGAATTAAGTTTTCGAATATCTGTATGGCCAGCTCCTTGCTCGGCGCCAGGATCAATGCCCGGGGTATTTCGCCCTGAGCGTACTTTATTTTATACAGCAAAGGAAGCAGGTATGCGGCGGTTTTGCCGGTACCTGTCTGGGCGATTCCGATGATATCGTGCCCAGCCAATATCGCCGGAATGGTTTTTTGCTGAACGGGTGTTGGAATTTTGTATCCCTGATCCACCACCGCATTGAGCAATTGCTTGTTAAGTTTAAAATCTTCGAAATGCACTGATTCAGCAGTCATTTTATTTAGCATAATGTTGAACAAACCAAATTTGTCCTATTCAAACACAAAACTACACATAGCAATACAATAGAATGCCAATTGCCATAGATTCCTTCAAATATGTTTTGAAAAATCCATTGGATATATGACGCAAAAGTGGCACAGTGCCCATGTTGGCGCTGTGGCGGAGCATATTTTTTATACCTTTATACACTGTTTGCGCTTCTTATTTTACAGTAGATTCTAATTTTAAGCCATGAAAAAATACCTGCACGCAAAACAGAAGGATACAACAAAATGAAACCACCGCGTATATGAAATCAATTTTGATCGTCAATGCCCGCCTAGTCAATGAGGGTAAAATAGTTGAAAATGATGTTTTTATCAAAAATGGACGTATTGCCCAGCTTGGCACCGGCATTGACAAAACTGCCGATGTGGTCATCGATGCCCAAGGCAAATTTTTGATTCCCGGCCTTATCGACGATCAGGTGCACTTTAGGGAGCCCGGGCTTACCCACAAAGGAAACATTTATACCGAGTCGCGGGCAGCAGTCGCGGGCGGCATCACCTCGTTTATGGAAATGCCCAACACCGTGCCCAATACGACCACCCAGCCATTGCTCAAAGAAAAGTATGACATTGGGAGGCAGAACGCCCTGGCCAATTATTCCTTTTATTTTGGCGCCACCAACGACAACATCGAGGAGGTGCTGAAGACCAATCCAAAAGACACCTGCGGCATCAAGGTCTTTATGGGATCATCCACAGGCAATATGCTGGTGGACAATGAGGCTACATTGGACAATATTTTTTCAAAAGTAGAACTGCTCGTAGCCACACATTGCGAAGATGAAGCTACCATCCGCCGAAATTCGGAAATATATCGAAACAAGTATGGGGAACATGTGCCTTTTGAGCACCATGCCGATATCAGGAGCCGGGAAGCCTGCTATCTGTCATCATCTATGGCTGTGGGACTGGCCAAAAAACATGGGACAAAACTGCATGTGTTGCACATCTCCACTGCCGACGAATTGCCCCTTTTCGACCATGAATTGCCTCTTGAAAAAAAACGCATCACGGCAGAAGCGTGCATTCACCACCTTTGGTTTCAACAAGAAGATTACAAAACGAAAGGTTCGCTGATTAAGTGGAACCCGGCTGTAAAAACCGCCATAGACAAAGCCGCTATTTTGCATGGTGTACTCGAAGGGCGCATTGATGTGATGGCCACAGACCATGCGCCACATACTTTAGAGGAAAAAGGGCAGACCTATTTCAACGCTCCTTCGGGAGGACCTTTGGTGCAGCATAGCCTGGTGGCCGCCATGGAACTGGTAAAAAATGGAAACATGACCATAGAGCAGATGGTGGAAAAGATGTCCCACAACCCCGCTGTGTTATTTCAAGTGCAAGAAAGGGGGTTTGTCCGCGAAGGCTACTTTGCCGATTTGGTCATCGTCGATCCACATGCCCCCTGGACGGTCGATCGGTCAAACATATTATACAAATGCGGCTGGTCGCCTTTTGAAGGCCAGCGCTTTTCTTCTTCGGTCACCCATACCATTGTCTCTGGGCATTTGGCGTTTGCCTTGGGAAAAATTGATGACAGCAAACTAGGTGAGCGGTTGTTGTTCGATAGATAAGACATAAAAGCTGTCCTCAAATCCAGTAATAATTTTCAATATTCATTTGTAAATTAATGCCAGCTGCCTAAATTTGCACTCCTTTTAAATGGTGGTTGTAGTTCAGTTGGTTAGAACGCCTGATTGTGGTTCAGGAGGTCGTGGGTTCGAGCCCCATCTCCCACCCTTAAAAAAATAGCAGTTGCGAATTTTTTTTTTGCAACTGCTATTTTTTTCGCAGAAAGTAGAGAGATGAAGGAAGTAAATGGGTTCAGCCTAAAAACGTACCTTTTATGTCTGGTTAGACCAGGGGAAATCGAGCGCCGGCCTGACAAAACATCGGAGGTGCGCCGTGCACCGCACGGAAACATTGTTTTGTCTTGATTTTTCTTTGCTTACTTTCTAAGCAACACGCCGCTGCCATACGCTATACCTCACAAACTAATGCTTTACCAGCCTGAAGTAAGCACCCATATTTTTTACCTCTAAACCATTCTTGCAAAAATTTCCCCCAAACAGTTTTTTATACAGGTGAATTATTATCTTTGCTTTAGTACAGTATAGCACAGTAAAGTAAAAGCCTTGTTTGCACCCATTCAGATATCGCCTGCATCCAGTACCCCAAAATACCTCCAGATCAGTGAATCGATCGTAGGAGCCATCCAATCGGGACTATTGCCAAAAGGATCCAAATTGCCTTCGATCAACGAAATTTGCCAGGATCATCGGCTGGCCCGGGAAACGGTGGTAAAGGCTTTTCAAAAATTAAAAGAAAAAGGGTTGCTGGAGTCGGTACATGGCAAGGGCTTTTATGTGAGTTCTACCAACACCCAGACGGCTAACCGCATTTTCCTTTTTTTTGACACCTTCACTTCTTACAAGGAAACCCTTTACTATGGCATAAAGGACGCTTTTGGAGACAACACCTTCATCGATATATACTTTCATCATTTCAATTTCGACGTACTCAAAAATACCATCGCCCGGCATATCGGCAACTACACATCCTATATAATACTGCCGATGGAGCACAGCAAAATTTCTCAGGCGCTTAAGCCAATACCGGTCGAAAAACTTTTTTTGGTCGATATCAACCCCCGGCACTACAAGCAGGAATTTGTGGGGTATTACCAGGATTTTGAGCAAGACATCAAAGATACCCTTGCGGGAATTGCCCATTTGATTTCGAAATACCAATCCATTAAGCTCATCTTTAGGAACACCGTTACGGAAGTACCCCAACCCCTTGCGGCGGGATTTGTTGCATTTTGCGAAAGCAACCATATACCCTATGAAGTGAGCTACGACAAAATATCACCCACATCACGTCACCCCGAGGCAAGCCCTGTCGTGGGTCATGGCTACATTGTGATAGATGATGATGACCTGGTAAGCCTGGTGGAGTATGCCCAAAACAATCGCCTTGATGTAGGCAAAGACATTGGCATCATTTCTTACAACGACACACCATTGAAGAAGGTGATCGGAAAAGGCATTTCGGTGATTTCGACCGACTTTGGCCAAATGGGACAAGGTATCGCCAACATGATAATGAACAATGACCGCAAGGCCATTAGAAACAAAACCACATTTGTAAACAGAGGATCTTTTTAAAAACAAAATTTTTTGAGCTATGACACCTAAAGAACGCGTACTAGCAACACTCAATCATCAGCAGCCTGACCGCATAGCCGTCGATTTTGGCGCTACCCCGGTCACGGGCATTCATGTGCTTGCCATCGAAAACCTGAGAAGGCACTACGGATTGGAGCAGAAGCCCGTCAGGGTGATAGAGCCGTACCAGATGCTTGGCGAAATCGATACCGACCTCATGGAAATATTGGGTGTGGACGTGATCGGCCTCAGCCCCGGCGACAACATGTTTGGCATATTTAACCATGGGGAATTGAAGGAATTTAAGACCTTTTGGGGACAGACAGTTTTGTTGCCCAAGGGATTTAACACCACCATCGACGGCAATGGTGACCTGCTCATTTATCCTAAAGGCGACACGTCGGTCTCTGCAAGTGGCAAAATGCCCAAAACCAGCTATTTTTTCGATGCTGTGCTGAGGCAGGAACCTATTGTGGAAGAACAACTCGATCCGGCAGACAACCTGGAAGAGTTTATGCCGATTTCAGAAGAAGATCTGAGCTATTGGAAAAGGGAAGTTGACCGGGTGAAAAACAGCGGAAAAGCCATCATTGCCAACATGGGCGGCACGGCGCTGGGCGATATTGCACTGGTGCCCGGGCTTAACCTCAAGGCTCCAAAAGGCATACGCGACATTACCGAGTGGTACATGTCGGTGATTATGCGACCCGACTACATTCACGCCATTTTTGAGAAACAAGTAGAAATAGCCCTGCAAAACCTACAAAAATTTCATAACACAGTAGGTAGCGATATCGATGCGATTTTCCTCTGCGGAACTGATTTTGGCACACAAGACTCGCAGTTTTGCGGGGTGGACACCCTGCACGAGTTGTACCTGCCATATTATAAAAAACTCAATGACTGGGTACATGCCCATACCAATTGGAAAACATTCAAGCATTCGTGTGGCGCCATCGAACCTTTTATGAATTCGTTTATCGAGGCCGGATTCGACATCATCAATCCGGTGCAATTCAACGCTGTGGGCATGGATCCGCAACATCTCAAAGATACCTATGGCGACCGCATCACCTTTTGGGGTGGGGGGGTAGACACCCAAAAGGTACTCTCTTTTGGCACGCCTGCTGAAGTGAAAAAGCAGGTTCAGCGCCAATGCGAGATACTGTCAAAAAATGGAGGTTTTGTGTTCAATACGGTGCACAACACACAGGCCAATGTACCCATAGAAAATATGGTGGCCATGATAGACACCGTAACCGGCTTTAAGGGCTGACGGCCATGGTTGAATATAGAAGCACAGCAATGAAAAGGTCAATTTCGCATGGTAGCCTGCCTCCGGTCGTCATGCCTCGATGGATGCGGAGACTGCTTAGATTACATCCTGTGCAACTAAGTATCAATCAGGACGGCCACATATTGTACCCGCTGTCTTTGAAAAATTATGAATTTTTCCATAGTGTATAAACCAAAACAACCCCATATGAATACAGACCACTCCATTATCAAACACAAAAAGCTAAGTACTGAAAATGCGGCATTTTACCATCAATACGGTTATCTGATTGCTGATGGACTGTTCGAAGCATCAGAAATTGCTGAAATCAAGGAGGAAGCGGTACAGATATTCCGTGGTCAGCGGGGCGATATAGAAGGCTTGAAAATACCGGAAGGACAGGCCTCAGACTTTGAAGTACTCAAAAATTACATAGCCATACATTTTCCACACAAAATATCACCTAAAATCCTCGACTATGTATGCCATGCCGCAGTAGCGGAAGTACTCACAGGTATCATCGGCCCCAATGTAAAATGCATGCAAAGCATGCTTTTTGTCAAAGCGCCCGGCAAGCCTGGCCAGTCGTGGCACCAGGACGAATACTACATTCCTACACGTGATCGTTCGCTCACGGGCGTTTGGGTGGCAATAGATGATGCCACGGTCGAAAACGGCTGTCTGTGGGTAATTCCCGGCTCTCAAAAAAATATGCCCATCCGGCGCAGAATCCCTTATCATGGCAGCGAATATGGCGATGTGGATCTTTGCGAATTGGAACCTTTTACTGAAAAAGATGCCATAGCGGTAGAAGTAAAGAAAGGGAGTGTGGTGTTTTTCAACGGATACCTTTTTCATTCTTCGCTGCGCAATAAGACGACAAATAATTTCAGAACGGCACTGGTATCGCATTACATGAGTGCCGAATCGCTTCTTCCCTGGGACTGGGACGGCAGATTGCCTTTGAAGGAAGACATGCGCGACATCATGATGGTGGCAGGCAAAGACCCCTATGCGCACAAAGGAACGAAGCAATTGACCTACCCGTTTCTAAGGCCGGATGTGGTGAATATTGTAAAAGAATCATAATATGGAGATCAGGTATTTTTGTCCGTACTGGGGTTCAGAGCACTTATCCATAGATCGCTTTTGCGAAAAGGTAAAAGCTGCAGGCTACAATGGCGTGGAGATGGGTCTGCCCCTCGACCCGGCAGCCAAAAGTGCCGTGTTAAAATCACTCGCAGGCTTTGATCTGGCACTTATTGGCCAACACTACGAAACCCTTGAGCCAGATTTTGACCGGCACAAAAAAACCTATGAAAAGCATTTGGAAAATTTGGCCGATTCCCCGGCTTTATTCATCAATTCTCAGACTGGCAAAGATTATATCCATTTGAAAAAACAAAGCCTTGATCGATATGGCAACTGCGATGTCGCGCTCTACGGGCAAAAAAATACTGCACGAAACCCATCGGGGCAAATTCAGCTTTGCGGTGCACATTATGGCTCAATATCTCGATACGCTGCCCGACCTGCGGATCACCCTCGATGTATCGCATTGGTGCAATGTGGCCGAAACTTTCCTTGAAGACCAGCAGCAGACGCTCGACCTGGCTCTTGACCGCACAGATCACATCCATTCGAGGGTAGGTTTTCAGGAAGGCCCTCAAGTTCCCGACCCGCGTGTGCCTGAGTGGCAAAATGCACTGGAAATCCATGCCCGCTGGTGGGACAAAGTCATGGATAAAAAAAGGAAACAAGGAGCAGCGCTGATGACGGTAACCTCCGAATTTGGAGCGCCACCATACCTTACCCTGATGCCCTTTACCCGACAGCCCATTACCAGCCAATGGGATGTGAATGTATTTATGATGCAATTTTTAAAAGCGCGGTACAGCAAGGCTTTTGCTAATGAAAACATTACCTGACAGGTTTCAGCAGGCAGGAGCAACAAAAGCATGTGAGGAATCATTGATATAAAGATCATGACGTACAAAAAATTTACACCGGAACATTTGAAATCATACGAACAAGACGGCTATGTAATCATCAAAGAATTTTTCGGCACGGATGAAGTGGCCCTATTGCTGGAGACTTACCATCACGACAAGCTTGTGAAAGATTCTGCCATCAACGTAGATGACAATTCGGGTCTCAATACAAAACTTACCCTGTGGTACAATGCAGGCGACGATATCTACGGTGCATTTTCTAAATCGGAGCGGGTTGTAGACGGGCTGGAGTTGATTTTTGGTGACAAGGCTGCCCTGTACCATACCAAATTTATGCAGAAAGAACCTAAAATTGGCGGAGCCTGGGAATGGCACCAGGACTACGGCTATTGGTACGACAACGGTTTTTTGCTTCCCGAAATGCTCAGCGTGATGGTGGCCGTGACTCGCGCCAATAAAGAAAATGGCTGCCTGCAAGTGTTGAAGGGATCTCACAAAATCGGACGGATCAACCATGGCTCTACCGGTGAGCAGGTAGGCGCTGATATCAAGCGGGTAGATGCCGCCATCAAACGCATGGAGTTGGTCTATGTGGAGCTTGAACCAGGCGATACCTTGTTTTTCCATGGCAATTTGTTGCATAAATCCGATGCCAACACCAGCGACCATGCGCGATTTTCATTGATCTCTGCGTACAACCTAGCCAGCAACCGGTCATTTATGAACGAGCCGGAAGCCAGTCACACACCTGTAGTAAAGGTGGACAATGACGCCATACTCAAAGTGGGCAAACGGGGCGTTCAGCCGTCTGCCAACTTTCTGAACAAACAAAGAGATGAAAGCTGGAAAAAATCCATTAAAGAGCAAAAATGAAAGAAGCCGGTCAATTTTATGCTCATTTGGGTCAATTTTATCTTACATGAACGCTTGAGAAAAAGGTAATTTAGGGTTACGAACATCTGATTTTTTTGATTATGACTAAAACGCAACTTTTTGATCAGCTATGCCAGGGAAAGCTACCTGAAGATCGCACACTTTTCAGGCCGATACTCATGCATTTTGCTGCACGCCTGGCTGGCAAAACCTATGGCGAATTTGCCTCTGATTATAAAACCCTGGTGGCCTGCAACCTCAAGGCCATGGAACAGTTTGACCTGGACATGGTCGGGCTCATCTCCGATCCATACCGCGAAACATCTGCATTTGGTGCCCGGGTCACTTTTCCTGATGAGGCCGTGCCGGTGTGTCAGCATATCATCATCAATACCATCGACGACATCAAGAGTCTGAAACGACCTGATGTCTATAAGGCTCCACGAACACTTGACCGTATCAAAGGGGCAGAACTATTTCAGAAGGAGCTAAAGGGCGAAGTACCTGTGATCGGCTGGGTGGAGGGGCCGCTTGCCGAGGCTTGCGATCTGGCCGGCATCAGCAATATGCTCATGTACCTGATGGCCGACCCGGATTTTTGCCATCAACTCATGGACAAATGTGTGGATACGGCCAAGGACTTTGCCAAAGCGCAGATCGAGGCCGGATGCCAGGTCATCGGCATGGGCGATGCGATTTGCTCTCAGATAGATGCGGATACCTACAACACCTATGTGCGCGATCGCACCATGAGATCATCGATTTTGTCCATGAATGTGGGGGCAGGGTTAAGTTGCACATTTGTGGCAACATCACGCATTTACTGCCAGCTATCGCCAGTTTCAAGGTAGATATCCTCGACCTCGATTCGGCAGTTGATCTGGAAGAGGCGTATGCGATGGTAGGCCCTGAGGTGATCCGGTGCGGCAACATCAACCCGGTGTTGGTAGATGAACGTACAGCAGCAGAAATTCTGGATGCCTGCAAAATATTAGTGGATCGCGAAAGAGGACGCAAATTCATTTTGTCGGCTGGCTGCGAGATCACAGTAAACACAAAACACGAAAACTTATTGGCGATGCGCAAAGCATCTTTTTTTTAACTAAATCAATAATCTCACTGGATATGGAAGAATTATATGGAAAAATCGCTCATTGTGTCGAATTTGGAAAAATCAACCTGGCAAGCCCTTACCCACCCGATATGAAAGGGCAGGAAGGTGCCGACGAACTCACCAAAAAAGCCATTGATGAAGGCTTTCCGCCAGAAGAGGTACTCAAGAAAGGTCTTGTGGTGGGCATGGAAAAAATCGGAGTCAAATTCCGCGAAAACAAGGTTTTTGTACCTCAGGTACTCATGTCGGCCAAGGCCATGAGCACGGCCATGGAGCACTTAAGGCCATTTTTTGAATCTGGCGCCGTGAAGCGCAAAGGCATCTTTGTGATCGGTACGGTGGCTGGCGACCTGCACGACATTGGCAAAAACCTGGTCTCGATGATGGTGAAAGGCAGCGGATTTGAAGTGGTGGATCTGGGTACCGATGTAAATGGCCAGCAATTTATTGAGGCTATAAAGCAGCACCCCGGATGCTATGTGGGTCTGTCGGCCTTGCTCACCACCACCATGGTAAACATGGAAAAAATCGTTGCCGAGATCAAAGCCGCCGTGCCTGACACCAAAATATTGATCGGTGGCGCTCCTGTTTCGGAAGAATTCAAAGAAAAAATCCATGCTGATTTCTACTCACGCGATCCTCAGGGCGCCGTTGACTTTTTGAACCGATCAGTCGCCTAAAATGGCGGTTTGCCAGGCGCTATCAGCCATCAACTGATTGCCGGTGATTTTAACTACATCTTAAAGACGAAAATATGACAGGCAGAGCACTAGTAAAGCAAGCATTTCAGCTCCGGAAGGCGGAGCGGATTCCATGGGTTCCTTTTGTAGGTGTGCATGGAGCCAGGCTCATAGGCGCTACGGCTACAGCCTATTTGCAATCGGCAGATTTGCTTTTTCAGGGCGTGAGCAAAGCCATAGAATTGTATCAGCCTGATGGCATTCCGGTGGTTTTTGACCTGCAGATGGAAGCTGAAATACTCGGGTGCAAACTGGCCTGGTCAGACCATAATCCGCCGGCGGTGGTGAGTCATCCGCTGCTCGAAGGCAAAACACTGGCAGATATGCAAATTCCCGATAAAAATGCAGGCCGCATCAAACTGACACTCGAAGCCACCCGCAGATTGCGCAACGCCCATCCCGATGTGGCATTGTATGGCCTTATCACCGGACCTTTTACCCTGGCTTTGCATCTACTTGGCACAGATATTTTTATGAAAATGCTCGAAGACCCGGATTCGATGACAGCACTGCTTCAATTCACCAACGAGGTGGGCAAGCATATGGCCAGCTACTACATCGAAGCTGGCTGCGACATTGTGGCGGTGGTCGATCCGATGACCAGCCAGATCGACCCCATGTCGTTCGAAACTTTCGTGACTCCCTGCGCCACAGGGCTTTTTGAGCATATCAGGCAGCAGGGAGCATTGAGTTCGTTCTTTGTCTGTGGGCATGCCCAACAAAATATCGAAGCCATGTGTGGCTGCAAACCAGACAATATTTCCATCGACGAAAACATTCCCCTGGACTATGTGAAGGAGGTGGCACTGAAAAATGACCTCAGCTTTGGCGGCAACATCAAACTTACTGTAGTCATGCTGATGGGCACACCAAATGATGTGCAGGAAAATGCACTCGAATGCATGGATATGGGCGGCAACAAAGGATTTATCCTTGCGCCGGGCTGCGATATGCCCATGGATACCCCAATCGAAAACGTGAAAGCGGTCACCGGGTTGGTGCACGATCCATATCGTCAGGAGGTGGTAAGAGCCATGGAGAAGGAGCAATCGAAGCTCGACCTGCTCAATTTGAAGGATTATGGACAGACCGACCGAGTAGTGGTGGATGTGATCACACTCGACTCCGAATCGTGTGCGCCTTGTCAATACATGGTGGAAGCAGTGAAAAAAGTGACTCCACATTTTGAGGGGCTGGTCGAATGGCGGGAACATGCCATCAAAAAGCTGGAAGCGGTCACCTTTATGTCTTCTTTGATGGTAAAAAACATCCCGACCATTTGCATCGACGGCAAAATCGCTTTCGTGTCGCAAATTCCACCCAGACAGGAATTGATCGCTGCCATCCAGAAACGCATCAACGAAAAGTTGAAGCTGAAGCTCAAATCCAAAAAAGGTGAACTATTTATTTTTGGTAAAACTGCCGAAGAATGCCAGGATTTGATCGCGAATGTAAAAAGAGCCACCGCCGAACTCGGTCAGCAAATGGAAATAAAGATGATTACAGATCCACACCAGTTGGCGATCTTCGGAATTACCGAAACGCCGGCGGCAATCTTGGCCGAATACAAAGTAAAAAGCACAGGCACCAATCCTTCGGTGGAGATTATAAAAGAATGGGTAAAAAATGTCTATTGAGGGCAGGTGCTTGCTAAGCCAAAAATCCGCTAAAACAATAAACCCAAATACGGAATGAAAAAGATAACAGACTTAATTAAATCGGGCAAAACATTGGTTTCTGATGGAGCCTGGGGCACTTTTTTGCAGGCCAAAGGGTTGGAACCCGGCGAATGTCCCGAATTGTGGAATATCACCAGGGCCGACGATGTGCTGGATATCGCCCGGAGATATATCGATGCCGGAGCGGATATGATCGAAACCAACAGCTTTGGAGGGAGTGTGTTTAAGCTAAAGAATTACGGCCTGCAAGACCGAGTTTTTGAGATCAACAAAGCCGCCGCAGCAATATCCCGCCAGGCTGCAGGTCCTGACAAATTCGTACTTGGCTCTATCGGCCCCACGGGCAAGATACTCATGATGGGCGAAGTCACTGTCGAAGCATTGTATGACGGATTTAAAGAGCAGGCCATGGCGCTGGAAGCAGGAGGCGCCGATGCCATCATGATTGAGACCATGACCGATCTGGAAGAGGCGATTCTTGCCATTAAGGCTGCAAAAGAACATACAAGATGCGAGGTGTTCTGCACCATGACCTTCGACAAGACGCTCACAAACGAATTTAGATCGATGATGGGCGTATCGCCCACCGACATGGTGATGCAGATCGTCGATGCAGGAGCAGACCTGATCGGTGCCAATTGCGGCAACGGCACCAGAGACATGGTTGGTATTGTAAAGGAGATAAGACAAGCTAATGGGGATATTCCGGTGCTGATCCACTCCAATGCAGGCATGCCTTTGTACAAGGATGGCAAAACGGTGTTCCCCGAATCACCGGAGGAAATGGCACAATTTACCCACGAACTGGTAGAGGCCGGTGCCAATATTATTGGAGGATGTTGCGGCACCACGCCAGCGCATATTGCCAGAATCGTAGAAATTGTAAAAAAGTGAGGCAAATCCCATTTTTTTTGGTAACGGGTTTTTTGGGAAGTGGCAAAACCACCTTTCTTAAAAGGATATTGGAAAAATATGCACCCACCAAAAAGGTCGCAATCATTCAAAATGAATTTGCTCCGGCCAATATGGATGGGGCAGCATTAAAACGGGAAGGAGCCCAATTTGAAATCCTGGAAATCAACAACGGCTCCGTGTTTTGCGTGTGCCTGCTGGGCGATTTTATGGTTTCTTTAAGGCAATTTGTGGACAAGCATCAGCCCGATATGGTTTTTTTGGAGGCTTCCGGACTTTCCGACCCCATCGCTATCGCCCAGCTTCTTGATTTCAAAGACCTCAGAGAAGTGCTCTATCTCGCCAAAGTATGGACGGTAGTAGATGCAGCCAACTTTCATAGGCAGCAAGGGCTCATGGCCAGGCTGCAACATCAGGTGCGTATTGCCGATGTGGTCATCGTGAACAAAACCGATGTGGCCACGGCTACCCAAATCGAGCAGTCGGCGCAAATTATTGCTGATCTGAACCCATTTGCAAGCATAATCAGCAGTACCTTTTGCGATATTCCCGAAAGGGAATTATCGATGCAAAATTTGCATGAAACCGTGGCCATGAAAATGAAGGAGCAAAATGCCCAATTTGAGGGTTGCGGAAGACCCGACATAGGTGTGGGAGTATTTCGTTCTTCCAGACCGGTATCCATAGACAATCTCAGGGAATTGATCGATAATTACGCCAAAAAAACCATCCGCATCAAAGGTTTTGCTAAATTGTCGGATGATGGAGGAATGGCGGTACAAAGCTCATTCGACCAAACAGAATTTAAAAAATTGGCTTATTTCCATGGTTCTACGGAACTAATTGTGATAGGGGAAGGGTTTGACCTTTTGGAGTTTAGCAGGAATTATAAAGCATTGGCAGGATAATGGAATTACAGGAATATAATTATCGCTTTGATGAATTGGAAGTGAGCACGGACATCATCGAAAAATTTATGGGCTACCAACCGGGTCAGGCACCCGAACCCATGCCTCAACTGATCCGCGAGGTATTGAACCAAGCTCATGATCTGTGCGATATTCGGGGTGGGTACGTTATCAAGCAAGATATTGCTGTCAATCGGGACGATAAGACACTGCACATCCACGGGGTGGAGTTTGATGTGAAAAAGATCATCACCAACCAACTGAAAAAAATGGATGCCACCGCCCTGTTTGTCTGCACCGCAGGGCCAGGCATCAGCAATTATTCCAAAGAATTGATGCATGAGGGCGATTTTATCAAAGGATATATTGCCGATGTAGTGGGGTCAGAAATCGTGGAATCGGCCATGGACAAAATCCAGGCCGACCTGGAAAACCAGATGGAATCTCAAGGATTGCACATCACCGACCGCTACAGCCCGGGCTATTGCGGTTGGAGTGTGGGCGAGCAACAGAAGTTGTTCTCTTTCTTCCCCCAAGATTTTTGTGGCATCACACTTACCGCTTCATCGCTCATGCAGCCGATCAAATCGGTGAGCGGTGTCATTGGCATTGGCGAAAATGTACGCCGAAAGGGTTACGTCTGCAATCTGTGCGATATGGTCAATTGTATATACCGCGAGAAAAAAGAAACGAAAAAAGCCGACAGGTGCTGAAGGTAAACACTTGCGGGTGCAGCGATTGTGGAAGTTGATGTCTTACAAATCCTTGATCAAAATATTATGATTCGATGTTTTGAGCTCTTGCCTCAGTTGTCGCAATTTTTCCATTAGTCTGTTCACCATTTCACTGTCATCGAAAGGGATATCTGATTTTCCCTGGTCGTTCAATTTATTGATGGCATAGCTCAGATCCATCTTATGGATATCCATTATCGGCAAATAAACCTGTTTTTGATCAATTTCTGTTTCAGCAATCAGTCCGGCTGCCATCAGGGTGTCAATGGTATAGGCCACCATTTTATGCGGAGCGCCGTACCGTTCTACCAGCTCGTTGGGGCTCACGGGTTTTTCGCCCAACTCAAAAGATTTGACAATGGAATGCAACACAGCCAGACAGGCCATAATTCTATACTGATGGCTTAGCGATTGCACGTTTTCTTCAAATTCGTAGTTGGTCACATTTTGATAGGCATAAGACAAAACAGCGCCAAACAGAACGATGATCCATGAAAGCTGCAAAAATACCAGAAACATGGGGAAAGCAGCGAAGCTGCCATAAATCGCATTGAATCGGGAAACCCCTACCTGAAAATGGATATAGCCCCATTGCACCAGTTGAAAAGCAGACCCGGCCACTATCGCCGCGATCAGCGCAGATTTGAAATTCACTATCGTAAAAGGCATGACCATATACAATAATGTGAGCAAAATCCAGATGATGACAAATGGTGAAAAATTAAGTAAAAAGACAATGAACGGGCTAAAGGTCTCCAAAAGCGTGACTTCGCTGGACAGCCTGGTGATTTGCGTGGAAATAAAAATACTGATACTGCCCGACAATACGATCAGAATCGGCGCTACGACAATAATGGCCAAATAATCTGTGAGCATTCTCACATAGCTCCGCTGTTTTTTGACATGCCAGATAAAATTGAACGACAATTCGATGTTCCACAATACCTTGATCACCGACCACAGCAATACAATAATGCCAATGCCGGCCAGCCAGCCTCCCTGGGTGTTTTGCAACATCGAATCGGCAAAGGAAGCAACATAATCAAATACCTCCTGGTGCCCTTCGAGGCTTTGCTTGATTTGCCTGATGAGCAATTCCTTGACCCCAAAACCCTGGGCTATGCCAAATCCCATAGCCAATACCGGCACAATAGAAAGTAAGGTAAAAAAAGTGAGCGCCGATGCCCTGATCGCTACTTTGTCTTCTACATAGTTGCGAACCGACAGCACGAGCACGCGAAAGTAAAAAACCAATATGCCTTTGTACCCGGGCAGGTTATTGTACCTCGGCTGCCAGATGTCTTTATCGACGAACTTCTCTATCTTTTTTACCAGGTTCAGCATCAGTATAAAAGTTAAATGTTTTAAAAAAAATCCAGTAATTCAGGGGTGGGGCATTACCCAGACTTCACCGTCGGCAAAGACTTCTTTTTTCCATATCGGAACGGTCTGCTTTAGCGAATCTATGATAA
Organism: Cyclobacteriaceae bacterium; assembly: GCA_012033595.1. Taxonomy (GTDB): domain Bacteria; phylum Bacteroidota; class Bacteroidia; order Cytophagales; family Cyclobacteriaceae; genus JAAUQL01. The sequence continues at coordinate 66,399 of JAAUQL010000006.1, read as the reverse complement.
AACGGCATGCGCCAAATGCTGCATCGCGGTGGGCAGCAGACACGGCTATTACCACGGCCAATTCGCCTACGGCCTTCCTTCCGAGGGCATGCATGATCGCGATTTTTTCCACAGGCCATTTTTTTCTGGCTGCATCAGCAATTTTAGCCAATTCCGATATTGCCATTTTTTCATATGCCTCAAAATCGAGCGCTACCACTTGTTTGCCATGGGTGGTGTTGCGTACTGTGCCGATAAATACATCGATGCCGCCCACAGAAGGGTCGCTCACATGGTCAATGGCTTGTTGGATATTTAGCGGCTTTTGATCGAGAAGTATCATATCAGCCTCCGCTTACTGGTGGTATCAGGGCAATTTCGTCGTTTTCTTCTATGAGCTGGTCATCGAAAGCATATTCGCTATTGACGGCAACGGCCATGGAATTCATTGAAATCAATGCAGGGTGGGCGTGGTAAAGCGCCTTTTTGAAGTCGGCCACGGTTGACTTTGCCGGCAATTGCATTTGCATTCTTTGTTTGCCGGCCAGGTCTTTGGTGATGCCAAAAAATAGAATATTTACCGTGACTATTTGCATTTCCATCTTCCAAAAATACGTATTGTAGGCAGATAAGTAAATACATATTTGAAGGAAGGGCTTATATTTGAAGCTATGAAACTACGAATGGAGCCTGGGAGTATCAGGGTAAGGTTGAGCCATGAAGAGGTATCGGGGCTTTTCGAAAACAAGTGCATCGAAGAAGAAATTCGTTTTTCAGAGGAAGCCAGATATAAATATGCCGTCCTAATCCATCCCGAAAGGGCTTCACTTGGCATCACGCTTTTTGATAAGGCCTTTAGTATCACCTTGCCTGTCGAAACTGAGGGCGATTGGCAGCGGTCGGAATCATTTGCAGTGAAAACGTTCATTAAGGCCGATACCGGCGAAGACATAGAAATCGTGGTTGAAAAGGACTTTGGCAGAAAAACAAATTTTAAAAAGTAAAACCCTGCCGCTATGCAGCTAACAGATCAATTTGGTAGGGAAATAAGATATCTGCGGCTTTCGGTCACAGACCGGTGCAACCTTAGGTGTTTTTATTGTATGCCGGAGGAAGGTATTCACTTTTTACCCAAAGACCAGCTGCTCTCATACGAAGAAATGATCAGGCTGTGCGGCATTTTCACCAGCATGGGTGTGGACAAGATCAGAATCACGGGCGGCGAACCTTTCGTCAGAAAAGATCTTATCGGGTTTATTGGCAGTTTAGCGGACAACAAACAGATAAAAAAACTGAGCCTGACCACCAATGGCATCCTTACCCGACCGTATTTGTCGCAATTGAAAGCGTGTAGGATACAACAGATCAACCTGAGTCTCGACAGCCTCGATGCACAAAATTTTCATAAAATCACACGGCGCGATGAGTTTGACAATGTGATGTCCACCTTTCACCAGATGCTCGACGAAGGCTTTGCCATTAAGATCAATGCCGTGGTAATGCCAGGCATCAACGATCACGAGATTGTTCCGCTGGCTGAGCTGGCCATGAACTACCCGGTCTCAGTCCGCTTTATAGAAGAAATGCCCTTCAACGGTACCGGATCAGTACATGCAGGCATCAAATGGGATCATGTCCGCATTCTTGCCAAACTGAAGTCCCGGTTTCCTGATATCAGCCCCGTGCCAGCAGCTCCAAATTCAACTTCACAGAATTATACCTTTTACAAGGCAATGGGCGATGTGGGCATTATCGCTGCCTTTAGCCGTACCTTTTGTGGCACTTGCGACCGTATTCGCATCACGTCCACCGGTGAAATGCGCACCTGTCTTTATGGGCACAATGTCCTGGATTTGAAAGCGCTTTTGCGGCAGGGCGAGCGCGATGAAGTCATCAGAGATTCGATCGTGAGGGTGGTACAAAAGCGAGCTCGGGATGGATTTGAAGCAGAAAAACTCAGGGGGACAAATAATCCGATCGGCGAGTCCATGTCGGTGATAGGGGGGTAGGTGGTCGCCACTGCCTCAGGCTTAGGATCAATAGCACGCGATTCTTCGCGTTACCAGGCATCAGTACAGTCGGGCAGGTAATTGATTGAGCGGATTACAGCGCAAATCAAAAAATCGAAAGGAGGTTGTTAACGCATCATCCGAAAAACGCTACTGAATTTCGAAAAAAGCCAAAAACAAATTTTGCTTTTGTCTTCGTGGTATCAATGTGAATTGGTTTTTTTATACCTTCAACAAATTTATGCTATTATAAAATGGAAAGGAAAATTTTCCCGCACGACCGCATTACCAGAACAGTGTTCCTAATGCTTTTTTTTCTATTGCTACATACCTTTTTGGTAGAATTCAGGAATTTTCTCTATCCGATTTTTTTCGGGATTCTGTTTGCCTATCTGCTATACCCTATCGCCAAAGTCTTTGACAAGCTATCTGTGCCTCGCATTCCCGGTATACTTCTCACTGTGCTTGTGGGTATCGTCATCGTTTACGGTAGTATCCTGTTTATCTATTCGCAATTGCGATTTTTGCTCAAAGACCTCCCCGCCCTGGAAAATCAGGCCGTCAAAAATATTGATGCGTTTTTTACTCAGGTCGAGTCGCAGTTTGGTACGGTATCAGAAGCTCAACAATCCAATCTCAAAAAATCTGTCTCCCATCTGTTTCAAACCAGCACCGACAACCTCGATTTTTTATTGACCGCCACGGTACAAACCGTGTTTACGGTCTTTATCATGCCGGTTTATGTGTTTTTTTTGCTGTACTACCGCAATAAGTACCGCACCTTTATTTTAATGATACTTCCGGAAAAGGGCCATGAAAAGACCGATCAGATCATCAGGGAAATTTCCATAGTGATGAAAAAATATATGGGAGGGGTTTTTATAGTGGTGCTCATTTTGTGCTTTCTCAACTCTTTGGGGCTATACATCATCGGGGTCAAATACTGGCTTCTGCTGGGGCTCATCGCGGCCATTTTCAATTTTATCCCCTACTTCGGCACTATCATAGGGTTTTCCTTTCCATTGGCTATGGCCCTGCTCACCGGCAATGGACCGGGCACGGCGGTTGGTGTACTCATTTTGTTCATCATCATACAGTTTACTGAAAACAACATTCTCACGCCCAATATCACTGGAGGGCAGGTACGGGTCAATCCATTTTTTATCATTCTCGGGGTGCTCATCGGGGGGATAGTCTGGGGTATTCCGGGCATGTTTATCGTGGTGCCAATTTTGGCCACTATCCGGATCATCTGCGAAAAAATAGAATCGCTCAAACCGTGGGCTTTTCTTATAGGCAATTCCGGTACGGAAAAGTATGAGTTGACCACCAATAAGTTGAGAAAATTCTTTATGAAACGATAACCCGGACACCCATGGTCATATCTTAGGCCGAATGTGAGGGGAGGTTTTGGCTCGAAGGAGCGGGGCTGCGGTGTGTGGTGCCAGTAGCATTCTATTGTCGTAATGTTTCTTTAGTTTACTGTGGCAAGAAGTAGATTGATACGCAGATTGTATAGTATCAATTGTTTCACATCACTGGGTCAAGTGCAAGCTTGATTAGCCTAATGCCTGAATATTCATTCAAAACACATCCGAAAATTGTAGCAAAGCCCTGTTGAATTACCCGGAAACATGATGATGGTAGTTAGTCAGAAGGCCTTATTATTCCGGCAAAAACCTCCTGACAAGCATATCCCATTCTTCTTCAGTTTCCATTTCGGGCATAATGCTTTTTGCCCTTGCATACCAATAAGATGCGTTGGCAGTGTCGCCTTCTTTGCGGTGCAAATAGCCATGTATCAGATCGCCTTCTACACCACTGATATGTTGCGCTATGTCGTGAGCTTCATTCCATAGTCCTTAGGCATCAAGCCAAAGTGCGTACAAATTGCGTTGTAAGCCACGGGGCGCGATATCATCTTTGAGGCTCAAAATGAAATCGTGGTAAGTCATGATACATCAAGTTAGTGAAAATGAAAGTGCAAAAAAAATCCAGGTTCGTTGCCGGCCTGGATTTTTTTGCGCACTGACTCGAAACAGCAGGCTACATATCGCTAAAGTCAAAATTGTCAAGGAAAGCCGTAGTGAATTGCCCGGATCTGAAGGTTTTGTCCATCATTATTTTTTTGTGAAATGGAATGGTGGTTTTTATGCCCTCAATAATAAATTCATCCAGTGCTCTTTTCATTCTCACGATGCACTCATCGCGCGATTGCGCAGTCACGATTAGTTTGGCGATCATGCTGTCATAGTTGGGAGGAATGGTATATCCGGCATAGACATGGCTATCGATGCGTACGCCATGACCACCCGGAAAGTTGAGCGAGGTGATTTTGCCCGGGCAGGGTCTAAAACCTTTGGCAGGATCTTCGGCGTTGATGCGGCATTCCATAGAATAAAGTTGCGGGAAATAATTTTTGCCGGATATTTTCTCGCCATTGGCCACTTTTATCTGTTCTTTGATCAGGTCAAAGTTGGTCACTTGCTCGGTAATCGGGTGTTCAACCTGTATTCGGGTGTTCATTTCCATAAAATAAAAATCCCCGTTGCCATCCACGAGAAATTCTACCGTTCCGGCGCCTTCGTAGCGGATGGCTTCCCCGCCTTTGATGGCCGCCTCGCCCATTTTTTTTCTTAATTTATCGTTCACTATGGGCGATGGTGTTTCTTCGATCAGTTTTTGGTGTCGCCGTTGGATGGAGCAGTCACGCTCAGAGAGGTGACAAACTTTACCATATTTGTCGCCGATGATCTGAATTTCCACATGCCTCGGATTGAGGATGTATTTTTCGAGGTACAGACCGGCGTTGCCAAAGGCGGCTCCGGATTCCAATCTGGCCGAATCCCAGGCAGCCTGAAATTCCTCTTCTTTGTTGACTACACGCATGCCTTTGCCCCCGCCGCCGGCAGTGGCTTTGAGGATGACAGGATAGCCTATTTTTTGGCCAATCTTTTGCCCTCTGCCACATCTTGTAAGAGGCCTCCTGAGCCTGGCACGGTGGGCACTCCGGCCTTTTTCATGGTTTCTTTGGCAGTGGCCTTGTCGCCCATTTTGTTAATCATCTCTGGCGAAGGACCGATCAGTTTGATATTGTTTTCGGCACAAACCCGGGAAAATTCCGCGTTTTCAGAAAGAAACCCATATCCCGGATGTATGGCATCGGCGTTGGTAATTTCTGCCGCAGCGATCAGGTTGGGAATGTTGAGGTAAGAAGCACTGCTGGGTGCAGGGCCTATGCACACCGCCTCGTCGGCAAATCGAATGTGCAGACTTTCGCGGTCTGCGGTAGAATATACCGCTACGGTGGGGATGCCCATTTCGCGGCAGGTCCTGATGATGCGGAGCGCAATTTCCCCTCTATTGGCAATAAGTATTTTTTTGAACACGATGTTGGATTAAGGTATTGAAAAATACAGGGATACTATGACGGATCGACAATAAAGAGTGGCTGATCAAACTCTATGGGTGAGGCATTGTCTACCAGTATTTTTACAATTTTGCCAGAGTATTCTGACTCTATTTCATTGAATAGCTTCATGGCTTCCACGATGCAGACCGTTTGGCCTACTTTTACGGTATCACCTTCTTTTACAAAAGGTTCTGCGCCTTGATTTGGTGTGAGATAGAAGGTGCCGATCATTGGCGATTTTATCTCTACGTGTTTGTTGGGTTTTTCGGCTACCCGTGCTGATGCCACTTCCACTGCGGGGCTTGGTATGGAGACTGATCTTTCGGGCAAGTGGGTAGTAGCTGGCGTCGGCGCTGCGTTGCTTGCTACGGGGGCGCTAAGTGAAGAACTCTTTTTAACAGCAATTTTGAATTCCTGGGTTTCGATGTTTACTTCATCAAGGCCGGAATTTGAAATAAAATCAATTAGTTCAATAATCTCTTTTGCTTTCATATATATTATTTAACTCGTTCGTAGTATGAATTGGTTCTGGTATCTACTTTGATCACCTCGTCTTCGTTGATGAACAAAGGCACTTGTATTTCTGCACCGGTTTCTAATTTGGCAGGTTTGGTGGCGTTGGTGGCGGTATCGCCTTTGATACCCGGTTCGGTATATACGATTTTTAAAATCACAAACGATGGCAGTTCGACACTCAGGGCAGTTTCTGTTTCGGCATGAAACAGCACGTCCACTTCCTGGCCTTCTTTCAGAAACTGGTGCCCTTCGATCATGGCTTCGGGTAGTCCGACCTGCTCAAAGGTAGATGCATCCATAAATGGTAACCAAAATCGTCGCTATACAAAAACTGGTGCGGTCTGCGCTCTATGCGTGCAGTAGTAATCTTCACGCCGGAATTAAAGGTGTTTTCGATAACTCGTCCCGATTTTAGATTTTTCAACTTGGTGCGTACAAAAGCGCCTCCTTTGCCGGGCTTTACATGTTGAAATTCTACTATGGTATATAGATCGTTGTTGAATTCAAGGCATAAGCCATTCTTAAAATCTGCCGTTGTAGCCATATTCTAATTTACGTTTAAATTTATGAATCTAATGTGGAAATAAAAATGTGTTTTATGCAAATCGTGAGAGCCATCGCCTGTAATCCAGGGGCATTTACTCCCATACCACCTCAATTGCATTAAAAAATATCAGGTCAAAGATCGCTTTTCAAAGGCATCATTTTATGTTGAACCAAATGAAAAGGGAACTCACGTTCCCTAGATTTTTACTGGTTTGACATTTTTTTAGGCCAATACCTCTTTCTCCATTACTAATTTGCCTTTGTAGTAGAGTTTACCCTCGTACCAGAATGCCCTGTGCGGCATATGAAGTTCTCCTGTAGTTGGGCAAACCACCAAATTTTTCTCTGTCAATTTCTTGTGCGTTCTGCGCTTGTCCCTTCTGGTTCTCGAGATTTTTCTTTTAGGATGTGCCATAGCTTACTTTTTTATTCTTTATGCTTTAATTTTTTTAATTCACTCCACCTTGGGTCAATTTCAGGTTCTTCTTGATGCTCATCTTCCGATGAATAGATTATTTGATCAGCTTCAGGCTCATTGGCATAGCGCGGATGCAGTTTTTTCATCGGTATGGCCACACTTATAAACTCATATATATAGTTGGCCACGTTGATGGTCTGGGTTTTATCTGAGATAATCTCTATCTCCTCCGACAGCACCATGTCTTCTTCCCCGTATCTCAGCACAAGCTCATTTTCTGTTTCAAGCGCATAGTCAAATACATCGAGACTGCGGTCGCATACCAGCCTGGTGCTTCCTGTGATATGGAAATGCAGATTGATAAAGGTACTGTTTTTTTCCAATACCACTTTGGCCTCTAGCTTTCCCTGATCCAGGATACTGTGATCAAACAATTCAAAGAACGAATCTTGTATCTGAAAAGAATATTCAAACCGCCCCAAGTTTAATTTTGATATGTCAATATCGAAGTTTTTGAGCAATTTCATCCCCTCCCAATTTTTCAGAGCGCAAATTTAGATATATTAAATTTAAAAAATAAAGAAAAATATATTTATTTAATCGTTTCCCTCATTCATGTTCCTGATTTTTACCGTGTTAGATGCCAAATAAATTGCTTCGCGCATCGACAGGGGGTCAGCTTCATTTTTTCCGGCTATGCCATAGGCGGTGCCATGGTCGGGGGAGGTGCGTACTTTGGGAATGCCAGCAGTAAAATTGACCCCATGCTCAAACGCAAGCATCTTAAAGGGGATAAGACCCTGGTCGTGATACATGGCCAGTATGGCATCAAATTTTTTCTGTTGCATGGTACCAAAAAAACCATCGGCAGGAAAAGGTCCAAAGACCAGATGTCCTCTGTCTTTGTAGTCTTTTATCAATGGTGAAATGATGTCCTGCTCTTCCCGACCCAGCAATCCTTCTTCGCCGGCATGTGGATTGAGCCCGAGCAAGGCCACCCGGGGCTTGTTGATTCCAAAGTCTTTTTTGAGGGTATTGAGCAAAATATTGAGCTTGCTCTCTATGGTTTCTTTGCTTAGGCCGGCGCTCACTTCGCCAATGGGCACATGGGCGGTAACCACCCCGACGCGCAATTCTTCGGCTACCATCAGCATCAGATTTTCTTTGGTGCCCAGCTCCTCACTAACAAAATCAGTATGGCCTACAAAGTTAAAGTCTGGCCTTTGTATGTTTTTCTTATTGATAGGCGCCGTGACAATTGCATCGATTTTGTCTTCCTTCAGGTAGTTGATCGCTTCCCGTAATGCCAAATACGCACAGTTGCCCGCCTCTTTGGTCACTTGCCCTGTTTTGATCTCCACCAACTCATTCCAGCAATTGATCACGTTCACCTTTTTGGGGCTCAATTCATCTATGTTTTTGATTTGGGTAAAATGAAAATCATCAAATTTCAACAGCTTGCGGTAGTAGGAGAGCACTTTGGCCGAGCCGAATACCACCGGAGTCACGTGGTCGAGCACACGCTGGTCGGCCAGTGCTTTGATGATCACTTCCGGACCTATGCCATTGATGTCGCCAATACTGATGCCGATGACGGGCTTATCTGCTTTATTTCTTTTTTGTGCTGCTTCCATAGATGGCTTGCGGTAGGTGAAAATCTATATTTTTTGATGAATGAAACCTGATTGCTCAGAATAATCTGCAATTTGCAGCTGCAATTTAGACGTAAATATAATATGCATGAAGTAAGGCCAAAAAAGTTTTTGGGTCAACATTTCCTCAAAGATCAAAACATAGCACATAAAATTGCCACTGCCCTGAACGAGTCGTCGGCACAGGAAACGGTGCTCGAAATAGGGCCTGGTACCGGTGTGCTTACCAAATATTTGATGCAGGAGCGGGGGCGCAAGCTTATGCTCATAGAAATAGACCGGGAATCTGTCGCATACCTGCGCGCAAATTTTGATCAGAACGCACTTCAAATCATCGAAGGCGATTTTTTGAAACTTCAGCTTGCAGATATGACCTCCGAAGACCTTTCCATTATTGGCAATTTCCCATACAATATTTCCAGTCAGATATTTTTTCGCATCATCGATCAGCGTCATCAAGTGAAGGAAGTGGTGTGCATGATACAAAAAGAAGTAGCAGACCGTATATGTGCGCCACATGGCAACAAAACTTATGGCATATTGAGCGTTTTGATCGGAGCGTATTACCATGCCAAATTGTTGTTCAAAGTCTCGCCAGGGGTATTTATTCCGCCGCCTAAGGTAGATTCGGCAGTGATCAGGCTCAGCCGCAAAGAAGAGCTTACCCTGGGGTGCGATGAAGATCTTTTTAAAAAAATAGTAAAACAGGGTTTCCAAAACAGGCGTAAGACATTGCGCAATGCCCTAAAACCGATACTTTTGCCAGTAGAAATTACCATGGATCCCATTTTTGACAAACGGGCCGAACAACTATCCGTGGATGATTTTATACATTTGACAAAAAAAATCGAGCTTTGGAAAAAGTAGCCCCATTCGAACTCACGCAGGAATTCCTCGAGCGGATATTAGAAGCCATTGAGGCCGGTGATTTTGCCTTTATCCGCGAAAGCCTCGAACAGGTACGCCACGAAGATGTGTCTTCGCTCCTCGAAGAACTCAGTGCCGACCAATCGAAACTGGTGTTGCAACTGCTCGACAAAGATGTGGCTTCTGCCGTCATCGAAGACCTCGATGAATATACGCGATCTAAATTTCTGACGGTATTCAAACCACATGAAATTGCCGATTATATCGACAACATAGAGACTGACAATGCCGCCGATATACTCAATGAACTGCCGGTAAAGGTCAGGGAAGAAGTCATTGCCAATATTAAAAGCCCTGAAAAGGCCAGCCACATTATAGAGCTCTTACGCTACGATGAAGACTGTGCCGGCGGCCTAATGGCCAAGGAATTGATCAAGGCCAATGTGAACTGGAATGTGGTGGAGTGCGTCGCAGAGATTCGCCGACAGGCCGAAAATGTAGAAAAAATATACGGGGTGTATGTGGTTGACGACAACGACACCCTCCTGGGGCGGGTATCGCTCAAGGAAATTATTATTGCCAAATCCAATGCAAAAATCGCCGACATATACAAGTCGGACGTGATTTCTATCTATACCTACCAAAAGGAAGAAGAAATAGCCGAACTCATCCAGAAATATGACCTGGAGTCGGTGCCGGTTATCAATGTGCAGGGAAAGCTGGTAGGCCGAATCACCGTCGATGATATTATTGACGTAATAACGGAAATAGCCGATCAGGAAAGGATACTGATGGCGGGTATTGCCGAAGATGTAGAGGAAGATGATAGTGTGTGGGTACTGTCACGCGCCCGCCTGCCCTGGCTCATCATAGGCTTGATCGGTGGACTGACCGGAGCCCGTTTTATTGGTTTTTTTGAAGAAGACCTGCTCAAGGTTGCCTCATTGGCGTTTTTTATTCCGCTCATTATAGCCACGGGGGGCAATGTGGGTATCCAATCGTCGGCTTTGGTTGTTCAAAGTCTCGCTTCTATCAACGTTTTCGAATCGAGCCTGTGGCAAAAATTTTTCAAAACCATATTTGTTGCCATCCTGAACGGGCTGGTTCTGGCCGGGCTTGTGTATGTTTTCGTGTATTTTTCTTATGACAGCAAGTTGGCCTTTATTGTAGGTTGTGCCCTGTTCACAGTCGTGATACTCGCCTCGCTTTTAGGCACGCTTATCCCACTGGTACTCGACAAGATGGGCTTTAACCCCGCATTGGCATCAGGGCCCTTTATCACCACCACCATCGACCTGATCGGCCTTGGGGTGTATTTTATGGTGGCCCACCTCTTATACCAGTTTTAAATAATCTTAATCCATAATCAAACTTTAACTATTGCTTTAACGACGACATGAAACCAAAAATACTGATAACCGAATCTATACATGAATGTATCATCCCCATGCTCGAAGATGCCGGCTACGAAGTACATTATCTGCCCAAAATAGATCGCATGGGTATATTGCAATCGCTCAAAGCCTACACCGGGGTGATCATGAGAAGCAAAACTCCGGCAGACAAAGAACTGATACTCGCCGGCGAAAACCTGAAATTTATTGCCCGGTCGGGCGCGGGTATGGATCTGGTCGATGTGGAATTTGCCGAGAGCCGCAACATTGTGCTGCTCAACGCCCCGGAAGGCAACCGGGATGCAGTGGCAGAACACACCCTGGGTATGTTGCTTAATCTGATCAACAAATTGCGCGTGGCGGATTTGCAGATCAGACATAAAACCTGGGATCGCGAAGGCAACAGGGGAGTGGAATTGAAACACCGAACCTTCGGTATTTTTGGTTTTGGCTACATGGGCGAGGCCGTTTCGAGCCGTTTGGCGGGCTTTGGTTGTAAGGTAATCGCCTACGATAAATATAAATCTGGTTTTGGCAACGACAACGTCGAAGAAGTAAGTCTGGAGGAATTCTTTGACCGTGCCGATATCGTGAGCTTTCATGTTCCCCTCACGGCGGAGACCCGGTTTATGGTCAATGATCCGTTTATAGAAAGTTTTAAAAACAACATTATCTTACTCAATACAGCACGAGGCGAAATATTGCCATTGGAAACCCTGGTAAAATACCTAAACTCGGGAAAAATACTGGCTGCGGGTCTGGATGTGCTAGAGAATGAAAAAATGTCGAAACTTACTGAAGCTCAGGAAAAGCACATGGCGACCCTCTTTGAGATGGACAATGTGCTGTTTTCGCCCCATGTAGCCGGCTGGACTGTAGAGTCTTATATTAAAATCAGTGAAACACTTGGCGAAAAAATTAAAGCACTTAAATTAGTGTGAGAATAATGAAGGGGCTATTAAGGTGGAATAGATGAAACTTAACGAGTGGATAAATGAATTGGGAAAAAAGGTTTATTCTATATCAGAAAAACCCATTTTGACTTCTACCATTGTACTGGTTTTTGTAAGCGTCATTGTGCTTAGCCTTAGTGCCACTTACTATCGCGACAACTTCTACTCCTTTTATGGCCAGGTGCTTGCCGAAGCCCACGGCATGATCTTCGACATAGCCGTGATCGGTATTTTGATATTCTGGCTAAATAAAACCGGGGAAAAAAGGTCGAGGATCAGGGCCTACAAAGATGAGATCGATGACTTTCGGCTTTGGGAATCGCAAGAGGCGGCATTCAGGACGGTAGGAAACATCAAGCGGCTAAACCGCCACAAACTGTACAATATCAACCTGGCACATTCGTATCTGGTAAAAACCAATCTCAATTACGTAAAGTTGATCGGTGCCAACCTGAACTATGCCAACCTCTTCAATTCTGCCTTGATAGATGTAAACCTGGAAGGTGCACGCCTCAACCAGACCAATTTTGAGAACTGCAATATGAACCAGTCGCTACTTTGCAAGGCCTATGCCAATGGAGCTATATTCAGAGATACCTATCTCATAAAAGCCAACTTTGAAAAGGCCTTTTTGATCAAGGCAGACTTTACCAATGCCTTTCTGATGGAGGCCAATTTGCAGGGAGCATACCTTACCGGGTCAGATTTTACCAATGCCAACCTCTACAAGGCAGATCTGAGGGGAGCCAAAGGCCTCACCATAGAAGCACTTTCAGAAGCCAAGACACTTTATCTGGCACAGTTCGATGAGGAAATTTCACAATTGATCCACTCGGAACATCCTGAACTGGTAGGTAAATAGAAAAGCCGTTCAGCAAATATTTCCCTTTGCAGGCATCCCTGGGTTAGCGTAACCTGAGCGTATATTTATAGCTCCCCGAGTTGTACACTCTGGCATAGCCATGCGCTTGCAAAAATAGTTGAAGTGCTTTTGGGTCGCTGAGCATGCTATCGGGTTTTTCATGCGTTTTCATCACCATGTGCGGATATTCCCGCTCCCCGGTTTTCTGGTTGAGCCACAGCTCCATTTCGGGCAAGGTGTCCACCTGCCGGAATCCCACGGCGGCGAAGGCATGTCCCTCAGACCAGTCTGCATCTATGTAGCTCATGATGTGCTCTGGAGAGGCCAGGCCGACAAAGTGGCTCAACAACTTGCTAAACCCTCCTACGACGGTCAGATTGAGGGCATTGCAAAAGCGCAGCAATTCAAAAGATTCGAAAGGGACGTTTTCGCGGTGCATGTACAGCGCTTTGCCAAATGACATCACGGCTACCAGCTGATCACCCTTCATCAATCCATATTTATATTTTGCCCTAATGGGCACATGCATATGATTTTGTTTTAAAAAGTGCAACAATTCATCATTCCTTAGTTCCACCACGCGTGTTTGTCGTCCGTGTATCTTCACTGACAAGCCAAGCATGGATCTTAGGCGTGATTTTACTTTGGCGGTATGGTATTGCCACTGGTCTTCCCAAAGATGCACCACCGGTATATGCCTGCCATCGATGTGCAGATGGTGTAAGGCAGTCCGTTCATCATGGGTTGCCAATCCGATGCTATGGAAAATTATGGCTCGGTCTATCTTCGGAATGTACAAAAAATCGTCATCAGGCCCTGCGATTTCGATAAGGTGCAAACCCGCCTCCTTTGATAATAGTAGCAGAAAAGTAAGGATTTCACTTTTGAAATTGCTGTGCATATTACAAATATGAAAAGTAGTAGAAATACAAAAAAATCACTTTATTGCGAGCAGTAATGCCTATATCCATTTTTTCTTATCAAACCAGTTTGTTATGTCTGCCATTAAAATGTCCCTTTCGATTTCGTTCATTGTACTTTTTTGCGCGTGTGAGCCTTCACCGGTAGTAGAGATAAACATAAGCAACAAATTGGATATAGCCAGACAAAATGAAACCATTGAAGTCGATTTGAGCCTGCTTGACAATCTGTTGGCGGTATATTCTCCGGAACAACTCATGGTGAAAGGTAGCGCCGGTCAGGAGCAAGTGCGCAGCCAATTGATCGATCTGGATATCGATGGCAAATATGATCAATTGATTTTTCAATGCGATATAGAAGCAGGGGAAAGCAAGCAATACATGCTGCATGGAGTCGATCAACCAGATACCATGTCAGTTTCTTCCATTTCTACCTATGGCCGTTTTGTACCGGAGCGTATCGACGATTTCGCCTGGGAAAACGACCGGGTGGCATTTAGAACCTATGGACCCCGAGCACAGGAAATCACCGAATCTGGAGCAAAAGGTGGCACGCTCTCCAGCGGAATTGATTGCTGGCTCAAGCGGGTGGACTATCCGATCATCGATAAATGGTACAAACAAGACCTGGAAGAGGGCAAATCTTACCACAAAGATCATGGCGAAGGCCTCGACAACTACCATGTCGGCGATAGTCGCGGAACCGGGGGTATAGGTATTTGGAAAGACAGCGTATTGCATACCTCAAAAAATTTTGAATCGTGGCGCATAATAGCCAACGGGCCCATCAGAACCATATTCGAATTGGACTATGGCACCTGGCTGGCCGATAGCATGCAGGTGGATGAAATTAAACGGATTTCTATTGATCTGGGCAGCAACCTATACAAAAGCACCTTACTCATTGCCAATGCCGACGCATTGCCCAATGTGACCTTGGGCATATCGATGCATGATAAAAAGGGCGAATCGGCCTATGATATCAGCCAGGGATGGTTTCGATATATGGAGCCTCAGGACGATTCCTATCTTTCGACCGCTATTGTGGTAAATCCGGCACTTGTCAAGACTTACATAGAAAATAGTGTGGAAGCAACCGACCAAAGCAACCTGTTGGTGGTTTGCGAGCCACAAAAAGAATTGACCTATTATGCAGGATATGCCTGGGCAAAAAGCAATCAATTCGAATTTCCCGGTGCATTTGATACTTATTTGGAAAATTTTGCTGCCCGACTGGCCTCGCCCCTTCAGGTGGAGATGGTGAAGCGATGACCCCCATTACCTTGCGGGAACTATGAGGCCTGGGTTTTCTGAGATTAGCATGGCTTTTAGCTTCAATTCTCTGACTTGAAATATTGTCTCAGTATCCATTCATAAATATAATAAGGCAAAATCCCTTTGAGCCAGACGCCGAGCAATTCCTGGAAATGGCCTATCCGGTAGCTTCTTTTTACTTTTTTGGCATGGATCAATTTTTCGATAAATGGCCCAAACAAAGCAGGGTCTTTGCCATGCAATAGCGCCTCGGTGAGGGCATCCAGCGATTTGCCCATCGCTGTGCCATAGGTTTCGTCGTTCCTGCCGGTCGATACGATGCGATGTTCACCTATATTGGTGCGCACCTCTCCCGGATGAATGGTGCAAGCCTTAATGCCAAAAGCCTCTGTCTCCAATCTAAGAGATTCCGTAATCAGCGACATAGCGCCTTTGCTTGCGCTATAAAACGACCTGAAGGGCAATCCTATCGCTGAGCCCAATGTGCTCATATTAATGATGAGTCCGGCGCCCTGAGCGCGCATATGGGGCAATACCGCCTGGCATAGCCGCACTACACCAAAAGTGTTGACTTCAAAAGACTTTTTGATATCTTCCATTGGGGTTTTTTCCAAAGCACCTACCGAACCTACGCCCGCGTTGTTTATGAGCACATCTATGCGACCTTCCTTTTCCATGATTTGTCCAATGGCATGTTGTACACTTTCCTGGTTGGTGACATCTATCTGGATGGCCCGAAAGTGTACTGAGGCAGGTGCAGAGCGACTGGCGCCATAAATGATGTGGCCTTTTTGAGCAAGATAAGTGGCGATGGCCAAACCGATGCCCGAAGAGGCCCCGGTGATCAATACAACTTTATTCATAATATAGTAATGCTAAACCGTGCGATAACTAATAATACGTTGTGCTGCGAAAATGTCTCAAATTTTTAATTAATTCAATTATGCAATACTAAATTGGAAAATTCATTCACAATTAAGATTCAAATAATTAATTTAAGGGTATAATTCACTTTTAAACCTCTACGTATGGCCAGGTCAGGAATTTTATTCGTTTTGTGTGCATTTGCCATTGCTGCGTTTACTCAAAAAATCAAATCCAAATCAGCCCCAGGCACCCTTGCCGATTCTACCGCATATGCTGTACCCGAAAACATACAGTCCATCATTGACAAGTCGTGCTACGATTGCCACAACGGGGAAAGCAAAAACCTGAAAGCAAAAACCAAATTTAGGTTTGACAAAATGCATGAGCTTGACACCAAAAAAATGGTGTCGAAATTGGATGAGATTATCGAGGTAGTGGACGAATTGGAAATGCCCCCCAAAAAATTTGTAGAGAAAAATCCCGATGCCCAGCCTAGCGACGAAGAATATGCCATGCTGAAAGCCTGGGCTGAAGAGCAAGCCAAACTTTTGATGAATTAGGTTTCATTTTTCCATCATTTTTATAACCCATTTTTTTATGAAAAAGCTGCTATTATACATCGCGGGCTTGTTGGCTGTTATATTCATTGTTATTCAGTTTGTGCCAAGCAATATGCCTGAAAACGACAGTGATATTTCTGATGATTTGCTCGTAACCGAACAAGCGCCCGAAAACATAAAGCTACTAATGCACCAGGCATGCTACGATTGCCACTCTAACCAGACCAAATTTCCGTGGTACGCCAAAGTTGCGCCGGTGTCGTGGTTGTTGGAAAATGATGTAAAGGAGGGTCGTGAGGAACTCAACTTTTCGGAATGGGCCACTTTGGATGCACGAAAGAAAATAAAGATGTTAAGTGAAATTGGGGAGGAGGTAGAGGAGAAAAAAATGCCTTTAAAAATTTATACCGTCATCCATACCAACGCGGCCTTATCAGCAGAAGAAATCGAGTTGATTAATGATTGGACAGTCAAGCTTTCTGACCAGATTATGGAAAATTAGAAACACATGTAAAACCATAAAAATGAAACTCCTATCGTTGTTTTTTCTTATCCTGTGGTATGGCTGCCAGACTGACCGCCCCAAAATCATGACCGTGACAGGCCCAATTCACCCCGGTGAAATGGGGCTTACCTTGGAGCACGAGCATGTTACGACTGACTTTATAGGTGCAGAAAAAACAAAGCAACCCCAATACCCGGTCGATACGGCATTGGCGAAATTGTTGCCGTTTTTTGTAGAACTAAAAGCTTCCGGAGTGCAAACCCTCGTAGAGTGCACCCCTGCCCATATTGGCAGGGATGTGTTGCTACTTAGGGAAATATCTCAAAAAACCGGGCTGAACATACTGACAAATACCGGATACTATGCCGCCGTACAAAAAAAGTATTTGCCAGCCCATGCCTATAGCGAAACTGCCCGCGAGCTGGCAAAGCGATGGATAAGCGAATGGGAAACCGGCATTGATGGCACGGGCGTGAAGCCGGGATTTATAAAACTGGGAGTGGGCAAATCGCAGCTCGATACCATGGAGCAGAAAATAGTGAGGGCTGGTGCCTTGACTCACCTTGAGACCGGGCTGAAAATTGCCATTCATACCGGCAGTGGTCTGGCCGCAAACGATGAAGTGGATATACTCGCCGGGGAGGGGGTGGCACCCGGGGCGCTCATAGTAGTACATGCTCAAAACTGTAGCTCAGAAGATCAGATCAGTCTGGCGCAGCGGGGATGCTGGATCAGCCTCGATGGCATAGGCGCAAAACCCGATAAAATTGAAAGGTACCTGGGCTTTTTGCTGGCCCTCAAAGAAGCCTCCTTGCTGCACCGCGTATTGATATCGCATGACAACGGATGGGCCGTAATTAAAAATGAAGATGGCTGTATAGGTTTCGAAATGTTTGGGGCAGATGGCGCTAAGCCATATGCTGCCATTTTCGATTCACTTGTTCCAGCGCTTATGAATGCGGGATTTACCCGGGAAGAAATAGATTTGATCCTTGTGCAAAACCCGTCAGCTGCCTTCACCATAGAGAAACTTACCCTCTGAGACCTTGCCTTTTGGCCATTAATACTGTACATCACCAACATAGTGGGGCTGTGCAATCCTTGATTTCACTTTTCGAAGAAAATACGCAAATCGTGCTAGGGACAATTGCTGATGACGTACTAGAGCGAGTCGGACGGCTCAAAGTTTTGAAAATTGGATTTTCCCATTGATTATTGTAGCGCAATTGGCAAGGCACTATGATTTGTCTGTTGCTACAATCAGAAACGCAGCACACCACAAGCTCAGGTATATGGATATAAATAGTAAAAACACATTGGTAATTAGCTGTTCGCCCGGCCTTAATATCGCTCTGGCTCATGAATTGGAAGGTCTGGGGTTTGAAATTGTAAAATCAGATCCGAAAGCGGTGATCACCAGTGGCAGTTTTGCTGATGCCATGATGCTCAACTACAAGCTGCGATGTGCCAACCGGATACTGTGGCACCTGGCCTCTTTTAGGGCCATCCATCCCAACCACTTGTACAAAAATGCCAAAAAAGTCCGGTGGGAAGAAATTCTGAAGCCCGATGGGTATTTCAGTATTGATTCGTTTACCAAAAATAAATTTATCCGTGATACGCGCTTTGCCAATTTAAAATTGAAAGATGCCATTGCCGACCGTTTTGTGGAAGCCATGAACGTGAGGCCGGACACAGGTTCTGAAAAAGACCAGGCGGTGATCTTTATGCGCTGGATGGCCGAAGAGGTGGAGCTTTTTATTGATACCAGCGGACAGTCCATTGCCAAGCACGGATATCGGCTAAACCCCGGATCGGCTCCACTCATGGAAAACCTCGCCGCGGGCATCATTCAGGAAAGCCAATGGAATCAATCGGGGCATTTTGTCAACCCCATGTGCGGGAGTGGCACCCTGGCCATCGAAGCAGCTTTAATGGCTTCGGGACAATATCCGGGCATGTTTCGCGACAATTATGCATTTCAACATTTAAGTTTTTATGATTCCGCGGTATGGCAAAAGATAAAGGAGGAAGCAAAATCTGATAAAGAAAGCAAGCCCTTAGGTTTCAAAATTATTGCTACTGATATCGACAGCAAAGCCATTAATACCGCGCGTGAAAATGCCAAACATGCGGGTGTGGAGCATTTAATCGAATTTGTAACCTGCGCTTTTGAAGAAACGCCCGTGCCGGATGGTGGCGGAGTAGTGCTTTTCAACCCTGCTTACGGTGAGCGTATGGGCGAATTGGAGCAGTTGGAGACAACCTATCAGCAAATCGGCGATTTTATGAAACAAAAATGCAACGGGTATGTGGGATATATTTTTACCGGCAATATGGAATTGGCCAAAAAAGTAGGCCTTCGTACCAAGCGGCGCATGCCATTTTTCAATGGTAAGATCGAGTGCAGGCTATTGGAATATGAGCTGTACTAACCAGCAGATTGCCCAATATACTATTCTAGCAAGAGCTCGATATCTTCTTTCGACAGGTCTTTTACAAAACTTTCTTCGGTAGTGATCAGCTCTGAGGCCAGCTTCATTTTTCGTCTTTGAAGGGTCAGGATTTTTTCTTCTACCGTATTCTTAGTAATGAATTTATAGGTAAATACTTTATTTTCCTGCCCTATCCTATGGGCACGGTCTATGGCCTGCGCTTCCACGGCGGGGTTCCACCATGGATCCAGAATAAATACATACTCAGCCTTGGTAAGGTTGAGTCCCACGCCTCCGGCTTTGAGTGAGATAAGAAAGAGCATGAGATTATCATCGTTCTGAAATCGCTCCACCTCTGCCTGACGATCTTTCGTCGATCCGTCAAGATAGGCGTAGTCTATATTTTTGCTTTTGAGGTAGTCGCTGACTATGGCCAGGTGTTTTACAAACTGGCTAAAGACCAGTATTTTGTGATTTTCGCTGATGGCACTTTTGATCATACGTTTCAGGGCATCGAGCTTACCCGAATCGGCCTCATACGCCTGGTCAACCATTTTTGGATGGTTGGCGATTTGCCGCAATTTGGTAAGACCCTGTAGCAGCACTATGCTCGATTTTTTTACGCCTCGGGTCTCAATTTCTTCCAGTATTTTATTTCTAAAGGCCGATTTCACCTCCACATATCGTTCTTCCTGTTCGCTGGTCATGGTGCAATATTTCACACTTTCCACCTTCTCGGGCAGTTCGGTAGCCACCTGAGACTTGTGCCTGCGCATAATAAAGGGTTTGATGATGGCATAGAGTTTTTTGGTTTTGCTTTCGTTTTGCTGTTTTTCTATCGGGATCAGGTATTCTTTTAGAAAAAAAGAATGGCTGCCCAGCAATCCGGGGTTCACAAATGACATTTGCGACCACAGGTCAAGGGTGCTGTTTTCCAGAGGTGTGCCAGTGAGAATGAGGCGGTTCTTAGAATTGAGCTTGCGTACGCTTTTAGAAATGTTGCTATTGGGGTTTTTAATGGTTTGAGATTCGTCCAGGATTACATAGTTGAAATAGAATTTTTTCAGTATGTCGATGTCGAGACGCGCTATACCATAGGAGGTAAGTATGATATCGTAGCCATAGAACTGCGATACGTCTTTGATGCGATTGCTGCCAGTGTAGTTGTAAACCTGGAGGTCTGGAGTAAACTTGGCGGCTTCCAACTCCCAATTGTAGAGCAGAGAGGTGGGCAAAATCAGTATCGATGGGTTTTTTTCTCCATTTTCTTTCATCTGAAGCAACATGGCCAGCGTCTGCACTGTTTTGCCAAGACCCATATCGTCTGCCAGGCAGCCGCCAAAATGGTAGCTGTTCAGGAAGTTGAGCCAGTTATATCCTGCCTTCTGATACGGGCGCAAGTCGCCTTTAAACGTAGCGGGCATGTTAATGTCTTCAATCTGATTGAAATCCCGGAGTTTTTCCAGCTTTTCGCTCATAGTTACCTGGGCCTGATGTCTGTCTTTAAGATCCTGCACCAGAGCAAGGTGGTGTTTTTTGAGAATGAGTTTGTTGTGGTTGTTTTTGCTTTCGTCCATAAAAGCAAAAAGCTCGCTGTACTCGGTAATCCAGGCCTTGGGGATAATGCCTATTTCGCCATTTGGGAGCCGGATTTCGTTTTCTTTGCGCAAAATGGCCTTGCACAAGTTTTTAAACGGTATTTCATAGTCCCCAAATCTCACTATAGCTTGAATGTCGAACCAATCTATATTTTCGCTGATGGTAACTGATATAGACGTGGCGCCCAGGAAATAGCGTTTGTCCCTGGCGTTTTTTTGGAGCAGGATAATGTTTTCCCGGTCGAGGGCTGCTTTGTTTTTCGACAGCCAATCAACCGCACAGGTCTGGCTGAGCGTGCATTTGGAGTTTTTCAATTCCAGGCCCAGATCTCTGAGCAATTTGATCACGCGTAGCTCTTCTGATATCTTTCTGATGATCCTGTAAAAGGTGTAGTTGGTGTCATCTTTTTCCACTTTTACGCTCACCTCAGTCGCATTGTCCGTTCTGAAATTGTAGGTGTTGTAGTCGAAACTAATATCAAACAGCAACTTTATTTCGTCGTTGTTGTGGCTATTGCCATTGGGTTCATCGAATAGGGAAGGTGTGGGAGTGATATTTCTTGCAATTTCTGATACCATCAGTTTGGTCACCGGTTCGTAGCGTTCGGTTTTAATATCAAAGCCTTTGGCATATACATCGAATCCGGCCACCAGAGGGGCGATAAAATTGCGGTAGTAGGTGTCTTCTACCTTTTTGGGCACCACTATAAATTTTTTTTTCAAAAAAGGCACCAGCTTGTTGCCATCTACCGGTTTAGAAAAACTATACAACTTGCTATCACACACTATAAATGCCGGATCTTTGCATATAATGAACGACTTTTTGCTGTAGAACTCCACCTTTTCATCATTGTATTTGATGGTGGGGAAGTAGTGTGTGTTGTCTTCATTTCTTCTAAAGTGGAACAAAATCGTGGACGTTGGCTGCAGCACTTCTATCTGTTTCCATGTTGGCTCGCCATCGTTGCCCATTTCGAACAAGAGCTTGCCATATATCTGCTTCAATACCTTGCTACGCCTGCGTTCGAGATATTTTTGGATTTCGGCCAGTAGCAGCTCATCGGGCTTTTCACTTTTGTACACTTTGGCAAAGAAATCTCTGGGTTTTATTTTGCCATTATAAAATTTTCTGATCACCATGTCCTGTTGCATGGAGTCCATTAAGGCTATAAGATTAAAGTCCGTTTCGTCAAGTCCCGAGGCAAATTCATTCGCGTTCTTCGAAGAAATATTTTGATGTTTCAACGTCAGCCTGCCTTTATCGTCGAGTTGCACGACAAACGATTCGAACAAATACCCGAGGTATTCGTGTTCAAAAAGTGAGTAAATAATCTGGAACGGATTCGATGTTGAAACCTTCATAGTCAAAAAAATCAATTCGCAAGATAAGGCATTCTGTATAAACTATCAGCCGGCACTGGCATTTTATTGATCTGGCGATCACCGTCTGCGAGCCTTTTGCATTAGAGCATGCGTTTTTCTTTACATTTTTTTCAAAAATGCAAAATACTGCACATGTGTACATAAATGGACACAGGCTCGGATATAAGTGTGCAATATTGGCACATTGCACAAAAATTATTCTTGTAAAATTTTGAAAATCAATGTGTTAAGAGAAGGGTATGTTTGTTGAAGTCAACAAGGCGGGAGGAAATGAACAATGCTAGTGAAGCAATATATTTTAAGCAATTTGCGATTGATGGCTGACAAATGGTGGCTAAGCCTGGTAAAGCTGTTTTCACTGACCTCCGGTATCAGTTCCTTTTTGTTAATCTGGCTTTTTTACTCCGATCGCCAGGAAAACCACCAATCGACATGCAATCCGAAAATGCTGGCACTATTTATATTTATCATTCTGGTCACGTCACTTGTATATTTTTTAGTGATGAAAAGCCAATTGACCATCCGGCGAAAGGAATTGTTCTGGCGTAAATACTATGGCGAAACACAAAGCGGAATAGTGCGAATGTTAATGCTCGAAACCCTTATTTTCATTGTCGCGGCCTTCTTGATGAGTCTGGTGATTATCGATCAGGTGGCGCCTATTTTCAATTTGATCACCGACAAGAACATCAGCATTCGCAAGCCGGTTGGCTGGTACAAGTCTTTCACCATCTTGGGTTTTATTTCCGTCCTTGGGTTTATTGTTGGCATTTGTCCGGCATTTTGGTACGCCAAAAGCAAAACAAGCGATATGATTTGATTGGCGGGATGTTTTATTATTTCCTGCGATGTGGTAGCATAGCACCAAAGTCCCACCATCAGGTGATGGAGCCTGATGGTATGATGGAAACCCACTTGCTGGCGATTCAAATCCTCCCGGCAGCAGAACAGAAAATGCCAAAAAAACCGGGGGCAGCATCACTTCATGCCCAGATAAACTGCCGCACCCACTGCATAAAAGTAGGGCACATCCCATATTTCCTGGGTATTCCACATTATGGCGTTAGAAGTTTCCAGATAGGGAGTATCGTCATCTCTGCCAATAAAACCATTGGTGGCAGATTGGGTAAGGTTTAAGTTGATGGTAGAATATGGAATGACCGC
Source organism: Cyclobacteriaceae bacterium (assembly GCA_012033595.1). Lineage (GTDB taxonomy): Bacteria > Bacteroidota > Bacteroidia > Cytophagales > Cyclobacteriaceae > JAAUQL01. The sequence continues at coordinate 43,084 of JAAUQL010000006.1, read as the reverse complement.
CCTGGTACCGATACCACAAAACAAAGACAATCCGCTTGGATTGTGCCCGGTGGACCATTGGATCAACTTTTCTGCGTGTTTTTCCAGAGGTCATTTTCGAAGACAAAGCCTGCTTTTGCCAGTAAATAGGCCTGGTTCATCACTGTGCCATTTGTGCCGTGTACCATAGTTTGCGCATTGAAGGGGTGAATAAAGGTGCGCACACCACGGCCTCTGCCCGCATCCCGAAAAAGCTGGTATTCAGCCAGAGGTTTTTTTATAAATGCTCCATAGGGCGTTAGTTCGTAGGGGTTTGATTTTGCATCTGCCAGCAAGAATTGATCGATATATCCAGCTACGGCACTTTTTACCTGTGGTTTTAAGTTGAGCGGAACAACATCCAATTCCCATGCCCTGATCAGGGCTGTGGCCGGCAAGCATGAAAACGCTACACTGCGAAAAGCATCTTCTTCATCTTTTTCTACAAAATAGTGCGACAGGCCTTCTTTCCCATTGTCTTGCCGGGCCAATACTAGTGTTATCAGATCGGCAATTGTCTGTTCATTTACCAGCTCGCTGCCAGCATTTGCCAGTTCTACGGCAGCTTCAAGTTGCATGGAGATAAACAAAGTGCGATTGTCGTGTGGGTGTTTTTCGAAATACTTCCAGGCTTTTTCGGCAAGATATTTACATTTGGCTGCATCCATTGCGGGCAGTATGGTGCTGATCATGGCCTGATTTTTTACGAATGCCAATTGAACAAAGGGGTTGTAGCTCGTGCGGATAGTACGCTCATCTCCGGTATTGGGTATATTGTCGGTAAAGTAGTTGCCGGCATTATTGGCAATACAGCCCGGATGGTTTTCTGCCCACCAACCATCGCTGTATTCAAAACCCGGCCTCAAATCTCCTCCGCCAATGTCTTCATATACCTGGCCTTCGTCAGAAATCATATTTTGAAAATAGAGATTACCCCATTGCATTTCGTCAACGACAGCATTTCGATATAGTTCCGGCCCAAACTGGAAAATATGAAACAAGGCCTCCATATTGAATTGGGTAAGTGACATCCATTTTCGCAGATCACCTGCATTGTACCATCCGCCGGCAGCATCATGATATCCTGCCCCATTATCCAGGCGGCCATCGTCAAGATGCTCCGCCTCGCGCACGCCATATACATCGTAACCCGATCTCTGACTGTGGATGTAAATCATATATCCCCTCACGAGTTTTTCATAAGGATTGCTTTCGATGCTAAACGGCAACGAAAATTGATATAAGGTCTCCACCTGAAACAATCCTTCTTTTGTAAAATCAGAAAAATCGGCCTGCCAGATGGTGCCCCAGCGGCTTTCTTTTTTTACAAGCCAACCTGTGTAATCGTACATCGATGGATCAATTTTATCATATTTACCTTCCGATATTTCAAATGGATAAGGATATGGAGATTTTGCCCATAATCCACTTTTTTCTTTTACACGTGGCAGGTTCATGCCTGCCATATGAATGTAGAAGGGAATGCTGTCAGGAAGGGTAAGCACGCCCTCCGGAGTGAGGGTGAGCATTTTTGGTGAGGACTTCATAAATCCAATTTGCGAGGTGGCCAGCACCGGTTTGGGAGATTGCGCAAAGGCCGCCCCGTCCATGCACAATAACAATATGACTAAAAAGCTCCATTTTTTCATAATCGTCTGATCAGAGGGTGTATCCAAGCGTGATAAACTATTTGCGCTTTAAATCTAATGGAAATCATTTTCTGAATGATATATTTTTCCTCTTCATTTTCATATCGCTTTTCCATGTCATGTGTTCAGAAGGAATATCGACAAAAACGGGTCGAAAGACCGGAATGGGCATTTGCACCGTTCAGCATCGAAAAACCGAAATTTGCAGAAAAAACTGCGGTGAAAGACCCGCAAAAAGCTGTGACAGCTCGCTCTATGAGCTACACGCTACCGGCACATTTACCCACAGAAGCATTTAATATAAACCAGGCATTGCCATAAATTTTTTATATTAAATACCTACTTTTGCGTTTCGTTTAGAGGGTATGAAAAAAATTAGGAATTTCTGTATAATAGCGCACATCGACCATGGCAAAAGCACCCTGGCCGATAGGCTTTTGCAAACAACAGGTACGGTGTCTGACAGGGATATGCAAGAGCAATTGCTCGATAACATGGACTTGGAGCGTGAGCGTGGCATTACCATCAAGAGCCATGCAATACAGATGAACTATACCTACGAAGGGGAGGAATATATCCTCAACCTGATCGATACGCCGGGTCACGTCGATTTTTCGTACGAGGTTTCACGCTCTATTGCCGCCTGCGAAGGGGCATTGCTTATTGTCGATGCTTCTCAGGGCATTGAGGCGCAGACCATTTCCAACCTTTACCTTGCCCTGGAGCATGATCTGGAGATCATACCTGTTATCAATAAAATAGACCTGCCCGGCGCCCAGCCCGATGAGGTCAAAGACCAGATTATTGATTTATTGGGTGTAGATGGCGACGATGTAATTTATGCTTCGGCCAAAGAAGGAATCGGCATTGTGGACATTCTCAACGCCATCGTCAACAGGGTGCCAGCGCCAAAGGGCGACCCCAATGAGCCGCTGCAAGCCATGATTTTTGACTCTGTATTTAATTCTTATCGCGGCATTGAAGTAATATTTCGTGTGTTCAATGGCGAACTGAAACAGGGCGATAAGGTAAAATTCATGAATACGGGAAAAACCTACGACGCCGATGAGGTGGGCATTTTGAAACTGACCCAGTCTCCTCAAAAAAAGATTAGCACCGGCAATGTTGGTTACCTGATTTCGGGTATCAAAATCGCCAAAGAAGTAAAAGTGGGCGACACCATCACCCATGTGGACAGACCGTGTCCCAAGAGCATCAAAGGATTTGAAAATGTAAAACCCATGGTGTTTGCCGGCATTTATCCGGTCGAAACCAGTGAATATGAGGAGTTGCGCTCTTCGATGGAAAAACTCCAGCTCAACGATGCCTCCCTGGTGTGGGAGCCTGAAACTTCAGCAGCATTGGGCTTTGGGTTTAGGTGCGGATTTTTGGGCATGCTGCATATGGAGATTGTGCAGGAGCGCCTGGAGCGTGAATTTGACATGACGGTAATTACCACCGTGCCCTCAGTACAATTCAGGGCGGTAAAAACCGACGGCAACTACAAAGAGGTTAATGCACCATCGGAAATGCCCGAGCCCAATACCATTTCTCACATCGAAGAACCATTTATCCGTGCTCAAATCATCTCCAAAGCCGCCTATATCGGGCCGATCATCGCATTGTGCATCGACAAGCGCGGGCAGATTAAAAACCAGGTGTATCTTACAAGCGACCGTGTAGAACTGACATTTGAATTGCCATTGGCGGAAATCGTGTTCGACTTTTTCGATAAGCTCAAAACCATATCGCGTGGCTATGCCTCGCTCGACTACGAACTGATCGGATATCGCCAATCGGAAATGGTAAAACTCGACATCATGCTCAATGGAGAAAAGGTAGATGCACTCTCTGCCATCGTGCATCGCGACAAAGCCTATGACTGGGGTAAGCGCTTGTGCGAAAAGCTTCGCGGCCTGATACCCCGCCAAATGTTCGAAATCGCCATACAGGCATCTATCGGACAAAAAATCATAGCCCGTGAATCGGTGAAGGCCATGCGAAAAAATGTGTTGGCCAAATGCTATGGCGGCGATATAACCCGCAAAAGGAAATTGCTCGAAAAGCAAAAGAAAGGCAAGAAACGTATGAGAAGCGTAGGAAATGTGGAAATTCCACAAGAGGCTTTCATGGCTGTTTTGAAATTGGACTGACAACAGTAGCCAGCTTTTGGTTTTGGGTTGTTTGCATAAACAACAATTAACCCTGAGCGAACTACACAAAACAATATTCGTATGGCGATAATACTTGACGGAAACAAGACTTCATCCGATATCAGGATAGAAATAGCAGAAAAGGTAAAAGTGATAAAATCCCAGGGTGGTAAAATACCTCATCTGGCTGCGATTTTGGTCGGCAACGATGGCGCCAGCGAAACATATGTGAGCAACAAAGTGAAGGATTGCGAACAGGTGGGTTTTGTCTCTACTTTAAAGCGATTCGATGGTTCGGTCTCAGAAGCAGAGCTGCTTGCTGAGGTTCAGAAAATAAATGCTGATCCTGATATTGATGGACTTATAGTACAGTTGCCTGTTCCAAAGCATATCTCTGTGGACAAGGTGACCGATATGATCAAACCCGAAAAAGATGTGGATGGTTTCCATCCAGTGAATGTGGGTCGCATGGCCAAGAGTCTTCCGGCATATATTTCGGCCACCCCATACGGAATATTGCAGCTCATCGAAAGGTATAAGATAGAAACCGCAGGCAAACACTGTGTCGTGATAGGCCGCAGTGATATTGTGGGTTCGCCAATGAGTATGTTGCTTTCGCGAAAGGCTTATCCTGGCAATTGCACCGTTACCCTTTGCCATAGCCGCACCAAAGATATCAAGGCCATGACCTTACAGGCAGATATCATTATTGCCGCGCTGGGTATTCCCGGCTTTCTTACCGGCGATATGGTTCGCGATGGTGCCGTGGTGATAGATGTGGGGATTTCGAGGGTCGAGGACCCATCGAAGAAAAGCGGCTTTCGCTCAAAGGTGACGTTAATTTTGATGAAGTAGCTCCCAAATGCAGTTATATTACTCCCGTACCCGGAGGAGTTGGTCCTATGACCCGCGCTTCGCTGCTCATGAATACGCTCCTGGCGTCGCAAAAGGCCATATACAAATAAGAAATTTTATTATCAACTTCCTGAATGTCGCACAGTGAACAAAATCCTTTAAATGGCAAATTGCCACTGATGGAGAGTTTTTACACCCTCCAGGGCGAAGGGCATCATTCCGGAAAGGCAGCCTTTTTTATCCGCCTGGGAGGCTGTGATGTCGGATGTTCATGGTGCGATGTAAAGGAATCATGGGATGCCGCAGCACATCCGTTGACCGATATCCGCAAGATCATAACTCAAGCCAGTGGAGCCAAATCGCGTATTGTGGTGGTTACGGGCGGAGAGCCATGCATGTACGACCTTGCCGAACTCACCGCTCAGCTCAGAAAAAATGGCTTTCAGACCCATATAGAAACTTCAGGCGCCTATCCGATCACAGGCACCTGGGATTGGATTTGCCTTTCGCCAAAGAAATTTAAAAAACCTTTGCAGGAATGTTTGCAGTCGGCAGATGAGCTCAAGGTGATTGTTTATAATAAAAATGACTTCGCCTGGGCAGAGAATATGTCCGGTAAGGTGAAATGGGGTTGTAAACTCTTTTTGCAGCCAGAATGGTCAAAAGCCCGGGACATGATGCCGCAAATCGTGGCATATATCAAGAACAATCCGCATTGGGAAATATCTTTGCAGATACATAAATTTTTGGATATACCTTAAGCCAGGTTGCCCGGGTTCAGGCTTTGTTTACTTCAATTTTTTTGCGCTAATTTCGAGGCAGGCACGGTAAATTACATTTTAATGTCCCTCCATTCCATCGATTTAATCACTCAGTAATACACTAACCAAATAACCAAACATGATCTACTACATCAGTGGCGGTGCCAGAAGCGGAAAGAGCTCTTTTGCGCAGCGACTGGCGCTCAATCTATCTGACACACCGGTTTATCTGGCCACATCGCGCATTTGGGACAATGACCACCAGGCACGTATTGAGCGACACCAGGCCGACCGCGATGAGCGCTGGACAAATATTGAAGAAGAAAAATACCTTTCGAAACATGATTTTGAAGGACGCGTGGTATTACTGGATTGTGTTACACTTTGGCTCACCAATTTTTATATGGATCATAGTGCCGATATCGATCGCTGCCTGCAAGAAGCAAAGGATGAGTTAAATGACTTGTTTGCCCAGAAGGCCGATTTCATTATCGTTAGCAATGAGCTGGGCATGGGGCTCCATGCCGACACCGAGCTTGGGCGAAAATTCGTTGACCTGCAGGGATGGGTCAATCAGTATATTGCATCCCGGTCTCACAAGGCTTTTTTTATGGTTTCCGGTTTGCCTTTATGTTTGAAATAGTTGGGCCTGATGTGGATGAAATTCAGCTTTAATCGTTTTCGAGGGTGGATTTTTTGGCAACTTATGTAAGTAAAAAAATAGCCAGAACTACCAGAAGGAACACTTTTGCAAAAATGATGGCGACATCCTTAAAATTCTCCATAAACTTAAGATTTACCATTAATGAACGAAATCGGCAATTGTCACCTGTATTTATAAGAAAAAATGCTCCTTAAATCGATCTGAACGCAAAAACAATCGGTACAAATACTACGGTGTGTTTTTTCATCTGTGCCAGTTAAGCCTTAACTTTAAGTTCTTTTTGAACAAAAAAATAGCACTATGATTGTCACTTTCGTACATGTTTGGGTCAAGCCCAAAAACATAGATTCATTTATTCAGGCCACGATTGCCAACCACAAAAAATCAATAAAAGAACCGGGAAACCTGCGTTTCGACCTGTCGCAGGCCGATGACAATTCTTCCAAGTTTGTGATCTACGAAGCATATATCTCAGAAGATGCCGCTGCGGCACACAAAGAAACCGAACACTATAAAATCTGGCGCGATACCGTAGCCGAGTGGATGTACAAACCCAGAATGGGTGAGAAATATACCTTACTGGCACCAATAGGCATGGCGGTATGGGAATAGACTTTAAATTTGCTGCTTCGCCCGCGATCATATTTGGTTCGGGCAAGTTGAGCCTGCTTCCAAAGCACATCGAGGGCTATGGAAAATCAATCTTGCTGGTCACGGGCAAGCATTCATTTGTACAATCGGCACACTGGAAAAAACTTGGAAATCTGTTTGAAACGACCCACATCAGTTGGGAACACTGTGTGGTTGAAAAAGAACCAACTCCCGGCATCATTGACGGATATGTGTCTCAATACAGAGACAGAGACGTGGATGTGGTGGTGGCCATCGGAGGTGGTAGTGTGGTAGATGCAGGCAAGGCCATATCGGCCATGTGGTTTGAGCAAGGCTCAGTTGCGGAGTATCTGGAGGGTGTCGGTACCAGGCAGACTTCAGGCCAAAAGCTTCCCTTCATTGCAGTACCCACCACGGCGGGTACGGGTTCGGAGACCACCAAAAACGCCGTGATCAGCGAAGTGGGGGCTCAGGGGTATAAAAAGTCCATCCGGCACGACCGCTATGTGCCTGACATTGCCCTGGTAGATCCGAAGCTAATGCTCAATTGCCCCAAGTCCGTCACCGCCCAAAGTGGAATGGACGCTTTCACACAATTGCTCGAAGCTTACCTTTCTATTGGCGCCAACCCGATGAGCGATGCATTGGCAGTGGATGGTATCCGCAAGGTGCGCGACAGCTTGGTTGTGGCCGTCAATCATGGACAGGAACTGTTGGCCAGAGAAGGGATGGCCTATGCCGCTATGCTTTCTGGCCTGGTGCTGGCCAACGCTGGCTTGGGTACGGTACATGGATTTGCCTCATCCATAGGCGGATACTTCGATATACCACATGGACTAATATGCGCCCGCATGATGGCGCCCGTCAACCAACTGACCGTAGCAAAACTTAGGAAAGAACACGGAGGTGGCGAGCGCTTGTGGAAATATGCACGTATTGGCAAACTCTTCAGCAAAGACAAAAACACCAGCGATGCTTACTATATCGACTTGCTGCTTGGAGTTATTGGACAGTGGACTGATGGCTTTGCTATACCCGGCCTTGGTGCTTATGGCGTCACAGAAAATGATTTTGAAAAAATCATTGATAACACCAGCAATAAGTTCAACCCAATAGATCTCGACCGGGATGAGTTGCATGAGGCATTGAGGATGGCGTTGTGATTAGGTAAATTTTACTGCCTTTTATTTGCTTTATCCAAAGCAATCAATGCTCATTCACCTTCAGTTTCTTTTGCTGAGGCTGTGTCTCTGCATAAAGAAAGGTAAGCTTAAAAATGTAAAATTTTGTATATGACAAAATTAATGGAAACGAGCGCTGGCTCAACAAGGAAGAGGAGGAGTGTGGAAACATTGTTTCGTCTTGATTTTTCTTTGGTTATATACCTTTTTTTGTTGAAAGAAAAAACAACCAAGGAATTTCTGTGCAGATATGGTGTACTAAAAGGTCTTTCAACACTAATTTATTTTAATTGTTTCTCATCACTGGTTCAAGGGCAAGCACTATTAGTCTGATGACCAAATATTCATTCAAAAGCTAAGCGAAAATAAAGCAAAATCCTGGTGAATTAGTTGAAAACATGATAATAGAGAGGTATTGGCAGACCCTATTAACTAATTTGAATGCATATCAAAATTTGAAATATTTTTCTCTGATAGGTATGTCCAACATCGCCGAGGCAGCATTGTCCTCTACGATTTGTTGGCTATCAGGATCCCATTTCACCGCCGTACCAACACGGACGGAGATCAAGCCCAATTGGCACATTGAAATGGTACGATGGGCTGTCTCCAGTGGTTCGAGTGAAGGGCTATTTTCTTTTACTGATATCAAGAAATCTTCTTTGTCAGAAGGGATATCCTTGAGCAACATCTCATTGGGCTTGATCACAGAATCCAGAATTTCCTTTGAGCTTGCGCTGAGTTTGTCTGGGTATTCCACTTCTACCCAGCCCTCGGCACCTTCAAAGCGCACATATGGTCGCTCGATTTTATAGAACAACTCTACGCCATTGGCATATTCATATCTGATATCAAATTGATTTAGTGTGTTCCACAATCCTTTGTCAAATTGTCCAGTACCTTCTATTAAGATAGGGCCAGTATATTCTGTGTTGTTCCCCCACTGGGCAATACCCATAAGATGTGCTCCCCAATTTGAAATCATCCCATTGCAATAAGCATCTACCCGCATCCAGCCAGGGCGTCCGTAGGATTTTTGGTCATGGACACGTTTTTCAGTATAGGGGGCTTCCCATGCTGGTCCTAGCCATTGATCATAGTTGAGTTCTGCAGGTACTTTAGCAGTGGGTTGTGGTGGCAATGCCGATCCGTTCAGCTCTGCAGGGACTGCGACGTAAATACGGTTGATCTTTCCAATACGCCCATTGCGAACGAGTTCTACAGCCTTATGAAAAGAAGGCAGAGTCCGAAACTCGCTATCGTTGCGCGTAATGACCTTATGTTCCTTGATTGCTTCAATTAATTTTTGGCCGTGACCAATGCATGTAGAGATAGGTTTCTCCAATGAAATATGTTTACCTGCCCTTGCAGCCTCTATAGCTACTGGCACGTGCCAATGGTCAGGTGTGGCAATCATTACGGCATCTACATCTTTATCAAGCATGACTTCCCGGTGGTCGGTCATTGTTTTGCAGCCACTATATCTTCCGGTCTTTTCTTTTGAATAAAAATCATTGACTTGTTTTTGCGCGTTGGCAAGTCTCCATGTATCTAAATCGCAGACTGCCACAATTTTGGCGTGGCTCGAATTTAAAAGTTGTGGAATATTGGGATTGATAGTTTGTCGTCCACAGCCAATCATGGCTAGATTGATGCGGTTGGAAGGCGCGGTGCCGCCCAATACAGAAGAGGGAATAATGGCAGGGATGGCAAATGATGCTATTGACCCTATCGCTGACTTTTTCAAAAATTTCCTGCGTTTCAAATTCATTTTTCCGGGTTTATGGCTTATGGAAGTTCTTTTATTTTTAAGTTCCGGTATTGCACAGTACTGCCATGATCTTGAAGCAAAATATGACCGGTAGCAAAAGTGCCATAATCAGGGATATCCCTGAATTTACTTTGAGCTATTTTTTCTTTGAAATCGTCACTTGTGCGGTCATACTCCACTATTTTATATCCATTGAGCCAGTGCTCCACACGGCTTCCTTCACACACAATCATGCTGGTATTCCACAGCCCGAGTGGGCTGGGGCGCTTATCTGCGGAAGCAGGATACAATTCATATAGTGCACCCATGGTATGGTAGTCGTTGGGTTGCATCTTTCCATTTAGCATCCATTCATGGTTGTTATCATCAAGAATTTGGTATTCCAATCCATAGCCATATGCGGTATTATCACCAATACCTTCCTGTACGAAGTATTTTACTCCACTATTGCCACCTTTAGTCTCCATGAGCCAATCCCATTTCAATATAAATTGGCCAAATTTCTTTTTTGTAAGAATATCACCACCATTTCCTGATTCGTCACCGTAGGCAGCTTTGGCAATCAGATTTCCATTTAACACTTTCCATCCTGACGTCGGGAATGAATCCAGGTTGACGCCTTTCCACTGTTCAACGCTTTTACCATCGAAGAGGAGCTGCCAGCCTTCCTGCTGCTCTGTTTCAGTAAGTTTATTGGGAGTGCAGGCATATTGCTGTTTCCATTTTTCCCAGGTAGCGCGGCTCTTTTTCAAATAAATGAACGGATCGCCTGGAATATTATAGCATTGGACCCCGATTGGCCCGGTATAACCTATGTCGGCCAGCAGTTCAACAACAGGATATACATCAAAACTTCCGTCTCCCAACGGTTGAATTAATTGATCCCAGTTCATGGATTGTGTATCGCCTCCGTCAGCCCTGAAATGGAAACGGCAAAAAGTCTTGGCAACGTCCTGTTTATTGCTGATTTCAGGTTTTCTTCCTTTTCTGTTTTTAAAAAGTGGCAAAGGTTGAAAACAGAACCCACATTACTGCGGTTGGCCCTAACAGCCAGTCGATAAGAATCATCAGACTTCTCAGCTAAAAATCCGGTATGGGGATAGATGGCAATACGCACGCCATAAGGCTCCGCGAAATCGGCCAATTCCACCAGTATTTTTACTACTTCTTCATCGGCAGATTCATCAGATGGTTGGTATTTTTCAGAATGGATATGTGTCCATAAAATTATGTTCGATCCTTTCAGCTTCGGAATCACTTCTTTCCAAGCCAGCAAATAGTGTGGTTCATGATCGATATCTATTTTCATATAATCCGCATAAATATTCAGGCCATGATTTTTAAACACTTTTTCTGTCTCTAGCAGCCCTTCTACCTCCTGGTGCTCAATGCCATCAAAACCAAGTTCATTTAATAAAACGGCTTGGTCTTCCAATGATATTTGTTGGACTTCATTGCTGATGAAAGCATTGTTGAAGACAAAAATGGGATTGGAGAGAGCCCTGATTTCCCCAGGATCTATGGTTGTTGTTTCTTTTTGTTGTGTACAGCTAAAAAGCAACAGCGAAATAGCAAAGGATAGGATTGATCTTGAGCGCATAAGTATAAAAATAAAGTTCAGTAAGTTAATTCTAAATTTAGACGATTTCTACAAGAAACCGATAGGTCAAAATACATTGTAGTTCTACATCTCCTACGATATTGTCCAAAAAAACCAGTTAAAAAAAGTGGTGTACTATTATCATTTTAGGCTATAATCCCTATTCGGCAAAGTTGGTATTAAGTGTGTTGGCTATAATATTTTATATGCTACCGGCGACTGACATTTTCGTACATTTAAAAAGATTTAGTAAGACTGTACATTTTACACTCCATTTTTAGCAAAAGTCAGCACTTAGTATTTATTTCAAAAGTTTAAACAATCCAGTAAAACCAATGAAAATCGTCTCTTGGAATGTCAATGGCATACGTGCTATTCTCAACAAAAATTTTGTCCAGAAGGTCAAAGAAATGGATGCGGACATTTTATGCCTGCAAGAAACCAAGGCCACGTGCGAACAAGTACAGATCGCGCTTCAGCTTGTCGAGGGTTATCATGTATATGCCAATGCATCCAAAGCAAGGAAGGGCTATTCGGGCACTGCCATACTTTCGCGTCAAAAGCCGCTGAATGTCCAATATGATATGGAGGTAGAAGAACACGATCAGGAGGGGCGGGTCATCGCTGCAGAGTTTGAGAATTACTTCGTGGTGACGGTATATGTGCCCAACTCTGGCAGCGAGCTGCTGAGGCTGAACTACCGGTCAACCTGGGATCTGGACTTTTTGGCCTATTTGAAACGGCTTGAAGAAAAGAAGCCAGTAGTGGTTTGCGGTGACTTTAATGTAGCGCACCAACCCATCGACCTGGCCAGGCCCAAGGCCAACTACAACAAATCTGCGGGATATACCCAAAAGGAGATAGATGGTTTGAATGCCTTAATCGACCATGGATTTATCGATACTTTTAGAAGCAAATATCCCGAAGAGGTCAAGTACTCGTGGTGGAGCTATCGGGCGGCGCCCGAAGCAAGAATATTGGCTGGAGAATCGACTACTTTCTGGTTAGCAGGGCATTGAAGGATCTTGTGCAGGAGACTTTTATCCTCAATGAGGTGGAAGGCTCAGACCATTGCCCGGTGGGCATCACTTTATAATCATGGATTTTATGCCTTGTTCTACCGTTTGGGTGTTAAGTAACGGTACGACTCCTGGACATTGTAGGTGATGGAGTTGGCCGATATGGTTTCACCAGAGATGGCATCGTTCTTTCCCAATTCCAGTTTCTTTTCAGCTTTATATCCAAAAAATTGTTTTAGCCTACCTTTGCCACCAATTTGATGGCCATGTGTTGCCTGGTAATTGTAAACACGTACTTTCTGTACTTTGAGAGAGGTGCCGAAAAGTATATAATAATCGAAAAATTCAAAGTCCTCATCTAAAGATACCGGTGCCTTAACCTCTTCTAAACCACAACCTCCTGCACGGCAACAGCAGACCCTGCCAATAAAAGCAAAACCTATATTGCTGTTTTTGGAAAATTACCTTGTATATCTTTCCCCTGTCCAGTAGAAAATCATTGTACATCGAATCAGGTATTTCCACTTCATCGATGGCGATATCATCTTGCCGCCAGATTTTTGCATGTCCTTTAACAAGGAATTTGGCTGGTAGTCAATTCCCAGGCAAAACCCACTTGTGGCGGACATTATAAAGTTGAGGATAATGGATAAGACAGATGTGTTTTATGTTTCTTTCTTTTACCCAGCCAAAAAACAAAACCTGTCACTGGAAGTGAGGCAATGGTCAGGCTCAGCAAAAAGGCGATTATTTTTCCAGGCAATCCCAATATCCCTCCTACATGGATATCATAATTCATCCGGAAAAGCTTTTGTGCCATACCTGACTCGTGGAGCCTGTTGTAAATATGGGGGACAGACAATTCTTCCAAGGTATATTGATCGAAATATCTATAGTCGGTTTTCCAATAGGTAGATCCATCAGGGTTGGCATTGGCCGCAATGGAGGAAAGTGAGTCTTCGGGAGGATGGATTTCTATCCAATCAGCCTGGGGATATTCAGCATTCATGATGGCCCATACCCGATCGATCGCTGGTATTGACGCAGATTGGTCCTTAATTTCTTTAGACCCTGGATCGTGATATTCCACATAATCTTCCCCACCTGTAGCGACATAATACGCGCTGTTTCTAAACCATTCAAAGCCCCATATCAAGCCGGTATATACCAGGATCAGTGCCAGCCAGGAAATGTAAAACCCCAGGACACTGTGGAGGTCATAGTTCTTTCGTTTCCAACCTGAAACCCGCTTAATGGACAATTTTTGCCGTAAATGGGTGTTTTTTTTGGGCCACCACAGCACAATTCCTGATATAAGCATGAAAAAAAAGATAAGCGTGGCAGAGGCAGCAATGGGTTGGCCAATCTCTGGAGGGAGCCAAAGATAAAAGTGTCCATCCAGGATAAACCGAAAAAAATCCGCATTGACATCCTTGATTTTCATAACTTCTCCACTATATGGATTGATATATACAAAGAAATAATATTGGTCTTCATAGCTGTAAAAAATTGCCTTTGCAGCGTGGACACTGTCCTGGTACATAATCGCATGCAGGTGTTTATCTGGCAACTGTTGGAGGGCTATAAGCTGTATCTCAGATGGTGGCAAAAAAGGTTTTTCTTGTTGCTGGATAAAACGATAGCTCTGCGTAGCGTTTTGTATTTCTTCCTGAAAAGCATAAATGCAACCCGTAATAGCGATGACAAACACCAATAGCCCGGAGCTGAGTCCGAGCCAAAGGTGTATTTTGCCAATTATTTTTTTTAATGGCATTGACTCTAAAATCTATAATTAAGGCTCAAAGAAAGGTTTCGCAGATTTTGTGGTGTAACGGTCGACCAGCCTGAATAATATTTTTGGTCGCTCAGGTTGTTTATTTTCAGAATCATGGCATATTGGTTTGTTGTATAAGACAGCGCTGCATTGAGTACGGTAAAGGCTGGGAGTGTAAATGTGCCCGTGTTGTCCCTATTGAGGGTTTTGTGAGCACTCGCGCTGTTTCCGCCAAAACCAATCCCCAATCCCTTCAACCTGCCTTGCGGAATCGAATATCCAGCCCAAAATTGATAAGCTGCTCCGGGCCAGCTTCTTCGGGGCGTAGTCCCAGATAGCCATCGCCCGGGTTGTCTTTGGTTACTTCGCTATTGTTGTTGCTGTAACCAGCCACGACATTCAGTCCTTCTATTGGATTGGCGATCAGGCTTATTTCGAAACCTTTACTAACCACTTCACCTCCCTGGATCGAATTGTTTATGTTTTCGGGATCTGTCATCACCCTGTTTTCACCATGATATCATAATAACTGACCGTTGCCGAGATCCTGTCTTTGTACAGATTGGTTTTGAGGCCGACTTCGTACTGGTTGGCATTTTCAGGGTCAAAGGATTTTAACCTTGGATTGGAACCATCAGCTTCGGTCACCTGGGAGGGGGCCACATTTACGAATCCATTCATATAGTTAGCAAATACAGAAACCACTCCTTTGACGGGTTGATAAACGATACCAAATTTGGGAGAAATATTGGTTTGGCTTTTAATTTCCTGATCGGACCAATAAGCCGTTTTGCCTTCAAACCTGTCGAAGCGTACGCTGGCCATGGCAGATAAGGAGGGCGAGAAATTGATGACATCAGAGATGTAAGCGCTCATGGTTTCGCTGGTTGCGGTCGAGTTGCCTTCAAACGAACCTATGAGCAGGTCATCCACGCCAGCCCGGGTCAGGTCGCCGGTGTCGTTGCCATCCGACAGAGTGACCTGGCCGTTGAGCACCCAGCCGCTGCTGCTGTTCAAAATGTTCGATTTGAAATAGTCCAACCCGACGATCATACGGTTTCTCAATCTGCCAATATTAAAATCACCTATAAAATTTTGCTGCAAATCCATGGTATTAGTCCCACCGTTCCTGTTCGAAATGTACCTGCCAAAAGTATCACCATCCGAAAAATCCCACAGGTATTGGTAGTAGCCATTGGTTTTGGTGTTGCTCCTCGACAGCACTGTTTGCGATGTCCAGCTATCTGACAACCTGTAAAGCGCCTGGGCCTGCAAGCCGAACGACGGGTTTTTGATGGTGAGCACGTTGCTGGTGTAGGAATTTTTGTAGTTGGCCTCAAATGGATCCATGCTGCTGAATGTGAGCGGCGCGTTGCGGTTTAGAAAAACCATGGGGGCGATGGCGGATTCCTTTTGGAGAAACTCCGTGTTGATCACAAAAGTCAGGCGCTCGCTGGATTTGATCGTGAACGATGGGGCAATGAAAAATGATTTGGTGAAACCAGCGTCCTGAAAGGAATTTTCGGAATGGTATGCTGAGTTAAACCTGGCCGAAATGCTGGAATTTAAAGGAACGTTAACATCTGCCGTGACCCTATTGAGCGCATTGCTACCAGATACAATACCAATTTCGCCACCAAAGGTTTCGTATGCCTGCTTGGTACTGATATTGATGAGGCCACCATATGATATCATCGGGCTACCAAACAAGGTCCCGGATGGCCCTTTGATCACATCTATGGAGGCCACGTTCGCCGGATCGAGCCCGCCGTTGTTCACACTTGGCATGCCATTGACCATGGTCGGCTGCACGGCAAAACCACGCATGGCGTAGTACTCAGCACCATCACCACCACGCCCGGTCGATTCCCAAAGGCGGGACACCCCTGTGGCGTTTTTCAATGCGTCATTGATGTTGGTGACTACCTGGTCTTTCATTAGTTGGGCGGTCACTGTATTGTAAACCTGGGGGTTTTCCAATGCGGTCAGGGGCAATTTGGCTACAATAAAGGAGCTGTCTTTGTTGTATGGGTTTATTTTGCTTTCTGAAACCACCACCTCCGAAAGGGAAACCATGCTTTCGTTGATCATGAAATTCACCTCGGTCACTTCGTCCGCGGAAACTTGCACTTGTTGTTGCTGTCGGGTCAAACCAATGGCCGAAGCGACTATGGTATAGTTGCCGGGTTTTAAATTACTGATGGCAAACTGGCCGTCCAGGTCGGTCACTGTACCCTTTGTGGTGCCCATCAGGCTGATATTTACCAACTGGATAGGCTGTAAGTCAGAAGAAATAACCCTCCCTTGAATACTTCCATTTTGTGCACTGATTTCCATAAATGAGGAAATGCAAATAACTATTGCGGTAATAATGGTTTTCATAATACATTATTGTTATTTAGACTAAATATAAATAGGAACAAAAGTAACGGTGGGGGTATAATATGTCAATCCCAATATGTTGGGATATTCTGTTGGAATAGGATTTGATTTATTGTTTGAAGGGAAAAGGCATTTTGGAATAGGATGGTCATGAGTGGACTTTCTATACTCGTTGAATACCCCATGTCTATTTACTGAAAAAGGGCGCAGAAGAAGGATATTAGCTCAAAGATCCGGCAAAAGCCATTTGGCGAAAGTCGGATGGGCTGCTGATGAAAAAAGAACTTTCAGCCCAGGAACTTGAAGCCTATATATAGCTGAAAGCCAATTGCTTGAACAAATACGTCGGTTTTTAATGCATATGACCCCACTTATCAGCCAACTTATCCGATAGTCAACATTTTTGAGAAAGTTTTAAACGCAAACCTTTTGCGTTTAAAACTTAATGATATATTTGCAACAATGTTGCGTTTATTGTTAACCATGAATTACCACTATACCTTCCTTACAGCATTGCTGATATTCAGCAGCTTCTGTTACGGGCAAAATGCATCCGTTGCAGGAAAGGTATATGAAGAAAATAGTGAAGTAATACCGGGTGTCTATGTGCAATTAGACAAGGAGCAAGCTACCGTGACCGATGAAGCTGGGCGGTTTTCCTTCAAAAACCTAAAACCTGGCGATTACACCGTTACCGCTTCCATCATGGGTTTTCAGGCAGTACAGAAAACTATTCAACTTAAGGAGGGGCAAGCATTGATGCTCAATCTTAAACTCAAAGAGAACGTGACCAAACTCAAGGAGGTGACCGTTACTGCAAAATCTGAAGCACGGCAGTTGAAAGAAGGAGTAGCTAGTGTTGCTGTACTCGAAACAAAAAAACTTTATACCCAAAGCAGCAATACCAGTGATGTGATCAAGCAGATTTCGGGTGTGAATGTAAGACAAACGGGAGGGTTTGGTAGTACAGCTGATGTATATATCAATGGTATGTCGGGCAAGCAAGTGAAGTTTTTTCTCGATGGAATTCCCCTTACCTACTTTGGCTCAGGTTTGGGGTTGAACGTTTTGCCCGTGAACCTGATGGAGCAAATCGAAGTGTACAAGGGGGTAGTTCCAGTTGATTTAGGTGCTGATGCATTAGGGGGAGCAATTAATATCGTATCAAGAAAGGAGTATGTCGATTACCTGGATGCATCCTATTCATTAGGTTCATTCAATACTCACAAGGTCAACCTTAATAGCCAATACGTAAATCCGGAAAATCATCTAATCGCTGGTGTCAATTCCTTCTACAATCATTCGGACAACAATTATAAGGTTGATATCGAAATTCCTGATCAGTTTGGTAACCCTCTACCGGCTACAGTCCGGCGGTTTCATGATCAGTTTACCAACTACCTGATCAATGCGTATGCTGGGGTTTATGATAAAAAATATGCTGATCGGCTGGTTTTTAGTGCCAGGTTTTCAGGGCTTGATGATGAAATTCAGCACAATGCCGTGATGGCACAACCCTATGGTCAGGTTACTTATGATGAATCTACATTGGGTTTTTCTGCCAATTATGAAAAGGAAGAAATTTTGCCCCGTGTAGCACTCAAGTGGTATGCAGGAGTGAATATGACCAGGGGCAACTTCACAGACACCACACTCAATGCCTATACATGGGATGGCGTGGTATATGACAGGCGAACGGATGGAGGAGAAATTTCCACATCGCGCAATCTCCTAAGCCTCCATTCCAGGAACTCTGTAAGCAGGATCAATCTTCACCACAGTCCCTGGCAAAATGGGCAACTCACCCTTAATGTTTTTTCCTCGTGGTTCAACAGATATGGGAAAGATCACATAGCTGCTGAATTTTATGGAGAGGACTTTTATGCCAACCCTACAACTCTGATCAAAAATGCTACAGGACTGGCATACGAGCACGAGTTCTCAAATGCACTGGTAAGCTATACAGGTGTCAAGCATTTTTATATGATGGCAGATGGGTATGCTATTCAGAACCTAGAGTTTCAGCCTAATCAGCAAACGGTTTCCAATTTTGGGGTTTCACAATCCCTGCTCTATCGGTTTTCTGAAGATTTTCTGGCCAAAGCTTCCTATGAATATGCGACCCGTTTGCCCGATGAAACGGAATTGTTTGGAGATTTTACCCTCGTACGTCCCAATCCGTTTTTGAATCCCGAACAAAGCCACAATGCCAATATGGGGTTTCAATTCAATACACAAAAATTGAAGGTGGAATTGAATACATTCTACAGGCTGATTGACAATATTATCTGGTTGCGTACCTCCCAATTTTTTGCGCAATATCAAAATCTGTTAAAAGCACTTGTCAAGGGATTGGATGCAGAGGTGCAGTACCAACCGTTATATTTTATAAAACTAAGGGTAAACGCTACCTATCAGGATATCCGAAACAGGTCTCCGAGAAGCGTGACCGGTTCGGTAGATAACCGCTACTATGATGCCCGCCTCCCAAACATCCCTTATCTGTTTGGCAATGGGGAAATCCGATATCAAAAGAACGATTTTTTAGGGACAGGATGCCGATTCTCCGCATGGTGGTCAGCCAGCTATGTAAATGAATTCTACCTCTATTGGGCTGTAGATGGAAATAAGGATTTAAAAAACACCATACCGAGTCAATTCATTCAAAATATTGGAGTCTCATACGCGCTTCCTGCTGATCGTTTCTCTGTCAGCCTGGAATCAACAAATCTTTTTGATCAGAAAGCATTTGACAACTTCAGTGTACAGCGTCCAGGCAGGGCTTTGTATATCACCCTAAGGACTTATTTAAACTAAAAATCAAAAATTAAAATGAAAAAGCAATTACTCAATCGAAAAAGTATAATGGCTCTAGCCTTAGCCTTACTATCTGCATGGTCATTCACAGGATGTGAAAGTGACGACCCGGAACCAAATTCAGAACCAATCGTGGAAGTTGATTTTGCCATTTCCACGGTAAGCGGGGCATGGCCAGACCAAACCACTTACATTCAGGGGGTTGAATCTCTGGATTTTACCAGTTTGGGAAATGACAATGCCATAGAACTTACCGGGAGTGCAAAGACGGTTTCATATAATGGAAGTGTATATGCAACTCCATTTGGTGCGCCTGCTAATCTGGTAAAATACAGCATGAATGCCGATGGCGTTCCCGAAGAAGACGAACGAATTGTAGTACCCGGGGCTAATACCTTTTCCACGCTCTATTTCGAGAGTGAAACCGTGGCATACGGCACAGTGGCCGGGGGAATATCCAAACTAATCGTATTCGACCCTTCCACGATGAGGATTACCGATGAGATTAACCTTTCCAAAGTAACCAGCAGAGTTCCTGGTGCCACTCGCACCTATTACCTGGATATGATAGAAAGAGATGATAAGCTTTTTATGGGTGTCCATTATGAAAACAACTTTATGCCCGTCAATGATTCTGCCTATGTTGCCGTAATTGACCTTACAGCAAATGCAGTGGAAAAAGTGATTGCGGACGACCGTACAGGAATGATTTTCGGTGGGGAAACGGGTCCATGCATGGTACAAGCAAGCAATGGTGATATTTACGTAAATGCTTTAGGTACTACCAATGCCGGTGGCAATAGCCCAAGTGGTGTACTCCGTATTAAAAATGGAGATACTGATTTTGATCAGAATTACTTCTTTGATCTTGAGTCAGCAGTAGGTAATATCTGCTATGGCATTTACCATACAGCAAACGGGCTAACTTTTACTAAAAAGGTTGAAGATGAAAGTGACTTTTGGGAATATGCAACAGGTCAGCCACAATTTAAATATTTTAAAATAGACCTGGCCTCAAAAACTTCAGATGGTGTCGTTGAAGGGTTGCCTACCTCATATAAGAGAAGCATGATCGTTAAATCCTATGATGAAAGTACCCTTCTTTTTACTACCTCAACCAACGATGAGAACGCTGTTTATGCTTATGAAATAAACACAGGAGATGTTTCAAAGAAATTTACTTCTACAGGCGGATATATCACAGGACTGGAAAAATTGGATTAACATGCTACAAGCTACAAATCTCACGAAGAAATACGGAAACTTCACCGCCTTGAATGCCCTCAATCTTACAGTCAACGAAGGGGACATATTCTGTCTGCTAGGAGCCAACGGTGCTGGAAAATCTACTACCATTAACCTGTTCCTCAACTTCATTGATCCTTCGGAGGGCAAGGCTGCCATCAACGGACTGGATGTAACAAAAAAAGCGAAGGAAACCAAGCGTCTCATCTCCTACATCCCGGAAAACCTGATGCTGTATCCCAATCTTACGGGCCTTGAGAACCTCGATTTTTTCTGCGGAATAGGAGGGAAAAACCATACCCGGGAGGAACTGGAAGGCCTGCTGAAAGAGTCGGGATTGCAGCCGGATTTTATCAATAAGCGGGTGAACAGTTACTCCAAAGGAATGCGCCAAAAGGTGGGCATAGCCCTGGCACGCGCGAGAGACGCGAAGGCATTGCTGCTGGACGAGCCTACTTCAGGGCTCGACCCAAAGGCAAGCAATGAATTTTCCGAACTGCTGTTGGAAATGAAAGAAAAAGGCGTGGCCACACTAATGGCCATGCACGACCTCTTCCGCGCCAAAGATACTGGCACCCATATTGGCATTATGCGTGAAGGGATGCTTATTCATCAGGTTGCAGCTGATTCTATTTCTCTGCCGGAGCTCGAAAAGTTGTATCTGGAAGCCATGAAACCTATCAAAGCAGCAAGCTGATGATACGGAAAATAGCATTAAAAGAATTTAAAGAAAACCTCCGGGAAGGAAGGTTTACTGTTTCTGTTGTCATTGTTTCAGTATTGTTGATCATGGGAGTTTGGTTAAGCTATAATTACCTTACTTCCGTACAAAAGCAACACGCCGAGGCCAAGGAGAATGCACGTAATGTTTGGGAAAGTCAGGATGAGAAAAACCCACATTCAGCGGCTCATTATGGCACGTATGCTTTTAAGCCAAAGTACCCTTTGTCCTTAATTGACCCTGGAGTTGATAAGTTTTCAGGTATCTCAATTTTTCTGGAAGCACATAAGCGGAATGAGGCCCAGTATATGGCTGCTTCCGACCAGACGGGATTGGCAAGATTCGGTGATTTAACACCTGACTTCATCATGCTTTTTATCATTCCATTGCTAATTATTTTGACCGGGTACAATGCCTTTACCCGGGAAATAGAACAGGGAACTTTAAAACTGCTTAAAAGTCAGGGTATATCTTCCTGGAAACTGGCTTTAGCAAAATGGGCAGGGATTTTTCTTCCGGTATTGATCATCACCACCGTTCTTTTTGTGATTGCCTCCATTCTTCTCATGAATATTAAGGATTTTGGCGAGCTTAACTTTGGTGTGCTGTCACTTATGTTCCTGGTGTATTTAGTGTACTATGCCATTTTCATCAACATTACTTTAATGATATCAGCCGTCTCTAAGCAGTCCGGCATCTCATTGGTTAGCCTGCTGGCCATTTGGATCATTGCTTGCCTCGCAATGCCAAAAGCTTCCAGCAATCTTGCTGATACAGTCTATCCCTATCCAAGTCGACAGGCTTTTGCCGCGGATATAGATAAAGATAAAAAAGCAGGCCTTGATGGGCACAATCCATGGAGTCAGGCTGCAAAAGATTTTGAAAGGGAAACCCTTGAAAAATATGGGGTTGATAGTTTGAGTCAGCTACATTTCAACTTTGACGGCTATCGCATGCAAAGAGGGGAAGAGCATGAAGCCCAGGTTTATTTCAAGCATTATGCCGAATTGAAGAATACCTTCCGGAACCAATCAAGGATCTATCAAGCCTCAGCAGTAGCTTCTCCTTTTTTACCAGTACGCTTTTTGTCAATGGCCCTGGCACGAACAGATTACAGTGCTCACTGGGATTTTGCCGATGCAGCGGAAAACTATCGACTGAGTTTGATAGACACCCTGAATATGAATTTTGCTATAAACTCTTCTTATGGAGACTGGGCATATAAGGCAGATAGGTCCCTGTGGAAAAATGTGCCTGATTTCGAATACGACTCCCCCTCCCTGGGTGATATCATCGATCGCAACTGGACTAATGTCCTGATTTTGGGACTCTGGTTCCTGGCGTCATTTGCCGGGTTGAAAATCTTGACACAAAGGTATGAAAAAGAAATCAAGCTACATCAATCGATATGAGTTCATCTCGTTGGTTCGACAGAGATGGCTCCAATTTCTGATCTTAATCCTCTCGGCGCTGGTGCTATTTGCAGTCCTAAATGGAAAACAAAGAGTTGATCAGAGACTATCGGATATTCAGAGCGCACAAGAGGCTGTCGCTGAAAAAGATTCGATTGGGGTTATTTTGCTGGATTCTATAGAGGCAGGATTTACTGTAAATGTGCCACGCTGGTATATGCCCGATCAGCCTAACGTTATGGGCTACAGTTATCTGAGGGTAGCGGCTATGCCGCCGGATGAAATGGCCATTATCGCAACAGGTCAAAGTGACATCTATACCCATTATGTCAAGCCGAATATGTATGGGGAAAGCTTTGAGCTAAACTATACCGAGCTGTCCAATCCGGTACAGCTCATGTTTGGAAGCTTTGACTTGTCCTTTGTGCTGATTTATTTACTGCCGCTCATTGTCATTGCCTTTACTTACAACATTTTGTCCCAGGAACGAGAGCAGGGGATATTGCAAGTGATTGCAAGTCATCCGGTTTCAGTTTTTAGGTGGTTATTACAGAAAGCTCTCATGAGATACCTTTTGCTATCAGGTATACTTGTCGTGCTTTTGTTTGCTATTCTCTCTTTTGCAGGGGTTTCGTTGGTTGAGGATATTGGTAAAAGCCTGACATTTATTTTTCTCACACTGGGTTATCTGTTGTTTTGGTTCGTACTGGCATGTCTCGTCAATCTTAAAGGGCAATCTTCAGCTAATAATGCTGTATGGCTGATCGCATGGTGGATTTTTTTGGTGCTATTAGTACCTTCTTCTGTCAATCAAATGGCTAACAGCCTCTATCCGGTACCATCGAGGGCCAAGCTGATCAATGAACTGCGGGTGGTAAACGCGCATGCGGAGGAAAAAGCTGATGAGTTGCTGGAAGGCTTCCTGAGAGATCATCCTGAACTCGCTGGTTTTGAAGGAGGATCCGTCGGTTGGCAGGAATATTTTGCTACCCAGGATTTAATTAAAAGTGAAATTCAGCCCGTGCTGGATGAGTATGAAATAAGATTAAAACAACAGCAAGATTGGGTAGACCAGATCCGGTTTATTTCGCCCGCTCTGCTACTTCAAAGTTCTTTTAACGAAATATCGGGCACATCCACCCGACACTATGAAGATTATCGTCAACAGGTAAGTGATTTTGCCCTGGTGTGGAGAGATCATTTCCTGCCAATGATCTTTCGAGGGGAAAAATTTACCAAAGAGATGATGCCAGGGCTGCCCGAATTCGAATATCAACCGCCAACATCCTATAGATTAACCGCAGCCAATATGCTGGCATTATTCATCTATTGTGCTGCACTGTTTATGGTTGGAGCTTTTTGGTCTAGTCAAACCAAAACCAATCTTCTAACTCAATAATAAAATCCAAAAAAACCCATGAAAACAAAACATTTACTAATAATCGCACTTCTGGCAACTTTTACCTCTCATGCTAAAGTATTTGGTCAGGCAACCGGTCAGATAGAAGGCATCATTTATTCTCAGGATCGGGAACCACTATTAGGAATCAATATTTCTTTAGAAGGTACTAATAAAGGAGCCTACACAAATCCGGAGGGGAGATTTGTAATCAAAAATGTCTATGAAGGAAAATACTCTATGGTCGTTTCCGGAATCGGATATTCGCTGGAAAGAATTGAAGTAGAGGTGAATTCGCAGGAAACCACGAAACTCACCATCACACTTAATGAGTCATCCCAACAGTTGGAAGATGTAGTTGTGTCGAGCGAAAGATATGTGCCATATGCTGAAAAAATTACTTCTTTAGGTCTAAAACAGGACGTTGAAAGGCTGGATAATCCGCAATCCATTTCTGTGGTCAACCAGGAACTGATGCAAGACCAAGTCATAATTGATTTCAACCAGGCAATAAGAAATGTGACCGGGATGGTCCCACACTATCCTGGTACCACTGTACAATTGGCCACAAAATCACGAGGATTTGAGGTGCGGCCATCCTATCGAAATGGATACCCTAACCTGATTAATGCGCCCAGAGATGTGGCCAATATCGAAGAAATGGTAGTCCTGAGAGGCCCCTCCGGAACGCTCTACGGAACCTCAGGGGGTGATTTAAACAGCCCGGGTGGCTTGGTCAATGTGGTAACTAAAAAACCCATGGAGTCATTTTACGGTTCCGCTGGACTAACATTAGGAAGCTGGGGGCTGCTACGCTCCACCCTTGATATAAGCTCACCTTTAAATGAAGATAAATCTGTCTTATTCAGAGTAAATACGGCTGTTGAGCGCTCATCCAGTTATGTTGATTTGGAAAATACCGGCAGGTTTTTCATTGCGCCTGTTTTTACCTTCAAGCTTTCCCCTTCCACAGAGCTGACCATAGATGGAGAGTTTCTTAGAAATAAAAGTACGGATGTCCAATGGGCCTCTATAAGTGAGTGGAATTATGTACCTGATGCCTTACCGAATTTACCTGCAAGCCTCAATGTTCAGTCATCAGATGCATTCAACCTTACGGAGGTCTCCACGGTGCAAGGGACTCTTAACCATCAAATCAACAACACATGGAGGCTCAATTTGAACTTTGGATATGGTCGTGTCGGTAGAGAAAGCTGGATTGCGTATGCAGAGATGGCATCTGATTCGCTGGCTGACAGATACACCTGGGCAAGGGATCGGGTGAACAACACTCTCGGCGCTCAATTGAATCTAAATGGAGAAGTGAACACTGGGTCTATTAAACATAACCTGCTTTTCGGAGCTGACTACTTACGTAGGGAAAGTGACTTTGAAAAAAGAGGACAATTCGTTTATGTAGATCAGGTAAATATTTATGAAGCTATTCCCGCCATACAAGATTCATCCCTTCGTCAGAGCCGCAATTGGGCACGGATCACCACTTCCTCAGATTATTTCACAGGCATCTATGTACAGGATTTGATCTCGCTTTCTGATAGGTTAACGGTAGTGCTGGGAGGTCGTCTTGATTACTTTGAGCAGGGAGATAATTTGAATTTAACTACGGGAACTATATCTGAGGGATATGATCAAACTTCATTTTCTCCAAGAGCGGGCGTTGTATTTCAGCCTATCAAAGATAGGATTTCCATCTATGGAAATTACTCAACAGGATTTACAAACCAGGATGGTGAAGATTTCAATGGCGATCGCTTTGATCCGATCAGCTATACACAGATGGAAGCAGGTATAAAAGGCGAGCTGTGGCAGGGAAGATTAATCCCATCCATTGCCATTTATGAAATAATAGGTACCAATATCCTTGTTGCCGATCAGGAAAATCCAGGATTCTCCATTCAGGAGGGTGAGCAGTTAAGCAAAGGGTTTGAGGTGGAGCTGATAGCAAACCCAGTGAAAGGATGGAGTATCCTTTCCGGATATAGCTACAACGACCCTGAGTATTCAAAATCAGATGCGAATCAAGGGAATCGTCCGAATGGACTTCCAAAGACCTCATTTAACCTGTGGACGTCTACCGGTTTTCAAGTGGCGTATTGAGTGGCTTCGGAGCAGGAGTCGGTGTCAATTATGTAGGAGACGTATATCTGCTGGATAACAACGAGTTTTCACTTCCGGAATACACCATCTGGCAAAGTTCCATTTACTATGAACAGCAACGCTATAGAATCTCGTTAAAAATTGATAATCTGACTGATGAGACTTATTTCCAGGGAACATATGGAGCGCTCCGGCCAGGTATGCCAAGGCGGATATTGATGAGTATGCAGTTCAGGTTTTAGTATTAGAATGATAAACTATCTCAAATGATGCAGGGATTATTTACAATCCTAAGTAAAGAAATCAAAGTAGCCTTACGCGAAAAGCTTATTGTCACTCTGGGCATTATCATTATTTTACTCCTTGGGGTGGCTTTGTATGCCGGATATGTATCTTACGAGCAGCAGCAGGCTACCATCACTAAAACAAAGAAAGAGAAACGCAAGGAATGGCTCAACCAGGGTGACAAGCACCCTCACATAGCGGCCCATTATGGCACTTTTGTATTCAAACCTAAAACAATACTTAGCCTGTTTGATTTCGGTTTAGATGCTTACACTGGCACTTCTGTTTATTTGGAGGCACATTTCCAGCATGAGTTTATGTTTCGCCCGGCCCAGGACCACAGCAGTATGATCCGTTTTGGGGAGCTAAGTGCTGCACTGGTTTTACAAATACTTGTTCCATTACTCATCATTTTTCTGGCTTTTGCTTCTTTCACCCTCGAACGGGAAAGCGGCACTTTGAAACTGCTGATCAGTCAGGGTGTGTCATTTCACACCCTGACGTGGGGCAAAATACTGGCCTACTGCATCATGCTCATGGCAATCTTACTGCCCTTTTTGCTGGGCATATTGATGCTTTCCATCACAGGAATTGAATCAGAAGCTATTCCCGATGTTGCTGTCAGGGTGTTGTTACTTACCACATTTTATGGCATATACCTTTTTCTTTTTATTTCATTGGCGGTATGGGTATCGCTAAAGTCATCCACCGGAAGAAATGCCCTGCTCACGCTCCTCGTTTGCTGGATATTCTTTACGATCCTGATGCCGAAAACGGTGGCCAATCTGAGTGAGAGCTTCTATACACTCCCTTCCATGCGGTTGTTCAAAGCACAGGTTGAAGCAGATAAGCTCAATGGACTGGATGGCAAAACGCCTCGCTCGGTTCGAATGGCAAATCTGGAAAGAAAGTACCTGGAAGAATATCAGGTGGATTCAGTACAACAGCTCCCATTCAACTATGAAGGGGTAAGTATGCAGGCTGGAGAGGAATTTGGTAACCAAGTTTACGATTATAATCTGAGTCAACTTCGTGGGCTTTTTCAAAAACAAAACCGCCTGGGTAGTATCGCAAGTCTTATTAATCCCTTTCTCTCGGTGCAACACCTCTCCATGGCATTGTCAGGGACGGATATGCACACCAGTATCCATTTTGAAGAAAAAGTGGAAGCATACCGCAGGGAGTTGATACGAAAAATGAACAACGACATGGCTCAAAATTCTGAGTATGGTGAATTCTATGGGTATAAGGCTGGAAGTAAGCTGTGGCAGGAAATTGAAGATTTCTCTTATGAAACACCTACTGCCTTTACCATTCTAGAAAATTATAAGCTGGAACTGGCCTCACTCTTCCTATGGGTAGCACTCATATTGGGGCTAATCAGTTATGCAAACCGAAAAATGAAGCCGCTAAATGAATAAAATTACCCAAACACTGATCAGATACGAGTGGAAGGCTTTCATACGCAATAAATTCCAGTTGCTTATGCTGGCCGTGACTTTTGTGTTTGGCCTATACGCCATTTATTATGGGCAATCGGAGATTAATGCCCAGCGACAGACCATCGAAGCGGTCACTACACTGGAGCAGGAAGAATTTTCTCAATACAAAGCCAGTTTTACCGAAGAAATGAAATCACTGGAGCAAGAGCAAACACATGACATTGCCTCCCGTCCGGCTTATGCCTGGTACCGGCATGGATACCATGCCATTTTGCCTCCGCATGATTATGCACCACTGGCAATTGGTCAGCGTGACTTGTTCCGTTACTATTACCGGCTTACGGGCATGAGTTTGCATTATCAACTTTTTGAAAATGAGTTGGCCAATCCAGTCAACCTAATGGCAGGTAATTTTGACTTGTCATTTGTGCTTATTTACCTTTTCCCCTTGCTGATCATCGCTTTTTGTTATGGGTTATTTTCTGCAGAAAAGGAAATGGTACGCTTCCCCTGTTACAAATACAGTCCGTGAGCATTCGTAAAATCATACTGGTGCGGCTTGCCTTTTACTTCACGATGATAACAGGTCTTGCCCTGCTTGTCTCTTCAATAGGATTGCTAAAATCTGGTAATCCGTTTACTGCAGAAAATGGATTACCTGTACTGGCCTGGGTCATGGGAGTAGTTGCGTATTGTGCCTTTTGGTTCGCTCTGATGTTTTTGATCGTCAGTTTCCGTAAAAACTCATCCTTTAACGCGATTACGGCAGCCGGTTGCTGGCTGTTGATGCTGATCGTGATACCGGCAGTACTCAATGTGGTTGTGACCATCAAATATCCACTTAGTAGTGCAACTCTGGCCGGACTCACTCGCAGAACGGGGCTGGAAAACGAAGACGATGAGGAAGAATCCAGGGGAGTAATTATGGAAATCCTCACTCATAGACCGGAATTAGCCGGTAGTGACAGCCTGCTGAAAAATAATATGCTGCCCAAAGCTTATGCGGCTTTTACAACGCTCAAAGACATTAACAGCCAGAAAGAAGTTGATCATTACAATATACAAGTAGCCAAAAGAAACGAATGGACATCACGCTTTAACTGGTTGAGCCCTGCGGTGAACATGCAAGATGTGCTGGCCCACATTGCCGAGACAGACCTGAATACATTCCTGAGGTTTCAGGATGCGTTGGCTGATTTTCATAGGGAAATCACCGATTTTTACTTCACCCGCCTTTTTTGGGACAAACCCATTCTCTTGGAGGATTATTCCAAACTGCCTGTTTTTAAAATGCCTGAGCCGGAAGGACAGTGGTTGACTGTCTGGCCAGGCCTGGGTAAAGTAGCTCTGGCTGCCGGAGTAGCATTCATTTTTGGATTTATCAACATGAAAGGGGGTGCCAGGCGATGAAAAGAATACCCGTTCATATAGTCACTGGCTTTCCATGTAGCGGCCCACTTTTCTGAATCATTTCAATTAGGGAATGTTTACCCGAACGAATCCTGGTGATTAAAAATGAATGTAGGGTCACGAATGTGGATGGCGTACTGGTTTTGGATACTGTGGAGGAAGTTATAGAATTAAGTGCAGGTTGTCTTTGGGTGATCCTACAGTCAGCACGAAATACTTCAGTGCTATGGATGGATCAGTGGGAAGATTATGAAGACAGAGAGGGCAAGCTTGTTTTTATCGGAATAGATCTTAGGTGGGAGGTATTTGAGAAGATATTTAATCAGTATCTGGTAGTACATAATGAAAAACAGCAAAAATGATTATTTTACCCCCTGGAACAAATGTAAAAAGAAAGATAGGCCTATTACTATGTATCGGACTAGCCATGGTCCCGTTTGTTGCCTTTTCCCAGCAAGACGATAATTTCCCTCCACCGGAAACGCCGTTGGAAATCAGGGCTATCCGCACGGCAGGTGATGTGAAAATAGATGGAAAGCTAACGGAAGCTTCCTGGCAGGAGGCCCCGGTAACGCAAGACTTCTTCCGTATAGAGCCCCGGCAGGGTGGTGAATATCGGTATCAAACAATGGCCAGGCTGCTCTTTGATGAGAAAAATCTTTATGTGGGGGTATTTTGTGCAGATTCGCTTGGTAAGAAGGGTATCCGTGCGCAAGACCTTCGCAGAGACTTTAGCTGGGGCGAAAACGACATCTTCGGCATTCAACTGGATCCGCAAAACCTCAAGCAATACTGTGTGTCATTCCAAACCACACCTTACGGAAATCAGCGGGATTTGCAAAATTTCAATGATAACAATACGGACAACAACTGGAATGCCCTTTGGACCGTGCTCACGCACCAGACCGATTCTGGTTATTATGCAGAGTTTGCCATCCCGTTCAAGTCCATCCGCTACGAACGACCTGCGCAAGCCGATTCTGTAACCTGGGGCATTACCTTCACCCGCCTGGCACGAAGGGATTACGAACTGACCGTATTTCCGGCCATTCCTCAATCCTTTTCGCCCTACCGGATGACTTATGCCGCAAAGCTCAAGGGGCTGACCGTGCCCAAACCCAGTGCCAATGTGCGAGTGGAGCCGTACTTTCTATACCAGTATGAGGATGCAGAAGCAAATGGTAAGAGCAATTCAGATGGAGATGTAAAGCTGGGTGGAGACATCAAATGGGCGATCAACCCCCGATCGGTTTTAGACATGACCTTTAATACCGATTTTGCCCAGGCAGATGTAGACCGGGCAGTGAATAACCTGGAGCGGTTCAACATTTTTTTCCCGGAACGCAGGCAATTTTTTCTGGAAAATTCCGGCATTTGGGCCGGAGCTGGCGATTTCTCAGTCAAGCCCTTCTTTAGCCGCACTATTGGCTTGCAGGGAAACTTCAATGCTGAACCTGCCCGTATTGATGGAGGTGCCCGCTACACCATGCGCAACGATGATCGCTCCATAGCCGGGCTGTACATGCATCAGGCACAAACTGTCAATTCCCCGGCCGCCAGCTTCGCAGTAGCCAGGTACCTGCAAAACTATGGCAAGGAAAACATTTAGGTATTATGTTTACGCACAGGTTGGACGAATCTTCCGATGAGCTGGGCACTGCCCAGAGCAATAATACCACGCTCACTGTGGATGGATTGATCCGCCCCAAAAGTGAGCTGACCCTTTCATACCTGCTCTCCGGATCGCGTGATAATTCTAACGATACGCTCGGACTGGCAGGAAAGTTATTTGCCGGCTACAATACTAATAAGTTTTATCTGGGCTGGCTCACCAATTTTGTTACCCATGAATACAACCCGGACATGGGTTTCGTCTTTCAAAAAAATGTGATCTGGCACAATCCGGGTGGGTACTACATTTTCCGGCCTAAGAATATTCCCTGGATCAGGCGGTTTGATCCGGGTGCCTTTTTCAATTATTACCATGATGCGGATGATCCGGGGAATTTTCAGCAAAGCAGTATTTACCTATTTCCGGTTTATTTGATCTTTACGGATGGTAGCTTTTTTGAATATGCCATTTATCCCACCTGGCAAAATATTAATTTCAGTTTTACCCCGTTAGGTATTGCCATCGCTCAGGATAATTACTATTACACCCGACATCAGGTGACTTACAATACAGACCAGTCCCGAAAGTTTTCAGTTTCCAGTAAGTTGAGTTGGGGTGGTTTTTACAATGGCAAAAGGCTTACCGTAAACGGAAGCTTGCGCTTTGCACCCATTCCGCATGTGGCTTTCACAGCAGATTATGAATACAATAAGCTCAATGAACTTGGGGTGTCGCTGGAAGATTTACAAACACACTTAACCACTATTGGTGCGCGGTTTGCACTCAATCCGCGGGTGCAGCTTTCTGTTTTTTCCCAGTACAACTCCTTTGATGAGCAGGGCCGGTGGAATGTCCGTGGAAGCTGGGAGTACCGGCCACTGTCTTTTATTTACCTTGTTTTCAACGACACCCGTATCAGTGGCTTAGAGCAGCCTTTTACAGAGCAGCAAGTGATTGGAAAGTTTTACTTTTTTAAAGCAGTTTTAGTTGACAACCTGACTTACTCAAAGACGCCTGTCGAGGCTGATGCGAAAGCTTTCATTATGTGGCATCTGTTGGTGTGTTTTTCACTCTAAATGCCAATGATGCTTTTTCAATGATTCACTCATTGCCGTGCATCAGTTTTTGCATTTTTTGCAGATGCCGCACAGTGTATAGTTCGCGCGGGAAACCGAAAATTCATTTGATACTTCTACTTCAGGGACTTCAACATCCTCCAGGCAGTATGTCTGGTGGCACACATCGCATACAAAATGTGCATGTTTATCCGTATGCGGCTCGTCTGGGCAATGACTGCTACACATCGCATATTTGATTCCGTGCCCATCTTCTGAGGCACGGTGCAGGATACCATGCTCTTCAAAAGAATTTAGCGCCCGGTAGATGGTTACCTTGTCATGCCCGGCTGTCATTTTTGCTACAATATCGCTGGCAGAAAGCGCAAAATCATGCGCCATGAATAGTTCCAGCATCCCCGTGCGAATAGGCGTTTTCTTCAAACCATGCGCATGCATAAGGTCACCTATCGTTTTTTTGTTATTCATACATCTAGTATAAAGATTTTTTTCTCCCATATCAATTTTAACGCCCAGAAATGAGGGGGTTAAAGCAAGCTGCTGCATTATTGACTAATCAGGTCTGTAAACCTCCGCCTCAGCAAAAATATAATTGCACTGGTAAACATCATCCTTATTAAGCTTTAATCTTCCTCTCATAGTGACCACCTGGTCCATTTTGAACTTTGGGTGGTCTGGTTTCAATTTCAACTCCACGATAGACTCCGGTCCGCCATTGCCACAAAAGAAGCAGGCGGCAAAGGGGTTGCGGGATAGGATGTAAATGCCTTTTTTCGGTTCAATGGCCAGCATATAGCCTTTGAGGAATACTTCTTTTCCCTCCAGCTCTTTTACCGAGGATCCGAAATGCGGATAGAAAAAATAGGCGTCTAACTCTTTGCTGTACTTATCCGTGAAACGCACATCGCCCAGGGTCTCCCAGGTGATCTTGGTTTGCGATAAGCCCGGGGTGGTCATGAGGAATAAGAATATGATCGTCAGTCTAAGCATCTGCCAACGTTTTGGATATATTGATACGAAATACACGGAAGGCTGGAAGTAGGGAAGCGAGCAGCCCGATGACCAGGGCGGTAGCCAGCAGCCACCATTCTTCCATCACCAATCCCCAGCCAGAAAATGAATAATGATAAGTGGTTTCCATTAACCTGGACACCAGCCACAGCCCCAGGCGGCTGAACAGCATGCCCAGCAGAAAACCGGTCAGCGTCAACACCAAACCTTCCTGGAGCACCAGCCAGACCAACTGCCAACGAGTAGCTCCGTAGGTGCGCATCAGGGCCATTTCGTATTGCCGGTCTTTCAATGCGTTGTATAGACTGATGAAAACACTCAGGCCCGATACAGCCATGATCACCAGTGCAATCGTACTGAGCGTGTCAATGCCCACCCCCATCAGGCTGAACAGTCGGCTGATCTCGTAAGCGGGTACGGCAGCCTGCATGTTGGTATTTTCATTTACCATGCGGGGGAGTTGTACCATGCCCATCGGGCTTCTGAACTTCACCAACATGGCTGTAATCTCGTGTTCTGCTTGGTGTTCTTCATGTCCTTCATCTGCATGATTGTCTCCATGTGCCTCGTGCTCATGGTTTTCTTCCTGCGCTGAAGTCTGATCTTCCTTTTCCTCATAATGGTGAACCTCCCACACACTTTCAGTTGCCGTAAGGATAAGCTGATCAACCACCGAATTGGTATAGCCCAAAATTCCCACAACTAGGTAAGCATGTTCTTCATGGGTTTCTCCTCCTTCGACCAGGCCATGTGCCCCGGTAAACGTATCGCCAGTTTTCAATTCCAAAGTATTAGCCACAGTTGCTCCGATCGTCACCTCAAAAGGCTCATGCCAAAGCTTACCGCTTGCCACTTCAGCTTCGTAGAGCTCCGGGTATTGGTGATTCGTGCCTACAATCCTGAATCCCCGGTAGGTGTCCCCATACGAAAGTGGAATACCGGAGGCCACCAGCCGATTTTTCTGAAGCTCTTCGGCCTCGAGCCGTGAAATATTGCCGGTTGGCGCATCAATGTGGTAAATAGCAGAGAGGATCAGTTGCAGCGGGCTGCCTTTGGCACCCACTACCATGTCAATGCCCCGCACGTTGTTTTCCATCTGCTGCTGAATGTGGCGATTCACTTGTAATAGCAAAGCGATCATGCCTACACCCAATGTGAGCAGTACCAGGCTCAGTATGGTGCTGAGTGGACGGCTCGTCATATTTCGGAAGCTTAATCGGAATATGTTCATAGTATGAGGGTGTTTTGAAACTGCGCTTTCAACCGTTGGTCGTGTGTAATGATGATGAGCTGTGCCCCAGTGGCAGAGGCTTGTTCTTTCAGCAATGCTGCTACTTTCATACAATTTTTATCATCCAGGCTGGAGGTAGGTTCATCAGCAAGGATAAGTCGGGGATTATTGACTACTGCAAGGGCAATGGCCGCCCGCTGCTGTTCTCCCTGGCTTAGCCTGTATGGCTTTTCATGAAGCTTATGACGGATCCCCAAGCTATCGAGTACTTCACTGATCCGGTTTTTGTCTTGTTGCTTTCCGGCCAGATATTGCACCAAGGCCAGGTTTTCTGCAAGCGAAAGGGCAAGGACAAAATGCGGTCGCTGAAACACCAGGCCTATATGCCTGCCCCGGAAACGGTCCAGCTTTGCCAAAGACATTTCATGAAGCACCGTGCCCATCACTTCCACGCTCCCGGACTTAGGCCATAGCAAACCTGCCAACAGGTGCAGCAATGTAGTTTTGCCAATCCCGGATTCTCCAAGCACTAACAGGTTTCTGCCAGCTTCCAAATCTATATCCGGAAAGCGAAAACAAGTCTGCTTGTTGTAAGCAAAAAATAGGGCGCGGACCTTAACCATTTCTTTATTTTAGCTACAAACTTAATCAGTGCAATAAACAAACGCAACTATGTTGCATTTATTGCAATAAACCTTATATTTGCAATTATGTTGCGTTTAAATCAAATCGATATGCACCATTCAAAATACGATGTGATCATTATCGGAGGAAGCTTTTCAGGCTTGTCAGCAGCGATGGCCTTGGGAAGGTCTATGCGTAGTGTGTTGGTAATAGACAGTGGCCGTCCATGCAATAGACAAACACCAGCCACGCATAACGTTATTACTCTGGACGGAGAAAAACCAGGAAATATCATATTAGCTGCCAAAAAGCAGGTGTTGCTCTACGATACGGTTTTTTTGATCAATGATGAAGCTAAATCGGCCAGGCAGGAGGGTCCAGATTTTGTGGTGACAACTGCCTCCGGACAGTCCCAAAAGGCTCGAAAGCTGATTATTACTTCGGGAATTAAAGATATTATGCCTGACATTGAAGGTTTTACAGAATGCTGGGGCATATCTATATTACATTGTCCCTATTGTCACGGCTATGAAGTGATCAATAAAAAGACCGGTATATTATCCATTGATGAAATGGCGTTTGATTTCACTAAAATGATCAGCCATTGGACAAAGCATCTCACGCTATTTACAAATGGTAAGTCGCCCTTATCGGAAAAGCAAAAAGAAGTTCTTAAAGATCGTAATATCAAGGTAGTAGAGTCAGAGTTATTAAGCATTCACCATGAGGATGGGTATGTGAAAACAGTAAACTTTAAAGATGACAGCACTCTTTCACTTGAAGCCCTTTATACCCGTTTACCATTTGAGCAAAATTCTGGTATACCAGAAGCCCTGGGATGCAAAATAAATGATGATGGGTACATAGAAATTGATGAGTTTCAAAGGACATCCATATCCGGTTTATATGCAGCCGGTGACAACACTACTCCGTTCCGATCGGTAAGTGCAGCAATGGCTTCCGGCAATATGGCCGGGGCGTTTGTTAACAAAGAACTTATTGAAGAGGATTTTTAAAATCAGATCGGCATCTCCAACATCATAATTCCATCACTACAATGGTACAATGGTCGGGACAGCTTGTCGCAATTAAATATCAAACTATACCTATTAAATGAGCATAAATATTAAGCATCTTAATTTACCAACCGAAGATGAATAAAATTTGTAGCGAATTACATGTGGCAATTGGAAATTAAACTATACACATGAATATACTTTTGAAAAAATGAATCTTGATTTAGTAGGTTTTTCCGTCTCACTTTTATGTGCCGTACATTGTGCAGCTCTGCCCTTTTTGCTCAGTCTTGCACCATTGGCCGGACTTCACTATCTGAATAACCCATGGATTGAATACGCCATCATCTTACTGAGCTTTTGTATTGCCTCTTATGCGCTAATACATGGCTATCGCAGGCACCACCAAAAGCCATTAGCGCTGGTCATTGTAGTGGTTGGGTTTATCCTTATAGGCACAGGTCACCTGATACAATCTGAGTGGAAGGAGATCACCCTGACTTCCGTTGGGGCGGTGGTGGTGGCCATGGCACATTTCATTAACTGGGAGCAGGTGAAGAAGTCGCACGTGGAGTTTCCTGATTGCATACATCAACAAAATAAATCAAAATAACATGTTTGGAACACAAAAACTACCGGTGACGGTGCTCAGTGGCTTTTTGGGGGCGGGAAAAACCACTTTGCTCAACCACATCCTGCACAACCGGCAGGGGCTAAAAGTAGCCGTGATCGTCAATGACATGAGCGAAGTAAATGTGGACAGTCAATTGGTGCATAATGAGATCAAACTCTCGCGTACCGATGAAAAGCTGGTGGAAATGAGCAATGGGTGCATCTGCTGCACCTTGCGTGAGGATTTGATGATAGAGGTGGAAAAGCTGGCCAAAATGAAAAAGTTTGACTACCTGCTTATAGAAAGCACGGGGATATCCGAACCGATTCCAGTGGCACAGACTTTTTCCTTTGCCACCGGAGATGAACTGTATGATTTGACCCGCTTCACCCGGCTGGATACAATGGTAACCGTAGTAGATGCCTTCAACTTTTTCAAAGATTTTGGAAGTGCAGATACCATTATGGCCAGAAAGATGACGGACGATGGGGAAGACCAGCGCACCATTGTAAACCTGCTCACAGACCAGGTGGAGTTCGCTAACGTCATCCTCCTCAATAAAACCGATCTGGTGGATGAGCAGCGGTTGCAAATGCTGGAAGGTATGCTGAAAAAGCTCAACCCGGAAGCCAGGATCATCAGGACAAGCCATAGCAAAGTAGATCCGAAGGAAATCATTAACACCAGGCTTTTTGAATATGACAAAGCCGAGCAGGCTGCCGGATGGATCAAGGAGTTGAACAATGAACATACCCCGGAAACTGAGGAGTACTGTATTTCATCCTTTGTCTTCAGGGATAGACGTCCTTTTCATCCGGAGCGGTTCTGGCAGTATGTGAACCGTGATTGGCCCGCTACCATTTTCCGCAGCAAGGGACTGTTCTGGCTAGCTTCCCGTCCAGAAAAAGCATTGCTTTGGAGCCAGGCCGGAGGCTCACTCAAAGCTGAACTTTATGGCCGATGGTGGGCTGCCGTACCCATGAAGGAACGGGCACGCAGTGAAGCCTACATGGAAAACCAACAGGAAATCATGAGAAAATGGGACAAAAAATGGGGCGACCGCATGAACGAGTTGGTCATCATCGGTCAGGATATGGACAAAGAAGCTATCACCGAAGCTTTAAGAAAATGCCTGGTGAATGAAATGGATGAAGCAGCTATGACAGGCAAGATCCATTTTGAAGATAACTGGCCGGTGCATGAACAGAAAGCTGTTCAAAAAGCGAGTTAACAGATGGGCATTAGGCTTTGTGGAGTATTCCCTTATGTTCTAAAATGGCTTTAAATAAATATGTATGTAAATTCCGAAATGATTTTAATTGAAGCGAGCTATGCAGGTTTTCAGCTGCTTCGCCTTTTGGTAGATCAATAAGAAGGTATTGATTATTATTACAACTGAACCATTGGTTTATTTATATACAGGGTTACCCATTTAGGTCTCAGTATTATATCATCATATTTATAGATTGCCAACCCTTCAAGGATTTCAGCCTGTCAGTGTAACAAAGCATCATACATCCATGGTTTTTATTGATCGGAATCCTTGAAGGGTTTGTGAATTAGTAATTTGCTTCTTCGATATCTAAATGGGTAACCATACTTATATATTTAAAAAATCCCACCGAAACTCCCGTTATCTCCTTATCTAAAATAACTTTATTTTAGATACTCATTTCTAGACGATATTGTTAAGTGTGTTTTTGTTCTCCTGATTTTTCCTTTTTAATTCACATCGAGCTCAGAAATCGAACCTGTGCGTCTCACTAATTCCATCAACCATAGGAAAGTCAAATGAAAATGAAATATCCATTTGAATAAAACGAGTGCAAGCCTCAATGGTTTACAGTCATTATACAATTGATTTTGTCCGCTTAAAAAAGATTGCCAATTTTTACTCCTAGGGTCACTGTCCTGGGTTTGCACGGTCCGTATATATAACCTGCATCCCGGTATTGTCCGCTGTCGTGGTACCGTTGCGATTGATCGAATATATTCTGAATACCACCATATACTTGCAATTTTGTCTCCTCAGACAATTCAAAGTCGTAGGCCAGCCGGGCGCCAAAAATCAGGAACTGCTCTGATTTTTCCAGCCTTTCTCCTGCGATCACATCGCCATTTGCCATGGCCGAAATTTCATCTTGCCTGCTGCCTTCAATTTGTTCCCACTGCCCATTTTGTACAAATTCTGCTTCTTCATTGGTAATGGGCGCCAGCCCCAGGTGCGGTACGTACATGCTTCCTGTATAGGTGCTTGTCAGTGCTGCTGTGAACTTTTTGGACAACTGCCAATTTAAATTCAAATAGCCATACTGTGAAGGGGAGCGCATAAATGCCCTTGAAGCACTGGTTTCGTTTTCGCCCCAAAGTTGGGGTTCTTCATATTCGCTTTTTTGAAAAGTGATCCCTGCCGAAATTGTGACATGGTTTTGAAATGCAGCATTGAATTCAAGGTTTACTCCAGCTACAAACGCTCCCGCTTCAGCATTTTTGCGGGTCTGGACGAAAGTGTAATTGGAATCCGCACTGTGGTATTCATAGGCAAATGGATCGATCAATTTCGTATAAAACCCCTCTGCCAGAAATTCGGTCATTACGCCACCGATATTATTGATTAAGTTGAACGATGACGAAATACTGTGGGAAGTCTCCTGGGTCAGGTTTGATGTATTGGTGTGGATGATCCTTTTGGATGCCGAAGCTTCTATGTGCAAATCCTCATCGAATATTTGCGGTGCCCGATAGCCTTTGGCATAGCTGATCCTGTACTGTATCGTTGGTAGTATATCCCAAAGAAATGTTGCCCGGGGAGCTAGTACGCTACCCGTTACGTCTGGTTGAGATTCATAATTATCCTTTTGCTGGTCCCTGATCAGGTAGTTGTCGTGGCGTAAACCGAGTGAAATTTTTGTCTTGTCCCATTTAAGATCGTATTGGGTAAATGCCCCAAGGGTATTCACAAACTGATCGACAATAAGTGTATTGGCGTTTCCATTGCTACCGAGTTTGGTGTCCTCAATCTGGTTGTTATTGTTGTCCACTCCCAATATCAATGATGAGACTTCTGACACATTCCAGTTGTACTGTGAACCTATGGAGGACGTAAAATCCCTGGTCGCTCCATATCCATCAGGGTCTTGCTGCGCCCCATAATAGCTTGCGCGGTCTACCATTTGACCTGCAGCATATATCATTAGTTTGTCCAGTTTTTCCATATTGGTAAAAAAATCCAAACTCATGTTTGCTCCCAGAATACTATGGTCCACCATTTCCGCTATGTCGGCTTCGTGGGGAAGATAATCCAGCATATTGCCCCCTCTTCGCGATTCTTCGATCCTGTAAAGGTCGAGCATCAATTTTGTGCGGGTCGATGGCTTAAGAAAACCACTAAGGCCAAAAGTGAGGTTTTTCATATCGACCATCTCAGTAAAGCCGTCACCGTTTTCGTCAAATGAATCCCGTGATCTGGACAAGCCGTAAAGGTACATGCCTGCCCGCCTGTCTTCAGTAACCATGGATCCATTGGCGCTTATCATAAAATCATTGGCAGGAGACGTATTATACTCGTTGTTCAATCCTATAGCGCCATTCCTCATATCAACTGAAAATCCATTGGTGACAGGATCTTGCGTGATTATATTTACCGTACCAGCGATGGCATTTCCACCAAACAAGGCGGAGCCGCCGCACCTTAATACCTCGACCCGTTGTATCATATTTGTGGGTATTAGTTCCAATCCATAGACTCCCGCCAGCCCGCTAAACACAGGACGACTGTTCATCAATATTTGCGAGTAGGAGCATCCATGCCGTTCATCCTCACCTGGGTAAATCCGCAATTAGAACAGTTGCATTCCATGCGCAGGCCGGGAGTGAAGTCCAGCACATCCGCCACGCTGATGGCCTGGGTGGCTTCAAATAGTTTGGGGCTAAGCGTGTTTACGATCATCGGGGCCTCGGCCCTTGATGTGCTGTTGCGGCCAGCAGTCACGACAACTCCATCCAGATTTAGGATGTCTTCCTGGAGTACAAAATCGAGTTCGAAGGTTTGACCCTGGGAAGTGTCTATGGTTTTGGAAACACTTTTATAGCCCAAGCCTTGAACCGTGATGGTCACCTTGCCAATGGGAATATTGGATAAGATATAATCACCATTCCTATTGGTGGTGGTGCCAATGGTGGTGCCGCTGATCCACACGTTGACAAAAGGAAGCACATCGCCATCTCCGGCAACCTTTCCATGGATTTGGATGTCAGTGCCAAGGGCCATGTTTAGTAGTGCAAAGAAGAGTATTGGAAAGATAAAAAATGTTTTCACTGCCATGGTGTTTATTTAGACTAATTATAAATAAAACAAAGGTAAGTCTGTGGAATTTTTCTGTCAATCCCTACATGTTGGGATTTTTGTACACTCCGAAATTTATAAAAAGCTAAAGAAATCCGGCAATGTAGTTCTCGGGCAATAGGATGTTATTTGCCAATGGCAATCGATTTTTTGATGCTGATCAAGTTATTGTTCAACAAACCAATGGGGAAGTAAAATAGAAAAATGTGGAATAGGAGTCAATATAAGTGGATAACAACATCCCCCTGAATGAATGGTGTAGCGCAGAAAGGTATTTCTCCAATCACTTAAACCTATTAATTGAAAGCTGCAATTCAATATTTTGCCTTTAATTTCTGAATTCATTTTAGTTTTGTTCCCATGAAAAAAACAAGGATAGAAGCAGCTATCACCTTGGTCTTGATGGCGGCGGTACCCGTAGTTATTAAATTTACAGCTGCCAATACAATTACAATAGGCTTGTTTAGGCTTAGTTTGGCTGCTTTCCTCATTTTACTTTTTTTAAAACCTCAGCGCCATATCAGGGAGATTGGAAAATCGATGATATTACCTTTGGTTTCTATTGGGGTTTTGTTTGCCATGCACTGGCTCACTTATTTCTGGAGTATCAAATTGGCCACAGCTTCAATAGGAATTTTGGGAATGTCCTCCTATGGAATCCATCTGATATTTTTGGGTTGGACCATTCGACACCAAAAGCCTGGACTGTATGATTTTATTGCACTCACTGTTGCGATACTGGGCACCTATTTTATAGTCCCGGAGTTTTCATTATCCAATAATACCACACTTGGTTTGCTGTTGGGTATTTTCAGCGGTTTGTGTTTTGCCATATTGCCCATATTGCATCAACAATATCAGTATATTCATGAACCTCTAAGGATATTCAGTCAGTTCATTTTTGCATTGTTGGTGTTTGTTTTTTTTATACCCTGGTCAAATTGGCATATTCAGGAAGTAGATTGGTGGGCACTATTGTACCTGGCTGTGTTTGGAACATTTATAGCGCACACATTATGGGTGCGTGTTACCACACGACTTTCCACGCTTGTTTCCAGCCTCATTTTTTACCTCATAGTACCCATGACCATGGTCTTGAGTCATTTTTGGTTAGGCGAAACGATGCCACTGGAAAAGGTGATTGGCGCATCCTTGATTGTTTCAGGAAACGTTTTGAGTTTTTACGGAAGGTTGATGAACGTGCCCGATCGCGGGTAAGCTTAGGTCAGCGTCAGCTTATGATTGCCCTTATGATAAGCAAGGCGGCAAAAATAGCCAGACCGATGAGTAATGCAATTCTGTTTCCTCTTTTTTGTCCTGCGTCGTTATTCAATGCGTTTGCCATAATGATAAAATTTGGCATTTAGACGGAATGATCGGGTTGGGGTAACTTTGCGTGCGAGTAATTATTTTTCAGGCAACCGTTGGTGCGTCTGGCAATCAGGACAAAGGCCTCCATTTTTTTAAAAACAACATCCAATCCCCCACAATCCTGCGTCAGCAGATGGGTAGCGCTAAGGCCATTGGGTACAGAAGGTCAAAACAATCCGGAATCTGATATTGCATTGCCCAAAAGCTGTTGTTGTAGAAATTGCGTAAGCGGGTGCTAATTTGCCCCTTGATTTGTTTGTTTTTTACATGAACGCTCTACAGCGCAAAGCGCTTTAATGACCCATCGAACGTAATTTTACACCGCTTACCGTCATGGCAACGTAGCCAGACATTGAACACAGCGGTTTTTCCCTTGATCCTTTTTCGAAACTGCTATATATTTGCGCGCATTTTTAAAAAATAAATATTATTCGGTATGCCATTATATGATTACGGTTGTCCTTCTTGTGGTTTCGAAAAGGAAGTACAACACCCTATGAGTGAAATAGGAAAAGCAATAATTGTGTGTGACCAATGTGGTAAGCAGATGGGCAAGTTGTTATCAGCTCCCTCGCTCATCGGCTTTGATGATGTCGGTAGGAGTATCAGCAAAAAGGACACTGCGGGCAGTGAAGCCAAATCTACCGGAGAGTCAAAAGCCTCAGGTGATGCCAAGCCTGCCGCGGAAAGCAAGAGCGCTACAAAAAAAGATGCCGCTTAAGCTTCGTAAGAAGCTCTTCGAGCCTTGCAATCCCGAAGGGCACAGGCATAAAACAATCATGAATAGAGGGAATTCACCCACAGGCATGAAAGTCGTTTAAATATAGAAACCAAACTATATAACGCCATGTCTTTAGTAGAATTCCCTCAGATTATTGAACGAGGTTGCGGCCTTGA
>JAAUQL010000091.1 GCA_012033595.1 Cyclobacteriaceae bacterium | reverse complement strand
TAAAGGAGGGCTGGGTAGATACTCCAGAGGATTATCTATACTCCAGTGCCCGGGACTATACGGGCAGGAAAGGCTATTGGCTATAATGTTCGTTGAATAATGGATACAGCAAAATTGGTCGACGGGCGCGGAAGTAACTTCCGCGCCAGTGGGATGGGAACCCAGGTATAGCCACAGACTATGCATACGATGCAAATGGCAACATGATCGAGGACAAAAACAAAGGGATAACAGCGATAGCCTATAACCACCTGAACCTGCCCAGACTCATTACCTTTGGCAATGGCAACACCATTGAGTATATTTATGACGCATCAGGAGTCAAGCTTCAGAAGATCGTGAAAGAAAGTGGCCAAGCGGATAAAACGACAGATTATGTAGGCGGCATGGTCTATGAAGACAATGCCCGTAAGTTCATCGCTACCGAAGAAGGCAGGATCATGCTGGAGAGCACCCCCGAATACCAATACCACATGAAGGACCACCTGGGCAATGTCCGGCTTACCTTCACCACAGCAAGTTCGGCGCAGCAAACCAGCACCTACATGGCCACCATGGAGCCGGAGGCCACTACCCTGGAAGCAGCCACATTCAATAATATAGAAACCACCCAGCAAGAAGACAAGATCTACAACCATACCCCTGGCGGTAAGGCCAGTGCCAGGCTGAACGCGGCAGAAGACAGGGTGATGGGTCCATCGATGACCTTGCACGTGATGCCCGGCGATACGGTACGGATGCAGGTACAGGCCAAATACTTCAAGAAGGCCAAAAAGAAAGACCCGATTGCTGGCATGGCTGCTATTGTGGCCGCATCGGTTGGGGTAGGCAGCATTGGCGAAGCACCACAGATTGCCAGTGGGCTTCAGGAAACCCTCGGGATGGGACAGGCAGGGCTGGTCTCAAAGGACAACACGATCCCCAAGGCCTATATCAACTATATGTTCTATGACAAAGACAACACCTTCAGGAAAGGCGGCTTCAAGCAAGTAAGCGAAGCAGCGCTTGGATCATTTGAAGAGTTGACACTGGAATACGTACCGGAAGAGGAAGGTACGATGATGGTCTATACCGCCAACCAGACCGCTGAGCCACTGGATGTGTATATGGACGACATGCGGGTAGCCCACATCGAAGGGCCCATCATCAGGGTGGATGATTACTATCCCTTCGGCTTGACCTTTAACTCAAGTGAAAGGAGTGGGTTTACGACTAATAACTTCCTCTACAACGGTAAAGAGCTACAGACAGACCTGGACCTAGACTGGTACGACTATGGAGCAAGGATGTATAATGCGGCTATTGGTAGGTGGCATGTAGTGGATCGTCTTGCTGAAGAATATCATGATGTGGGGCCCTATCTGTACTCGATGAATAATCCGGTTCGATTTGTCGATCCTGATGGTAATCAAGTTTGGGATATGACCACAGATAAAGCCCATAAAAGTGCTATGGTTCGGTTTGCAAGCACAGAACAAGGAAAAAGATTTTTAGCTCAATATGCAAAAGCAGGAGATGTCATAGGGGGAATTAAATTTGAACGAGATGGAAAATATTCCCATCAAAATGTTGCTTTTTATTCATCGTCCACTCTTCCAAAAAAATATAGC
This sequence comes from Cyclobacteriaceae bacterium, assembly GCA_012033595.1. GTDB lineage: Bacteria > Bacteroidota > Bacteroidia > Cytophagales > Cyclobacteriaceae > JAAUQL01. Next base: position 21,564 of record JAAUQL010000091.1, on the reverse strand, counting down.
GGTATTACAAGATTGTTTTTAAGGACTGAGCAATCTCAAAGGGGTTTGGAATTGGGACATGTCGGAAAAGGAACAGTAAAGGATAATTTGGGAGGTTTAGACAAGCTTGCGTTCTCGGTGGATATTAGAAATGGTCTGACAGAAGATCAGGCTCTTGAAACGATTGGTCATGAATCTTTTATCCATGTCGAGAAAACAACTAAAGATGTTGAGCAGGGAATACTTGATCTAAATGATGGCAAGTTTGGCCGAGGTGAAGAGTTGTTAGGTAATTTCGCCAGTTTTATGTCAGGACTCCAAGGTGATAAATCTGACCATAAATTAGCTGTAGATGGGAAGGTAGCTACAATGGAAGAATTTGTGGATGCATTAGATCAAGTAACTGGTGGTAGTAAATTTAGGGACATGTATAGTTCGTGGAAGGACGCAGAAAGAAAGAGACTGGAAGATGGCAAATAGGTACATGAAAAACGCATTGGATAGTCTTTCGATCATAATAGTGGTATTATTATTTGGGTGCTCAAAGAGCAAAATGCCACAAAGCCCCAACGAAACCAAGTTGGCTATAGAGAAATATGAGAGTGGCGAGCTTTACCTTATAGGTCATAAAATTGAAAACCAGAAGGTGGGTGAATGGAGAATGTTTAGAAAAGAGTAGCTTTTTTCTGTTTCGAATTATCGCAAAGGACTCCAGCATGGAAAAGAAACTTTATATGAGCCTTGTACTGGAAGGGTACTTGAAGAAGGTTATTATGAAATGGGAAAACGTGTCGGATTATGGTATTCATACAATATGGGAGAATTAGTTGCTGTGCGGGAATTCAAAAATGACATACCAGAAATTGTATATCATAATTCCAAATTTAAATCTGATGGGCCACCACCGCCACCCCCAGAAGATTATTACAATAACTGCGATGAGATACACGAGTATTGAATAATCAAATTAAATACAGCTAAAAATCCCTAAAAGCACATGGAAAAACTGGGCTTTTTCATATTAAATTAATTTTAGAAGCTTTGATAAAATGATCGAGAGTAAGGAGAATAGAATCCCCCCCACTGGCGCGGAAGTTACTTCCGTGCCATAAAAAGGGTCAAAGAAAACGAAGAATATGAGCGAAAAATATAAAGTCAGGGATCAGGACAAGTTACATTTTATAACATTTGCGACGGTTTATTGGCTGGATTTGTTCACGAGGGTGGAATACAAGAATATCTTGACCGATAGCCTCAAACACTGTCATGAAAACAAAGGCCTGGAGCTGTATGCGTGGGTGATCATGACGAACCATATCCACCTGATTGCGGGATCTGCCAAAGGGTTTGTACTTGAAGATATCATAAGGGATTATAAAAAATACACCTCGGTGGCCATGAGCCGTGCTATTGCGGACAATCCACACGAAAGCAGAAAAGAGTGGTTGCTGTGGATGCTTGCAAGGGCAACAAAAAAATCCGACAAGCATACAAAATATCAAGTATGGCAACAGGAATATCATCCAGTGGAATTGGGTACGAATGAAATGATGGAGCAGCGGCTCGACTATCTGCATGAAAACCCGGTAAAGGAGGGCTGGGTAGATACTCCAGAGGATTATCTATACTCCAGTGCCCGGGACTATACGGGCAGGAAAGGCTATTGGCTATAATGTTCGTTGAATAATGGATACAGCAAAATTGGTCGACGGGCACGGAAGTAACTGATCCTTCCCCATTGTATCAGGCAAAGCGTGATTGCCAATTTACTGAAACCAGTGTCAGCCGGTGGAATAGGAAAAGGATTGCGTGAAGTCCCGCACTTTGCCGGGCACCGGAAAATCAGCAGTACAGAACGCTACAGTCAAACTGGTCTGGAAGAGTTAAAAACAGCAATTATCAAATATCATCCGCTTAGGTAAATCAATTAATCACTAAAAACGTTAATTTTATGACACTAACAGTAAAGACAATGGATTTAGCATCTAGAAAATATCATCTAATGGAGCGTGTGATGCTTCTTAGCGAAAAAGAGTTAGACAAAATGGAAACGCTTTTGAATAAAGAAATTCTTGACCCAGAGGTTGAAAATGCAATGACTCAAAGGGCACTTCAATCAGAAAAAGACATTAAGGAAGGGAAGGTTTACACAATTGAAGAAGCAGACGCAAGACTTAATCAGAAACTAAATTCATGGAAGTAGTCATAACAGACCAATCACTGACTCGGCTTGAAAAATCATTGCACTTTTATATTACTGAACTTGAAATGCCTGTTGAGAAGGCCATAGAAATTAAAGATACATTGCTGCGTAGGGCAAGAAGTCTAAGCGGTCAACCATATAAAGGACAGTTCGAACCATATCTCACAAAACTAAATCAAGGTCATAGAAGGTTAATTGAAGGCAATTTTAAGATTGTTTACCGGATAGAAAATGATATGATTTATGTGGTAGATTTTTTTGACAGCCATCAAGAACCCAATAAATTACTGAAGAGAAATAAATAACCCAAACTCCCCCCCACTGGCGCGGAAGTTACTTCCGTGCCATAAAAAGGGCCAAAGAAAACGAAGAATATGAGCGAAAAATATAAAGTCAGGGATCAGGACAAGTTATATTTTATAACATTTGCGACGGTTTATAGGCTGGATTTATTCACGAGGGTGGAATACAAGAATATCTTGACCGATAGCCTCAAACACTGCCAGGAAAACAAAGGCCTGGAGCTGTATGCGTGGGTGATCATGACCAACCACGTCCACCTGATGGCGCGATCTGCCAAAGGATTTTTGCTTGAAGATATCATCAGGGATTATAAAAATTCACTTCGGTGGCCATGAGCCGTGCTATTGCGGACAATCCACGCGAAAGCAGAAAAGAATGCCTGCCTGCCTAAGCCATAGGCGTAGGTAGGGTTGCTGTGGATGCTTGCAAGGGCAGCAAAAAAATCCGACAAGCATACAAAATATCAAGTATGGCAACAGGAATATCATCCAGTGGGACCCTTTCAGGGTCTTATGGTTTCACCGCCATTTTAACCCGTTTCTTGATTTGTCAAAAGCGCTGATAAGCCTCCCTCAGCGTTATCCGCAGGAAACTCTGAGGGAGGAAAAAGTTTACTAACTCTGAATCTGCCAAGCCTGATCACCTTTTGCAATGGCAACTTTCTAGCATATTTCCTCCCTCTGGTCTTAGCGAGACGCTATGACTAGCAAGCGCTATCAGAAAAGCGTCAGAGGTCTATTCAGAGTCTCTTGCGGATAAGGCTTAGGGGGGATAGAATTTTTACTTAGGCGCGGGCAACCTTAGCGATGTGCTCTCGGGAAGTTTAGGTACGCAAAGGTGGCTTCCGAAGAGTTTCCGCCTCTCATCTCAATACGCTCTGACAGATGATTGTCGTTCTTTGGGAAAATCAGGAGGTACTTCGAAGCTAACCTGCCTGTTCGCGGCCCATTCACAACCCCGGATAAATGTGGTCATAAAACCAACACATGATAGCGCCAGCCGGTCGTGACCCATGGTAGTATGAAACACCCTGCCACTACCGTAAGTGATGGCCATGAGCACGGGTTCGTGGTGCAGGCTACCATCATGCCTTTCGTCGGAGTAGGCAGTAGCTAATACATTGAGGTTAATGGCTGGCCCGCGCAGATGATCATAAAGTTCGTCTTCGGCGTGCAACCATCTCGATGGCAAATCCTTCATAATAGGATGCTCCGGGGCTCTGATTTCCACCAGGTATTCGTGTTGCGGGCCATGGTGGCCTGCATTACCAGGCGAAGTATCACGAATGGTTTCCCCTTTGTTATCGATATAAACATAGGGTCCGGCGCTTTGCGTGCGATCGCCCCAGCCTGCCAGTCCGATCATGGTATTGTAGTTTTCCCAGTCGGCAAAGGCATTGTCGGCTGCATGGATTACCACCAGTCCACCTCCCTTTTCGATATACTTTTCCAGATTTCGTTTAGTGCGCATCGACCAGTTGTCACCGTCATAGGTCGAAATCACCACATCGTAATTTTTAAATTTCGGATTGAATTTATCGAGGCTTTCGCCTTTAATCGGAGCGGTGGCCACATTAAGTCGAAATAGACCGGCATCGTCTAATTGTTTGAGCAATACGGGCGTCCATTCCTTCCAGTGCGCGTGGTTTTTACTTTGCCCATCTACCAACAACACATGTATATTTGCTTGTCTGTCTGCTTTTTCTTTCTTTTTTTTCTGTGCCAGCACACATTGGTCAGAAAGTATGCCCAATGCAAAAACCACCATAAAAAATGTACCCAGGAAAAACGATTTGTTCATGCTTCAAATATTTTGATGCCCACCAAAGTTATTAAAGAAAACATTATTTTTATAGCTTCCCAACGCTCAGTATCGAGCCATGTACATTAAAACCGATTTATGAGACCTGTTAAAACAATTTTTTATACATGTATCATTGTGATTTTATGCTTCAGTATAGGCACTTTTGCCCAGGATTACCACCTGGGCATGAGCAATTTTAAAGCAACCGGCGATGATGTTGCACAGCCATATTTTGAAAAAGGCTTGTTGCTGCTTCACAATTTTGAATATGAAGCTGCCGCTCAGGAGTTTGAAATGGCTCAACTCCTCGATCCCAATTTTGCAATGGCCTATTGGGGCGAAGCAATGTGCTACAATCAGCCGCTATGGCGTCAGCAAGACCTCGTTAAAGCCAAAGGAGCGCTGTACAAACTGGCTGTAAAACCAGCGGATCGTACGGAAAAGGCACAGACAGCGGTAGAAAAGGGTCTGTTGGCCAGCGTTGAATTACTCTTTGGCGAAGATGGGAATCTGGAAACCAGGAATGAAAAGTACAAAAATGCCATGTCTGAGCTATATTCCCGATTTCCTCAGCATGAGGCTGTAGCTTCCTTTTATGCTTTGTCGATATTGGCTGCCAGTCCATCCAACAACGAAAAGGAGGCGCATGATGAAGCTGCCCGCATACTCCACACGCTCAATGCGGTCAATCCTCAACATCCCGGCGCCCTCAACTACCTGATGCACATCTATGACAACCCCGCAGTGGCCTATAAAGGCAAAAATGCCGCTGAACAATATGTTCAATTGGCTACAGATTCTAAATATGCACTCCATGCCCCCTCCCATATCTTTTTGGCTACAGGAGATTGGGAAAAAACAAGGACGAGCAATGAGGCTGCATGGAAAGCTGCGGAGGCCTGGGTGAAAAAAAACAAAAAATCGCTTGAAGACCGTGATTATCACTCTTTGTGGTGGCTGCATTATGGGTATTTACAACAGGGAAAATATAAATTGGCGTTGGAACAACTAGCCAACATGAACCGTGATGCTCGCTACAGCAAATCGGAACGTATGCGCTTTCACCTGGCCATGATGCGGGGGCACTTTTTGGTGGAAAGTGGCATGTGGTTTAGCGATGTCACTCAAATATCCGTTCCTACCATGGGCTTCAGTATTAGTGCCAAAAATATGTGCTTTTTTGTAGATGCCATGGTGGCCATTGAAAAAGGAGATTTTCCCAAAGTCCAATGGTACATCAACCAGATGACCGATCAGCGCATGGTGGAGCAAAATGCGAAAACGAGTTTCAACGACTTCAGAACATACAGCACCACCCCTGTGGTGCGGACAAGCGGTCTCGAACAAGAACTTCTGCTTGCCGAGGCCATGGAGTGGGAGCTTAGGGCCATTCTTGCCCTCAAGACCAATAAAATAGACGAAGCCATGGAAAATGCCAAAAAAGCTGTGGAACTGGAAGAAAAAACACAATATGAGCCTGGCCCTCCCGTGGTGCTCAAGCCATCTTATGAGCTCTATGGCGAAATCCTGATCGCCTCCGCCAAGTACAAAGAAGCCATTGTTCAGTTTGACCGTGCCTTACAACGGGCGCCCAATCGAAGCCTGGCATTGTTGGGAAAGCTTCAAGCTATGAAAAAACTGGGCGACCACGAGGGGGCAGCACAAATAAAATCCCTACTGATGAAAAATTGGCAAAATGCCGATGAGCAGGCTAGAGCCCTCATGCAATAATTTTGGTATGAATGTATGGAATTAACAATAATTGGAATTGAAGAACGGCCGCCTTGCCAGCAAAGATGACAATAGGGAATAATTTGAAATAACAGCAGCCGTAAAGACACCAAGCGGAACTTTAAAAGCTCGATCAAACGTTAAATTGTAAAAAAACTGTCCGATGAAAAAATCATTTGTTTTAATTAGCTTCATATTTTTTGCATTCGCAAGTTTTAGTCAAAAGGCCGCTGAGACCAATGTCCGCTATATTCTCATAGAGGCTCCTTGCAAAGCAGGTTTTAATGCCTTACCCGAAACAAAGGAAAAAACAATCCTAACCAATATTTTCAAGATCAACTTCGAAACGCCTTTTGAAATGGTGAATGCAGAGCCCCAACTGATCAAGGATTTTGAGGTTGCATTGGACAAGGCTTACCCTAATTCGAGAAATCAGGTTAAGGATATTTTGGTGTATATGCTCAATACAGAAAAGGAGGCCATGGAACTGCGCAACCGGAAACTTAAACTAAATAAAACCCTGGAAAAAGGAGTAATAGATTTGAAAATGAAGTGAAAGTTTGCACTTGATCAAGTGAAGAGAAAAAAATAATATTAATACAGGTACGAATCAATCTTATTCTTTCCAACCATATTTGTGCTGCAAGTCCCGGGCAGTTGCTTTCTTCTCTTGACGAAAGGAGCGTAAGCAAATAAAAATCAAGACACCACATTGCTTCCACCCACTTCACAGCCCACTCCCGTGCTTTGTCGAGCATGCGCTCTTTTCCCTTAGTTTATATCACCGTTTTTGAACTGATCCTAAATAAACAATAACAGAACATATTAAAATGGAAAATGCCTTTGACAGACAGAAATTGTTTGCAAGGCATGGTTACTCTTATTGCACTATTCATATATATAATATGAACTTTTAAAGCACTTTTTTATGACAGCATTTGAAATACTATTGAACAATTTGTACGACAGCATCGTGAGAAATGAACCCAAAAATACCTCTCTGGCCCATCACGATTCTTCATCAGAACTCTATGAGGCGCTTCGCCAATATATTGAGACTTCTTTTGCTCATGGGCAAAACCTTGAATATTCTAAAATGCTGGCCGAATTGATAGATCGCATAGCCAACCTGATCCAAAGTTCTAACCATGAGGCATGGGCTAAAGTCAAATTTGCTTTTATGGAAAATGACCTGCATATGATCAGGCGCGATAGAAAAAATTCGGATATAGCAAGTCTTAAGAGAAGATTAGAATATTCATTCTAGAGATACCCCAGCCACACACTGTTTTACTCAACAGCTCAAAAAATATCTGGATTGGTTGCAGCGGACTATTTTTTCAAAATACAGAACAGATCCAGACCGTGAGATCCTTCTTCCACAAGCAGGTAGTCCGAATGATGAATTTGGCTCACCAAAGCATCGTTGCCTGTCTTCAATTTGTCCCTGTTTAGCCGGTTGAGTATTTCATACGGCACTTTAAGCATACATGCCGGTAGTTTGTATTGCAGGTCGAGCACATCCCACCTCATCATTTTTTCCACAGACTTTTTATTATCGAGGTAGTAGGCCATCACGGTTTCATTGCCTGATATCCCTTTCATTTCCACATTTTCAAATACCTTTCCGGCCAACTGCGCCAGTTCACTGGCAGTGTATTCGCGTATGTGCCAAGGATTTCGCGATAGCGACATGGCTATGTTGGGTGTGGTAATCAGGGCAGTGCCACCGGGCTTGAGCACACGGTAAATTTCTCTTAAATATCCAAGGTCGTCTTTGATGTGCTCGATCACCTGAAAACTCACCACTACATCGAAGCTATTGTCTTTTAGTCCGGAGAATGGTGGTATGACCATTTGCCTGAAATCGCCCGAAGGATAGGTTTCTTTTAGTTTATCTATCACTCCGGCTATTTTGTCGATTCCGGTAAACGCCGCTGCAAGTGGTGCGATGAGCTCCACGCCCCGGCCTTCGCCACAGCCGACTTCCAATACATTGCCCGAAATATAATCCCGGCTCAAATAATAAGCTTTGAGCAGACGTTGATGAATTGGGTTGTCGGAGGCGATCACCGCCGACGCTATTTCCGTGGTATATACAGACATGTATTAGCTATTTTAAAACATTGTAAAGTAAAATAATTTTTTTTACTTGCTGAGACCATTTGAAGGTAGAATTGTACCGTGCCATTCTAAAACCGTATGAAAATCCAAAATAAACTCCAAATCATTGTTTGCCTGCTGGCCTTCCTTTACCATTCGCCGGGTTTTGGTCAAAAGGTATTTATTGACGAAAATACCAGTTATTGGTATTCCATTGCCAGCGAATTGCATATTGCCCACCGTACCACCATCAAAAAAGACAGTGCCACAATATTTTTCGAAATCACTTTCAATGCCGCCACGGGCTTCGGTGATTACCACTACATCAGCGAGTTGCATGGCAGCTATCACACATTGAATATGTTGTCTGCAGACACCCTGGCTATCGACGCGCATATGGTGTCGATCAAATCGAAACGGATATATGTACAGCTCAATGTACCCCACAACGACAAAACCGACATTGCTGTACTAAGACTGGTAAACAAGAAAAGCGGAAAAAGCTATGTCTATGACGTTCCGCTGATCGAAGACTACAATTTTACCAATGACGGCCTCATGCTTTATGCTGAAGATGGCGTCACCCCCGTGGTCGGCAGCTTTACGAACCAGGGCAAGCAGATTGTGGTTAGGGATGATGCCGGCTACCAAGGGCCGCTATTTGGCTTTTACTATGGTCATTCTTTTGAAGAAGCCGTGCCACCCATGATAATTGATGGCAGACCAACGACCAGGAAGCTCGAGATTGATTCTACTTTTATGGTTTCAGCCAATGAACCAATCGCACTTAATAAAATCGGATTATACTTTTTTCAGAAGGATAGCAGCAGCGCCAATGGAGTAGCATTGAGGGTTCAGGATGCGTACTTCCCGTTGGTAAAAACTACAGAAAAAGTATTGGAACCACTCATCTATATCTCTACGCGGACAGAAACAGATAAGATAAGAAACGCTGAAAACCCCCGGCAGGCATTTGAGCAATATTGGCTGGACCTCATGAAGATTCCATCCCTGGCTACGTCGACTGTAAGCGACTTTTATACCAGGGTAGAGGGCGCCAACTATCTATTTACCAATTTCAAGGAAGGTTGGAAAAGCGATATGGGTATGATATACATTGTCTATGGCCCACCGAGCGAAGTGTACAAATCGGAAGAAATAATAGATTGGGTCTATACCGGCGACCTAAGGATGCCCACAGTAAGGTTTTCGTTTTATAAAGTAAAAAATTTATTCACCGACCAGCACTATTCCCTCTTGCGCAAAAAAACATATGACAAAAATTGGTTTAAATCCGTAGAATTGTGGCGTGAAGGAAAAAAATAAACTATGAGGAACTACGCAAGGGAGCATCAATCAGACAATTTCATTTTTGGTATACATGCAATTTCAGAAGCCATAGAGGCCGCCAAAGACATAGAAAAGGTCTTGGTACAACGAGGAGCTCAAAACGAACAGATCAAAGGAATAGTCTCGAAAATGAAAGGGCTCAAGATCCCCTTCAACCAGGTGCCGCTGGAAAAACTCAACAGTGTTACCAAAAAAAACCATCAGGGGATCATCGCCTATATTTCGCCCATTCAATACGCCTCGTTGGATCATGTCATCGAAAATGCTTATTCAAATGGCAAGGATCCATTTCTCGTTATCCTTGATCGGATCACCGACGTGCGCAACTTTGGCGCCATAGCACGCAGCATTGAGTGTGCAGGTGCAGATGCCATCGTGATGCAAAGCCGTGGAAATGCCATGATCGGCGCTGATGCCATGAAAACCTCGGCCGGCGCTTTGAATATGGTGCCTGTCTGCCGGGAAGAAAATCTCAAGGATACTATTATGCATTTAAAGTCCAGCGGCATTAGGGTAATAGCCTGTACCGAAAAAACGGATAAGCTCATCTACGAAACCGAACTTGATGGCCCCCTGGCCATTATCATGGGATCGGAAGAAGATGGCATATCGCCGGAATACCTGAAACTGTGCGATGCCCTGGCCAAAATACCCATAGTGGGTAAAATTGAATCGCTCAATGTTTCCGTATCGACGGGTATTATCCTGTACGAGGCATGGAGGCAACGCCAGGCGGGTAGCAAATAAAAAAAGGCCATCCTTCGATAGCCCTTTCATTATTTCCTTACAAAAAACATTAGACAAATTTGTCGCCCTTTTCGCTCCGCACATCGTTTACAATGCTGCGGATTTGTTTTTCATCATCTTTTTTACAAATCAAAAGCGCGTCTTCACAATCGGCAATGAGGTATCCTTCCAGTCCCTGCACCACCACCAGTTTGTCTTTTGGCGATCGAATTATGCACTGGTGACTGTCATATAGCATGGCATTGCCATCGACTACATTGCCATCTTCATCCTTATTATGATACTCATGTAGCGAACTCCACGAGCCCAGGTCTGACCAGCCAAATTCGCCGGGCACTACATATACATTGTCGGCTTTTTCCATTACCCCATAGTCTATCGATATCGCCTTAGTGCGGGCATAGGCCCATTCTATCTTCTCTTTTTCCTTATCCGTATAGTAGTCTTCGGCTAGTGAGCTGAATGTTTCGGCTATTTCGGGCAGGAAGCGCTCAAACGACTCGATGATCGACTTGGCGTTCCAGATAAATATACCTGCATTCCATACAAAATCGCCGCTTTCGAAAAATGTCCTGGCCAGTCGAGCTGAGGCTTTTCGGTAAACGTCTTTACCTTCTTCACTTCCCCATCCGACTCTTGTTTGTATTGGATATAACCATATCCGGTCTCCGGTCTGCTGGGCTTGATACCGATGGTAACAAGCTTACCGTCTGATTGAACAAAGTCCATGGCTACGCGGCATGTCCGAACAAATTCGTCTTCCATGAATATGGCATGGTCAGCCGGGGTTACTATGGTGGTTGCATTGGGGTGCTTGCTGGCAATTTTATAGCTTGCATAAGCAATACAAGGCGCAGTGTTGCGCAGGTTGGGCTCCAGCAGTATCTGGTTGTCCGTCATATCGGGCAATTGTTCTTTGATCAGATCATAATAAGATTCGTTGGATACGATATAGATGTTTTCTTTGGGGCACAAAGGCAAAAAACGGTGATAAGTCAGTTGTAGCAAAGATTTTCCCACGCCCAACACATCCAGAAACTGCTTGGGGTGTGCCTGCCTGCTGTATGGCCAAAACCTGCTTCCTACCCCACCTGCCATAATGATTACAAATGTTTCGCGATTGGTTTCCATAATTATTGTAGTATCGGTTATTAAATTTGTTTGGTCAATATTGATATTAATTTTTCGACAAAATATTGAATTATGGGCGTAATATTCAAAGAAAAGAGTTTAATTTTACCAATGCATAAATAAATTTGGTGTTAATCAATTGATACTGTAGCCGAAATAATCCCGGCTGGTCAATAACAAAATTATTCCATGATTTAGCAAAACAGACATTCAGGACCCGCAGCGATCAGGTAGGAAGCTAAATTTAAAATCGAAGTAATTTTTTTTAAAGTCATTTTAATCTGTTAATTTTTATAATCCTTTCGTTTTAAGGACGAAAGCATTGCTTACATTAATTAGTTCTATAAAGTTGGATAAGTTAAGGGAAAAACTAAAAGAGGTATTTGGCTTTTCACAATTTCGTGGAAACCAGGAGGTAGTGATCCAAAACATAATGGCGGGCAAAAACACGTTTGTGATCATGCCCACAGGAGCCGGCAAGTCGCTTTGTTACCAGTTGCCGGCGCTTATGAAAGAAGGCACGGCGATAGTGATATCACCCCTTATCGCCCTAATGAAAAATCAAGTTGATCAATTAAATGCTTTTGGCGTCAATGCCAAGTTTCTCAATTCTACCCTTACCAAAGGTGAAATTACCAAAGTAAAGAAAGAGACACTGTCGGGCGAAATCAAACTCTTGTATGTAGCACCGGAGTCGCTCACCAAAGAAGACAATATCAATTTTTTGAAACAGGCGAAAATTTCATTTGCCGCCATTGACGAAGCGCATTGCATCTCTGAATGGGGTCATGACTTCAGACCAGAGTATCGCCGGATCAAGAGCATTTTGGACGAAATAGGTAAATTGCCCCTGATAGCACTTACGGCCACAGCCACCCCCAAAGTGCAGCTCGACATCAAGAAAAACCTGGCCATGGACGATGCAGACATTTTTCTGTCGTCATTTAATAGAAAAAACCTCTACTACGAGGTACGCCCCAAGGTAAATGCTAAAAAGCAACTCATCAAGTTTATCAAAGACCACAAAGGCAAGTCGGGCATTATCTACTGCCTTAGCCGCAAAAAAGTAGAAGAAATAGCCAACCTGCTGAAGGTAAATGACATCAAGGCCGCGCCCTATCATGCCGGCCTTGAACCCTCCACGAGGATAAAAAACCAGGATGACTTCCTCAATGAAGAAATCGACGTGATCGTGGCCACCATTGCTTTTGGCATGGGCATCGACAAACCTGATGTCCGCTTTGTGATACACTACGACACCCCCAAGTCGCTGGAGGGCTACTATCAGGAGACTGGCCGCTCGGGGCGCGATGGCCTCGAAGGCAACTGTATCTTATTTTACCGCTACAAAGACATCTTAAAGCTCGAAAAATTCCAGAAAGACAAGTCGGTGACCGAGCGCGAAAATGCCAAACTATTGCTCGACGAAATGTCGATGTATTCCGAATCGTCCGTTTGCCGCAGGAAGCAATTGCTGCATTATTTTGGCGAAAAATACGACGAATCGGAATGTGGAAAATCTATGTGGTGCGACGTATGCAAATACCCGCCCGAGAAATATGAAGGACAGCCATTTGTAAGCCTGGCATTGCAAGCTGCCAAAGAAACCAATGAACGCTTTGGACTGAAACACCTCTCTGATGTGATCAGAGGAGTAGAAAACCAATACGTGAAAAGCTATAAGCACAACCAGCTGCCCGTCTTTGGCAAAGGCAATACAGAAACAGAAGAATTATGGAATTCGGTGATCCGGCAATCGCTCTTGCACCACTTCCTGGAAAAAGACCTCGACAATATCGGAGTGCTCAAACTCACCAGCCTGGGCAAAGACTACCTCATGCATCCGGGGCCTATTACTCTGGTGAAGGACAAAGACTTTGAGAGCCTCATCGAAAAAGAAGACAATGAATCACAACTGGTCGGCAGCTCTTATGACAAAACGCTGTTTGAATTGCTCAAAAAATTGCGCAAGGATGTGGCAAAGTCCAAAAATCTGCCCCCCTACGTAATTTTCCAGGATCCTTCTCTGGAGGAAATGGCCACGGTGTACCCTACCACCACAGAAGAACTGGCCAAAGTAAATGGGGTAGGCATGGGCAAAATCACCAAATTTGGAAAGCCCTTTCTGGAATTGATACAGGAGTATGTCGAAGAAAATGATATCATTACGGCATCTGATGTGGTCATCAAATCGGCAGTCAATAAATCGAAGACCAAGATATTCATCATTCAGCAGATAGATCGCAAAATAGATTTGCAAGAAATCGCAGACGCCAAAGGCCTCTCTTTTTCTGAGCTCATCGACGAAATCGAAAACATTTGTTTTTCGGGCACCAAGCTCAATCTCGACTATTATGTCGATAACATGCTCGATCCCGACCGGCAGGAAGAAGTCTTCGACTACTTTATGAATTCGCACTCAGACCAGATTTCGGACGCACTCGATGAACTGGGCGAAGATGAATACGATGAGGAAGACCTCAGGCTGCTACGTGTCAAATTTTTGTCTGACCACGGTAATTAATTATTATTTAAAATCACCTCAAACAATGAACATACTTGTAATAGGCTCTGGTGGCCGGGAACATACCTTTGCCTGGAAGCTCCGTCAGAGCAAAAAATGTAAAAACTTATACGTAGCCCCGGGCAATGCAGGCACAGAAAACACAGCCACCAATGTAGCCATACCCATCGACGATTTCGAAGGTATCAAAAACCTGATATTCGATAAAGACATTTCGCTGGTCATAGTAGGGCCCGAGGCACCATTGGTCAATGGCATCAGAGCGTACCTGCTACAAGACCCACGACTGAAAGACCTGCGCGTGGTAGGCCCGGGTACCGAAGGAGCCAAATTGGAAGGGAGTAAAGACTATGCCAAAAACTTTATGGTAAAACATGGTATCCCGACCGCACATTCACAGACCTTTGGAAAAGATCAACTCGAAGAAGCAAAAAACTACCTGAAATCGGTGTCTTATCCCATCGTACTCAAAGCCGATGGACTGGCAGCGGGCAAAGGCGTGATCATATGCCAGGATGTGGAAGAAGCCACCCTCACCATAGATAAAATGCTGGCCCACAGCATGTTTGGCCAAGCAAGCGAGCGGGTGGTGATCGAACAGTTCCTCAAAGGCATAGAGCTTTCGGTATTTGTGCTTACTGATGGCCACTCGTACAAAATACTACCTGAAGCAAAAGACTACAAACCCATTGGCGAAAACAATACCGGTCCCAATACCGGCGGGATGGGTAGTATATCACCTGTCAACTTTGCACAAGGCGAATTTCTCAGGAAAGTAGAAGAAAGGGTCATTATCCCGACCATCAACGGACTAAAATCGGATCATATAGATTACAAAGGTTTTGTTTTTATAGGTTTGATGAATGTAGAGGGCGATCCGTATGTGATAGAATACAATGTACGCATGGGCGACCCGGAGACAGAGGTGGTGCTGCCAAGGATCAAATCTGATTTGGTCGATCTGATGCTGGCTACAGCCGAGGGCTCCCTTTCGGAAATTTCACTGGAAATTGACCCAAAAACTGCCTCGACCGTGGTGATGGTGGCCGGAGGGTACCCCGATGATTATGAAAAAGGCATGCCGATAAGCGGACTGGACAATACCGATGACAATACCATCGTTTTTCACGCGGGTACCAAAACCGCCCACGGCCAGATTGTGACCAATGGAGGCAGGGTGCTGGCCGTTACAGGCATTGGAACATCGATGCTGGAAGCACTGGAAAAATCTTATGAAAGGGTATCAAAAATCCATTGGAACAATGTTTATTTCAGAAAAGACATAGGCCATGATCTGAATGCCCTTAGCTGATTTTTTTTTAATCGTGTTAAAGTATTAATTTGAACTTCAGTTTTTTTTTAATTCAACACTCAACAAATCCAATATATAGATGTCGGGATGTGGTTCATGCGAAAGTACAGATAAATCTAGCGTAAAGGGGTGCAAAAACAACGGCACCTGCGGCACGACCGGCTGCAACAAACTCAATACCTTTGATTGGCTCATCGATATGGATTTGCCAATCGAGGAGCGTTTTGATGTGGTTGAAATCAGATTTAAAAATGGGAAAAAAGAATTTTTCCGCAATGTGAACAATTTCATCCTTCACAATGGCGACCCGGTGATCGTGGATGTGCCCAACGGACATCATCTGGGCTTTGTGGCATTGCAGGGCGAGCTTGTGAGACTGCAAATGCTTAAGAAAAAAGTGAATAACGATGATCAGATCAGGTCTGTTTACCGCATAGCAACAGAAAAAGACATAGAAAAGTACGAAGAGGTGACGGGTCGGGAACAAACTACCCTGCACCGAACCAGAGAAATCATCTCAATGCAGCGTCTTAATATGAAACTGACCGATGTTGAATATCAGGCCGATGGCACCAAAGCTACGTTCTACTATTCTGCCGACGACCGGGTCGATTTCCGCGAATTGATCAAAGCGCTGGCTTCAGAATTTAAAATCAGGGTGGAAATGCGGCAGATCAGCATGAGACAGGAAGCCAGCAGACTGGGTGGCATTGGCTCATGTGGCAGGGAATTGTGTTGCTCTACATGGCTTACCGAGTTTAAAAGCGTGACCACCACCGCTGCCCGCTACCAAAACCTTTCGCTCAACCCCAGTAAGCTTTCCGGACAATGCGGCCGCTGAAATGCTGCCTTAACTACGAGCTCGATACCTATATGGATGCCCTCAGGGATATCCCCGAACTCAATGGGCCTTTGCTCACCACCAAGGGCGAAGCCAAATTGCAAAAAACCGATATCTTCAAAAAAATCATGTGGTTTGGCTATGATAGCGACAATTCATGGATCCCCATTTCTACAGAAAGGGTCAAAGAAGTGCTCAAGCTCAATAAAGAAGGCAAAAAACCAGCAACACTCAAAGAAGACAATATAGAGCCCAAAGACGAAGTTTCGGAAGCACTCAACAGCGATCTGGAGCGATTGGACAAGAAATTCCAGAAAAAGTCAAAAAACAAAAAAAGGCGGCCAAACAGGAGATTTAAAAACAAAAAACAGAAACCGCCACAAAAATGAAAAAACATATAATGGCGTGATAATATGCCTTTTGGTGCTTGTGGCTGCTTGCGACAGCAAACGTGTGTACGAAAATAAAAAAGACTTCCCGCAAAAGTATTGGGTATTTAACAACCCTGCTGATTTTGAATTTGAAATCACGAATACCAACGAGAAGTACAACCTCCTTTTTAATATTAGAAACACGGCAAAATACCGGTATCAGAATATCTATCTTCAGTATTACCTTGAAGACAGCACCGGAAGGCTACTGTCCTCTGACCTCAAAAATATACTGCTTTTCAATGCCAAAACCGGGATACCACTTGGCAGTGGCCTGGGAGATGTTTTTGATATCGAACGCCCATTTCTGCAAGACTACAGCTTTGAACATGCCGGAAAATACAAATTGCGCATCGACCAGTTTATGCGTCAGGACAGTCTTCCGGAAATTGTATCTGTAGGTCTGCGTGTAGAGCGGGCCGAAGACTAAGCATGATAAAAAGACGCCCTGAGCACTCCTCTGGCGCCCCGGTCGGAGTTGCACTATTTCACGAAGTACTTCCCTTTCCTGCTTCACTATTTTTGCAAATCAATAACCTAATGGTGGTACTGACGTATTTGAAAACAAAATCATAAGATTTTCAAAACCGTGATTTTGGTAGCATGCATACCGTATGCTGTTGAAAAATTATGATAATAGAATCGTTTTCGTTTAGTTAAAATTATTCGACCCCGTACGGAGTCAAACTCAATTCGCTAACTAAACGACATTGATAGAAGCATGCGATTGATTCAACAGAAAAAATAACTGAAATGGAAAAATGGTTTACCACTACACATAGAGAAATAATTGCTATTGCCCTCACCGCCACCGGCATTTACTTGGCAGTAATCCTTTTTACGCGCCTGGCAGGCAAGCGAAGTTTTTCCAAAATGTCAAGTTTTGATTTTGCCATGACCGTAGCTGTAGGATCTATCCTGGCTACGACCATATTATCTAAAAGTGTGAGTTTGCTGGCGGGTATTTTTGGTCTTGCCATGGTGTACATTTTACAGATATTTGCCGCCGTGTTGAGGAGATTTGATGTCGTAAAAAAGGTAATGGACAATACACCCCTGCTGCTCATGGATGGCAGTACCATCTTGGAGGAAAATCTAAAAAATGCGCGTGTTGCCAAGTCTGACCTCCGCGCCAAACTTCGCGAAGCCAATGTTACAAATATGTCCCAAATAAAAGCAGTGGTCTTTGAAACCACCGGCGACATCTCTGTGTTGCACTCCGACGACAACAGCACTGAAATCGACGAGTGGCTATTGCAGGATGTGAAAAGGTGACCAAATCGAGGAGCACGGAATACGAGCGGGTCAGGTGTGTTGGTGGGATCAGCAACCCCAAAACACATCAGCAGTACATACCATCGCCGGACAGATAGGCCTTATCCAACTACTCGGGCACGAAGCGTAGCAGCCGGTCTTTTACAGCATTTTTATCGTGCCAATATTCCCGGCTGTGTATTCCCATAAATTTCCAGTTTTTGGCAGCAAGGGTAAATGGAGTAAACACGTGCATGTCTTTGATCGAAATACTCTCATGATAAAGCTCGTCGTCAGTGAGGATCAGTCCAAGATATTCATTGCCTGCCTTTACGGTAAGGTCTGCAAATGGCATTTCCTCCACCAGATCAAGGGTATGCTGCGATTCGAAATCGAATTGTTTGATTTTATCCTTCAAATACCAATCGAGGCTGTGTGATTGGCGCGTTGTCTGTGCCGGGCGGAAGGCAGCTTCCGACACCTGCAAAGCATATTCAAGGTATTTCCTGAAAATTTTTGGCCCTTCGTTTTTGGTATCCTCCACCTTGAGCTGCTGCGGCCAGATGCTGGTGACCACGCATATTTTCTCTCTGGCTCTGGTGATGGCCACATTCAGCCTGTTTTCTCCTTTTAGGGTATTCAAACTGCCAAAGTGATGGTTCATCTTACCCTTTTCGTCGGGGGCATATGCAATAGAAAATATGATGACATCGCGCTCATCGCCCTGGACATTTTCGATGTTTTTCACAAACAAACTTTGCGGAAGCGACACCTGCTCCTGATGCGCAAAAATTTCCAACTTGTCCAGAATATGCTCTTGCTGGCGGGCATTAAAAGACACTATACCGATGCTTTTATCAGGCTGCTCCAGCAACAATTGTTTCACCAACTCCACTACCCTTATGGCTTCCTCATCATTGACTTGCTTTGCCCACACTCCATTTACTTTTATATAGCTTATCGCAGGTTGTTTGCGATCCAGGATGCGCTTGTCCGGCAGCAGCGTGAGTTTCCCTTTATAAAAGTGCTGGTTAGAAAAGTCGATAAGATCGAGCGACTGGCTGCGGTAATGCCCCCTGAGCTGCACCTGCATCAGGTATTGACTTGCCAGATCGAGCAGCGAATCTACCTCCAACGAAGCATCTGTATTGTCCTCAAAATCTTCCTCCCACCTAACCTTGTACAAATCGAACGGACTCAATTGCATTTTGTCTCCGGTGATCACGATCTGACGCCCTCTGTACATGGCTGGAATGCCCTGTTCGGCAAAGCACTGCGAAGCTTCATCGAATATAACCAGATCAAACAATCGAGTCATGGGAAAAATGGCCGAAACCGCCTCTGGACTGGCCATCCAGCAGGGTACAAGGTCGAAGACCTCATTTTCAAAATGCTGCACAAGTTTACGGATGGGCCACACCTGCTTTTGTTGACCTGATGTGCCAGGTCGCGATAGGTCACCATGTTGTTTAGTCGGTTGAACTCCACATTGGCATAGGTGCGCTCACGAGTTTTGAGCAGTGTTATCTCTTTGCTTATATTTAGTTTGTCTTTTACGGCCTGCTGCAAATCGGCCTGCATTCTTTCGAACTGTAGCGAATTGATGGAGCGCAGTATGGGGTATTTGGTTTCGATGTGATCTATCCAGGCCATGCGCAGACTGTTTTTAAATAGCCCCAGCAGCTCATCTTCGGTAGCCATTTCGTTAACGTCAATCAAGCGGTCAATCACCGCACGCTCAGCTTCACTCAGGTTTTGCTTCAAATTGTCGAAATCGCACAATCCGTCAAAATCGTCATTGAGTGTTGAAATCATTTTAACATTCAACCCGGCATCGTTCAAGATCATATCTATCCTGGCATCGCGCAGATACACCCTCCACTGATCCATTTTGGTGGGAATATCTATCACTATTTCGTAAAGCGAATTTACCTGTTGGATAAATTGTGCCATGGAAATACTGGTGGTATTGAAATATTCCTTGAAATTTCTGAAACTGTCAAAAATGAGATAAGAAGTCACCGCGTCCTTTTCGCGCTCAAACCACTTGTCAAATACATCGCGCAGATAAAACTCCGGTATCTCTGTTAGCCATTTGGTAGATTTCAACTTGGTGACATTGTGTTCAAGATTGAGCCGGAAATCTACCATGCGCTCCAGGGTGTTGTAATCTTTACCTTTCCGTCTCAGGTTGTTGGATGCAAGTACTTTGTTGAGCCAGGTTTTGTCTTTAGAAAACAAATGCCATTTGATGCTGGCAAAAAGCCTTCGCCGCGATTTCATTTTTTGTTGCAGTGCCTTTTGAAAGGCTCCAAGGTCTTTGGTCTCCAGGCTGAGCTCTGGCCCGGGACTATCAAAGCATCCCATCAGTGTACGTCGCATGGTTGATAGCCACAACAAATCCGGAAAGCTGTCGGAATTGACATCGCGGGTATGGACGATATGTTGAAAAAACCCAAAGGTAATGTCGTCCTTGAGGTGTCGCAGCATCTCTTTGAGGTTTTCGCGCCCGAGAAACACCTTTTCTGCCGCTTTCAGCTCCATTCCTGCACCTAGCAGCTTTTCCACTTTTTTTGAAATCTCTTCCTGATATACAGGAATCTCTTTCAGTATGGATTTCATCTTGTTCAGCTCCTCCATACCAAAACCCGCGAAGCGCTTCCTGCTGCGCCAGGTATAGCTTTCGCGGTTGAACTTATTGTGGTAGGTAAAATAGTGCCTGAGTTTCAATTCAAAATCTTCGATACCGACCATTGGAAAACTGCGATACTCCTGTTTCAAACTGATCATTTCACCTTCCCGATCGCTGTTGAGGTATAGTTCTTTCACACTAACCCCCGCCTCCGATTCATCAAAAAGCATCTGTTTAAATTCCTCAAATTGTTCAGCGATTTGATCAATCTTGCGGCTGGCCTGCAAAAATTTACGCTCCAACTGTATGGCGTCAAGGCTGTTGTTTTTGAATTGGTATTCATTTACCCGCTCTATCTGGTCGTTAATTTGACTGAAAATAGTCTTTCGATCATTTTTGAAATCGTGAACCAGGGCGGCAAAAGGAGCCATATCGCCTGCCGACAAACGCTCATAAACCACATCGAGGGCAGCACGTTTCTGGCATACAAGCAAGACACGCTTGCCCCGGGCAATAAAATCACTGATCAGGTTGCTGATCAACTGCGATTTACCTGTACCCGGAGGTCCCTGCACCACCAGCGAATTACCTTGTTTAATGGCCTTGAGGGCATTTTCCTGGTGCGCGTCCAGCTTAAAAGGGGTAAATGTTTCCTCTTCCTTCACCTTGTTGAGAAAGCGAAAATAATCGGGGCTGTTATTGTAGGTATTGATTTCTTCCTGACGGGTGCGCGATAAGAAAAACTGCTCGATGTCGTCATAGCCGTCTTCTTCCAAAAGATGCAAATAGTCGGGCACCAAATAAGACCCTGCTTGCGGAAACATCCCCAAAACGGCCTGAGGATATAGTTTGAGCATACCATTTTCCTCCTCTTTTTCCATATCGGCACGTTTGTTTTGCCCAAATGAAATAAGCTCATTGATAAATGTTTCCGGATTATAATTGATTTCAACCGGACTTTCTTTCAGCATTTTATAGACCGCCGTCCTAAAAACCGTACTGTCGCGCTCGATATCGTCCAGGCTTTGCTCAATAAGTTCCTCCGGTACTTTCACCTGATTATAATACGCATAAGCGAGCAAAAAAGACTTGTTGAAGGTGATACTGACATCCTTGCGCAGGTTCAGAGACCATTCGTTGCCTTGCAAACTTAACTCCACAGGAAAAAAATAAGCGGACATCTAACGAGTGTGCCATCAGAAAATTTGCCGCTAACAAAA
>JAAUQL010000090.1 GCA_012033595.1 Cyclobacteriaceae bacterium | reverse complement strand
AATAATCCATTCACCTCTGCGACCTCTGCGAAGCCTCTGCGTACTCTACGTGAAAAATGACTCACGCAAAGAAAATTAAGAACCGCTGAGACCGCTAAGAGACAAAATAATAATCCATTCACCTCTGCGACCTCTGCGAGACCTCTGCGTACTCTGTGTGAAAAACGCTCACGCAAAGAAAACTCCACACCCCCGTCTGACCTCCCGTGCCGGTTTTTTTTCTAAATATTCCAAAGAGATTTTTAACTTTGCCCACTTTCAATATTTGATACTGCCGGATGCAACTGACACGACTGGAAATAAAAGGATTTAAAAGCTTTGGGGATAAAGTGCAGATCAATTTTGGAGAGGGCATTACAGGCATTGTCGGGCCAAATGGTTGTGGAAAATCCAATATTGTGGATGCCATCCGCTGGGTACTGGGCGAGCAAAAAATCAGCGCCTTACGTTCAGAAAAGCTGGAAAACATCGTATTCAATGGCACCAAAAACCGCAAAGCCACTCAACTTGCCGAGGTGTCGCTAAGCTTCAAAAATACCAAAAATCTGCTGCCCGTCGAATACAACGACGTCACCATCACCCGGAGATACTACCGCTCGGGAGATAGCGAATACCTGCTCAATGGCATCAATTGCAGACTGAAGGATATATCCAACCTTTTTCTCGACACAGGCATCGCCTCCAACAGTTACGCGATCATTGAGCTGGGCATGGTAGATGACATCCTCAACGACAAGGAAAATTCAAGGAGACATTTGTTTGAAGAGGCTGCAGGCGTATCGAAATTTAAAATAAGAAAAAAAGAAACGCTCAAAAAGCTCAAAGATACAGATGATGACCTGGCGCGTGTAGAAGATTTGCTTTTCGAAATAGAAAAAACATGCGCTCGCTGGAGCGCCAGGCGCGGCAAGCCAAGCGATATTATGCCATCAAAGCAGACTACAAAATCTATAGTGTGGCCTGGGCTCGAAGAAATGTAGCCCGCCAACAACAGGCACTCGAGCAACTGCACAAACAATTTCAGGCAGAAAACGACCTGAAAGTAAGTCTGAATAAGCAAATAGCTGAGGCCGATGCAGAACTTGAAAAAGCCAAATCCAGCCTGATTCAAAAAGAAAAACTCCTGGCCGGCAGACAAAAAACGCTCAATGAGCATGTAGCCAAAACCCGCAATTACGAAAGTGAAAAGAAAATAAAAAACGAGCGTCTGCGCTTTCTCAGCGATAAGAGTGAGAGTCTCCGGGAGCAACTGTTGCAAGACAAACAAAGCCTGGAAAGGGCCTCATTTTCTATCCAAAGCCTGCACCAGGAGCGCGAATCGGCTTCAAAAATGCTTCAGGAAAACGAGCAGAGTCTCGGCCTGCTCAAAAACGAACTCGACGAGCAAAAACTCAAAACACAAAGCATAGAAAACGAGCACAGCTACCTCGATCAGTCATATCGAAAAAGCAAAGATGAGCTGTATTCTATCGTCAAAGACCTGGAAATAAAAGAAATCCAGCTTAACTCCTACAAGGCCGAACTGGAAAAGACCGCGTCTGATACCTCAGAAAAATCTGCCAACCTTGCCCAATTTGAAAGCAAACTCAAATTGCTCAACGAAGGACTACAGCTAAAAGAGACGGAACTCAACGCCCTGACAAAAGCTGAGGAACAGCTGCAGCGCACCATCGAATCTACAGAAAAGACCATTGAGGTGATCAGGGAAGAAAAGCAGCAAACCGCACGCAAACTCGACGCCCGCCAAAATGAATACAATCTGACCAAATCCCTGGTAGACAACCTGGAGGGATTTCCGGAGGCGATAAAATTTCTGAAGAAAAAGGCCAATTGGAGTAAGCATGCCCCGCTGCTTTCTGATATTATCAGTTGTGACGAAAAGTACCGGGTCACCATAGAAAACTACCTGGAGCCTTTCATGAACTACTACATATTAGACAGTGAAGAAGAGGCGTTTATGGCCATCAATCTATTGAGCGATGCGGCCAAAGGCAAAGCACATTTTTTTATCCTCAACAAATTTGACAAATACCACGCGCGTGACGCCAAGTTGTTTGACAATGCCATTCCGGCAACGGAAATAGTGGAATATGAAAACAAATACAGGCATTTGGTGGCGCATATTTTAGACGACGTATATATCGTCACCGGGCCGGAATCGAGTATTCCAAAAGATCCGGAGTCTGTATTTGTCACTCAAAACGGCAAAATCACCAAGCGTAAGTATTCCATTTCGGGCGGATCGGTTGGTCTTTTCGAAGGCAAACGCATTGGCAGAGCCAAAAACCTGGAGAAGCTTCAGCAAACAGTAAAAAAGCTACAAGCGAAGCTGGAAGAAATAGAAGACAATCATAAGCAAAAAATAGAGGAACTGGAGCAATTGAAAGCCCGTACCCGCAAAATCCCCATCGACTTGTTGCAAAAAGAGATCAATCTGCTGCGACAAGAGCTGGTTTCGTTTGAAACTAAACAAGAACAAATGGCCGGTTTGCTCAACAGCAACACCATTAGGCGGGAAGACATCATAGACCACATCGGCAACCTGAATGAAGAGATCAGTGAACTGGCACCACGAGCCGGCCAAATGAAAAGTGAATTAGAATGCAGCAGCCAAAAAATTATTGAACTTCATGACCAACTACATAGCTTCAAAGAGCTGCTCGACGAAAAATCGAAACGCTACAATGAAGAAAATATCCTGTTTCACCAGAGGCAAAACAAAGTCAACAGCCTGAGCCAGGAAATCTCTTTTAAGGAAAGCTCGAAAGAGAGCGCCCTGCAACGTATCGACAAAAACAACCGCGACCTGCAGCGCAACGAAGAGGAAATCAAAAAACTGCTCGACAGTAATGATATCCGTGAAGACGAACTTGTAGCATTGTACAAAGAGAAAGAAAGCATAGAGCAGGGTGTAAATGAAGCTGAAAAGGACTACTACGCCACCAGGGGGTACATCGATGAACTGGATAAAAAGCAGAGGATGATTCTGTCGAAAAAGGAGAATATCGATGGTTTGCTGATGGAGCTTCAAAACAAATCGAATGAGCTAAAGCTGGAAATGAGCGCGGTAAAAGAGCGGCTTTCGGTAGAATTTGAAATAGAACTGGCCAACATTAGGCAGCAAGATGACGACGCCACCCACGAACACCATGGCTTGTCGGATGAAGAATTGCAAGACAAGGTTGTGAAATTTAAAAATTCCCTGGATAACATCGGCCCCATCAACCCCATGGCCATGGAAGCCTTTGAAGAGATCAATGAGCGCTATAAGTTTATCAATACGCAAAAGGAAGATTTGATTAATGCCAAGACTTC
The DNA here is from genome assembly GCA_012033595.1 of Cyclobacteriaceae bacterium. Classification (GTDB taxonomy): domain Bacteria; phylum Bacteroidota; class Bacteroidia; order Cytophagales; family Cyclobacteriaceae; genus JAAUQL01. The sequence goes on along the minus strand of JAAUQL010000090.1, from coordinate 20,065 downwards.
GCTCATGGAAACAATCGAACAAATAGACTCGGTAGCCAGGGACACTTTTTTAGAAGCATTCAATAAAATTAAGGAGAATTTTATACGAGTGTTCAGGTCGCTTTTTACCGACGAAGATGATTGCGATTTGCGCCTGCTCAACCCGGAAAACCCTCTAGAATCGGCCATTGAAATCATTGCCAAACCAAAAGGTAAGAAACCATTGTCTATTAGTCAGCTTTCGGGTGGTGAAAAGACACTTACCGCCACATCCTTACTCTTCTCTATTTATCTGCTCAAGCCCGCTCCTTTTTGCATTTTCGATGAAGTAGATGCCCCGCTAGACGACGCCAACATCGATAAATTCAATAGCATAGTGCGCAAGTTTTCTCAAGAATCCCAGTTTATCATCGTCACCCACAACAAACGCACTATGGCCAGTACTGACATTATTTACGGCATTACCATGATAGAACAAGGGGTTAGTCGTGTAGTGCCGGTCGATCTGCGCGAGCTGGATTGATAGCCGAATACCCGTTTGACGCACTCCGCCATATCTTTAAATAGTTCCATTTTTTCGTTTTGAACAAATTCCAGTTCCAAATGTGTTTTTTTAAGACACTTTAAGTCTTTTGAAAAAAAATTTATGCAAAATATTACATGGGATTTTTGATGTCTTAAAATCTCCTAAATGCCTGATTTCTAAAGCAAAAAATAGCTTACCTTTAAGTTTTTAGTTTATTAAAGTTTTGCTTTAAGCAAGAGCGTTTAACGATCACAATTTTACCATGACTTCATTTGCATTTTGCCGAGTTATTATCCATTTCCATATCATCCAGTTTTTTTAATGAAACCCATCGCAGCAATTATTTTTTCATTTTGCATTGACGGGCACCTGGGCACTTGGGCAAGAAGTGGACAGCATTTCCATGACCATGGAAGAGGGCAAAGCCGTGGTCAGGTATGATTTGTCGACGGCGAGGCGGGGGTAGATTATGAGTTATATCTCTATGGTTCACACGACAATTTTCCGAGCCGCTGAAACTCACTACCGGCGATGTAGGCAAACGGATAAAGACGGGCTCGGACAAGGTGATCTATTGGGATGCACAACAGGAACTGGGGAATTTCAAGGGAGACTTTAGTTTAAAAATTAGGGGGAGCAAGTATATCCCTTTTGTAACGTTCAAAAACATTAACGAAAACTTTGCCATCAAAAGGGGTCAAAGTTTCGATATCCACTGGGAAACTCCGGCCAAAACCCGAGAAGTAAAATTGAACATACTCAGATACGGTGTACCGGTAGATGAAGCACAAATAATAAGCAACACCGGCAAACACACCTGGGATATTCCCGATCGCCTGCCCGCAGGCAAGGGTTATGCCATACAGATAGCTGACGCCGAAAATACCATGCATGAAGAGACCAGCCTTACTTTTGCCGTAAGGCGCAAAATCCCTCTGGGCTACAAAATTATACCTGTAGCTGCTGTAGCTGGCGCAACCCTGATTTTACTCTCAGACAACGGATCCAACAACAAATCGGGCATACCCGAACCACCATCGCCTCCCCAACGCTAAGCAATGCAACTGACACAAACATATCGACAAATCATAAAAGTATCGATGCTGGTAGTGCTTGCTTGTATGCAGCTTGGTGGCTATGCCGATAGCGCTCAATCAATGGTAAAACTGGCCGGCCATACCATCAAAACCTCTGCTGGCACCGAAGCACCTACAAGTGTTTACCTTTCTGGCAAAAAACAATATTTTGTAGTTTACGCCGATTTTGACCCGGCGTGCAATTCAAAGCAAAAACTATATGGAAAGTATATAGACGCCATCACCGGCCTGTCTGTCGGATCGGCCTTTGCCATAAGTGAATGTAACAAAAAGGCTTCCGACCCGCATGTAGTCTACAATAGCAAGCAAAACGAATATGCCATCATCTACAAAAAGGCTGAAGGCAGCGGTACCAAAGTGTGGGTACAGTTCATCAATGCCGCTGACAATTCGCTCAAAGAATCCATAGAGCTGGCCGACATAGAACTGGGAGATCCCTTCGATTTTCTTTCCATTGCCTACTCGGCAACTACCGACAAGTTTATCACCGCGTTTCATGAAATAATTACCGCTTCCAATGTGAAGCTGAAACTCAATTACATCAATGCCACCAACCGCAGTCTGATGGCACACAGCACCGACATAAATAAGAGCACCTTCAGCCCGGCTTGCGAAGGGGTAAAACATGCCCGCTTGCTTGCCCATAGCGACAGGGTATTTGTTGGCCTGGACATACAGTTTGCCGATGGAAATGAAATTTGGGGCGGATTCTTCAATGTTTCCTCCGGTGCGCTTATCGGCAATTATTTCCAGATTAGTCCGAGCCGGGAGGCAGGAGCCTTTTACATCAACCCGGCTCCGGTGTTAAATGTAGCAAGCAATGAAATAATGGTGCTTTACGAACAATCGTACACACAAACTTCGGGTGCTTCGCTAAGTAAAAAAATCTACGCCCAGAAAATCAACATCAGCACAGGAGCCAAAATAGCACCAAATCACCAGGCCATCACTGCTTTGCCGGTCGATGCCAATGAAGAAGACGCCAAATGGCCACAGGCAGTACTGAGTCCATTGAGCAACGAATACCTCGTGGTTTTTTATGGCAAAAGATGGATCAATGCCAGCAGCAATTTCTACGACATTTATCTTCAGCGAATCAACTCCTCCGACTTGTCAGTGATCGGCACGCCAAGTACCCTGGTGATCGCTGATGCCGGCAATGCGATTATCAGCAACAATTCACTTCGTCCCATAAGCCTCACCTACAATCCTACGCACAACCAATACCTGCTGGCATGGAGCAACGTTGGCAATAATGATGTGGTATCGCAGATATGGCGCTATGACAGCAACATACCAGCTAATCTGACCATTGCCACCACGGCTCAAAATGAAAATCTGGCGATTGGCAGCACCTTCACCACAGTAAATGCACAAGATATAGATCCCGAAGATGCCACGCTTAGCTACAGCCTGGCAAGTGGTACGGGAGGAGATGACAACAGCTTTTTTACCCTTACGGGAAATAACCTGAAAGTGGCCAAAAACCTGAATTTTGAAGCTTCGTCCACCAGAAAAATAAGGCTGAAAGCAAGCGACACGCATGGCAAATCTGTAGAAAAAGCTTTTGTGCTCACCATTAAAAACATAAGCGAAAAACCGTACAATATTGCCCTTGCCAGCCCGGTAACTATCGAAGAAAACAAACCATCCGGAACCTTTTCCAAACTGATTTCCGCCTTTGACGAAGATGCTGGCGATACACATACCTTTACGTTGGTGAGTGGTGACAGTTCGACCAACAATGCCAATTTTTCCATAGCATCAGGACAATTAAAGCTGATGAAAACACTCAACTATGAGCAAAATCCAAAGCAATTGGTCAGGATCAGGGCTACCGATCAGGTAGGTCTATGGATGGAAAAGGGTTTTGTGATCTCCGTGCTCAACGTCAACGAAAAACCTTTCAGCCTGAGCCTCTCGGGCGTACTTGCCGTAGAAGAAAACAAACCCTCCGGCACTTTCACCAGCAACATATCCGTAATGGACGAAGATACGGGAGATAGCCACACCTTCAGCCTGGTGACCGGCGATAGCGCAACCAACAATGCCAACTTCATTATCGAGAGCCTTTCAAAAAAGTTAAAATTGGTTAAACCACTCAATTTCGAAGAAAGCCCAAAACAATTTGTACGAATCCGAGCCAGAGACCAGGCCGGGCTTTGGGTAGAAAAAGGATTTGTGATCAACGTGGTTAATGTCAACGAAAGACCGACAAACCTTGCCTTGTCAAGTGGACAGACCGTGAAAGAAAACCAGGCGGCTGGAACGATCGTTTCTGAAATAAGCGTAACTGACCAAGACCAGAATGAGGTCATTCAGTTTACCCTGGTTGCAGGCGATAGTGCTGGCCACAACAGCAACTTTGCCATCTCCACCAATCAATTGACACTGTCCAAACCGTTGGATTTTGAATCAGAACCCGAGCAATTTGTCAGAATCAGAGCAACAGATCAGGCAGGACTATGGGTAGAAAAAGGATTCCGCATCAGTGTTTTAGATGTAAATGAAAGGCCGGAGTCTATCCTGCTTTCCAATAGCTCATTCAAAGAAAATGACCTTACCGGTACGGCGGCCATCTCCGTGGCAGACCCTGATGCCAATGCCAGCTATGCCATTTCTCTGACTTCCGGCACGGGTGATGAGGACAATGGCTTTTTTACCGTGCAAGGCAATATACTCAAACCAAACCAGGCATTCGATTTTGAAGAGAAAGCCAACTATTCCATCAGACTGAAAGCTTCTGATGGCACCTTTGATATTTCGCAATCTTTTGCCATTTCAGTCAGCGACCTCAATGAACAACCCTACAATCTTGCCCTAAGCGCTACCAAAATTAAAACCAATTCCCCTTCCGGATCGCTCGTGTGTCTTTTGTCAACCTCCGACCAGGATGCAGATGATGCGCATAGCTACACGCTTATGCAGGGTCAGGACAATTTTTTCGTCAACGGGGCGCAAATTCACATCTTCAACCCCCTCATTTTTGATGAGGTGGAACCTGCCAATAATTTTTATGGCATTAAAATAAAAACTACGGACAAAGCAGGCCTTAATTTTGAAAAGGAATTTCAAATAGAGGTGGTGCTCCATATAGACGAACAAAAGCCGACCTTTCTGAATTTTGACAACCTACCGACCTTGGTTTCTGCTACACCGCTCAAATTATCAATCAATGCCACCGACAACGAAAAGCTCGATACGGCCTATCTGTTCTATCGACCGATCAGGGATGGAGGAGCTTTTACCGATGGCACATCTTTGCTTTCCATCAAAAAGATAGACGACAAGCTTTTTCAAATAGACGCCACCTTGCCCGGTTCTCTTGCTGATGAGATGGGCCTCTCCTACTACTTCAAAGTACGTGATGCCGCCGGCAATATGGACTCTACAGGCGTTCTTTATACCTACACCAACTACAGCCAAAGAGTACTCAGCCCCACGGAAAAAACTTCTAGCGGCACAGCCGAATCGTACCAGATCATTGCCAATCCATTTTTATTGGAAAACGACAGGGTGCTAGAGGTGTTTACCGCATATCCAAAATCGGGAAAAGACACCTGGCGTTTGTTCAAATTCGAAAACCAACAAACCAGAGAAATAGGCCAATCGGCCAACGAAATTTTTGGACATGGCAAAGGGTATTGGTTCAATAAAAACAAAGACCTGGGCGCTTCCATCATGTTCGATAAAGCGCAGGCTCCGCCTTTTCACCAGCAAAATTTGTATGTGATGCAGCTCGGCAAGGGATGGAACCTGATCGGCAATCCGTATCCGTTTAGCATTCGATGGGACGATGTGATGCAATTTAACAACCTGCCCGCCGATAGCCTGGTTTTGTTTACTTTTGAGGGGACGTACCGCGAAACAAAAACGCTGGGCATTTTTGAAGGCGGTTTTATATTTGCCGAAAAGGCCATGTCGCTGGTGATTCCCTTACAAAAAGGAATTGCCTCTAATGGACGTCTTGCACAACAACTGGAGGAAAATGGCTGGCAAATGGAATTAATACTGGACAATGGCAATACAAAAAGTCATCTGGCAGGAGTAGGCATGCGCCCATCAGCACACTCGGGTTACGATAAATATGACAGACCACTTTTGCCCCGGTTCGCAGACCAATCAGCGCTGGTTTTTCACCATCCGGAGCATTTCAGTCAATATTTTTCAAGAGACGTAGTTTCGATTCAGGAAAACCACATTTGGGAGTTTGACGCGCTCACAGACAAATCTGCAAAGCCAATCACCATGCGGTGGAATGCGTCTGCTCTGCTCCCAACCGGCAAAAAACTATTGTTGTACCATGTTTTGGATGATGTGGTTATTGATATGTACGCCCAGACCGAAATTGAAATCAATTCCGGAAACAGCCACAACTTCAGGTTGATATATGGCGATGAAGCTTTTGCCAACAAGGCGCTGATGCATATAAAACCTTCCATGGCCGTGCCATACCCTAATCCTTTCGTCCATCAAGTCAATTTCCAGTTGCACTTGCCCGATTCCGCCAGGGAATACCAGGTCAACTGCACGCTCTACAACCTATTGGGTAAAAAGTATTTGAAAAAAACGACCTGCCAGCCACTTCGGGCAACTACCAACTCACCGTGGACGAGCAGGCAGCGCTGGAACAAGGCATCTACATCTATAAAATAGAGGTAAACAACGGTCTAATATCCAGTCAGTTTAAAGGAAGAGTAGTTAAATATTGATGAAAATGTGCAAACGAACGAGGCTTATGAAAATATTTACTGCGATGCTATTGACCTTGCTGACCTATGGCACTTATGCCCAGCGTGCTGGTTTTTCTGGTCAAAGCAATGAATTTTTCCTTGATCTTACGGCGAAAGCCAATGAAAGTACGACGATATCAGTGCCGGAAATCGAATGGAAAAACCCGGGACAAAAGACTATTGCGATTGATACCCGCAAATTTTCCTTGCAGGTACATGTGCGCTCTGCCAAAAAGCTGGAAAATGTCCATGTGTATTTAAATGATTTTCCGGTGGTAAAAGACCGCGGGTTTGCCATTGTATCGGTAAAGTCCCTGAACGATTTTGAACGAAGCATTGATACGGAAATCCTGCTGAAAGCCGGAGAAAATACCATAAGGGTGACGGCCACCGATCAGGATGGCGGAACGGCGACGTCATCCAGAACCATCAACGTGCTACTGGCCGACATGCGCGATAGCCTGCACAACAGAACCGACTATGCGCTGCTGTTTGCCACCGACGAATACATCCATTGGGACAATCTTCAAAATCCTGTCAATGATGCCAATACCATCGCTAATGAGCTCAAAGCCACTTATGGATTTGAAGTGGAAATCATTAAAAACGCCTCAAAAAAGGAAGTGCTACAAAAACTTCGCGAATACACCAAAAAAAGCTATATGCCAAATGACCAGCTTTTTATCATGTTTGCAAGCCATGGATATTTCGATCAGGTTTTTAACCAAGGCTACCTTGTTTGCACCGACTCAGAAATTACCGACGAAGAGCGCCTCACTTACATTCCTCACAGCAACCTGCGCGGCATCATAGACAATATCCCCAGCAAGCACATCTTTCTGGCAATGGATGCCTGCTTTGGCGGCAGTTTCGACCCATTTATCCGCTCATCGGCTCATAGAGGATACGGAGAACAAAACGACGAACTGGATAATTATGAATATATAAACCGGAAACTGAAGCTGAGGACAAGAAAATTTCTGACTTCTGGTGGTATGGAATATGTTTCTGACGGCAGACCCGGCCATCATTCACCTTTTGCTCGCAAAATACTGGAAGCCCTAAGGTCTTATGGAGGCACCGACAATGTGCTCACCCTCTCCGAAATCAAATCATTTGTAGAAAAAATAGACCCTGAGCCCAGATTTGGCGAATTTGGAACAGATCAGCCCGGCAGTGATTTTATATTTGTGGTAAAATAGGCGTTTGGTTGTTGGAGGACAACAAATCACCTACTTCATATATTTGCAATAGCAGTGGCCTGGAACCAAAGGGCCGCAAGTTGCCTTGTTTACGATAGTTTAAAGGCCAAAAGCCGATAGTATCCACATTACCTATGAGAAGCCTGACCATAACCTTATTATTGCTGGCATACCAGCCACTTTCGGCACAACTTTACAGTACAGGGCTGGTGTTCAACGATTATAATTATAAAAATGCCCCAATGAGCACCAGGCATGGTTCCAGCGATTTTAAAAATCTGCCAGAAACTGCCTCCCTCAGGCAATATTGCCCCAGACCCGGCAATCAGTTGCAGCTCAATACTTCCCCCGCCTGGGCTACAAGTTGGAGCGCCCTATCGATCATAGATGCCCGCAAAAACCAGCGGAAAGGACAATGGGAAATTACACAACACACTTTTTCACCAGCTTACACTTATTTTTATATCAAGGATGCAGAAGATGAAAATTGCCAGACCGGAGCGGATTTGTACAAAGTGCTGGATTTTTTGAAACAAAGCGGCACCAAAACGTACAGTGATTTTTTGGAGTTTTGCCCCAAAGGCATTCCTGAGCAGCTACTTCCCAACCACAATGCCGGCCAAATAAGTGGTTTCAGCAAATTGTTCGAAAGCTTCCATACCGATCAATTTAAAATAAACGCAGTGAAAAAGTCCATTGCCGGTGAATATCCGGTCGTCATTGGCATGTATTGTCCCCCCTCCTTCTATTCGGCCAAAAATTTCTGGCAACCTACCGAATATATAGATACATCGTATCCCGGACATGCACTCTGTATCGTGGGCTACAACGACCGCAAATACGGTGGAGCATTTGAAGTGATCAATAGTTGGGGAAGTCAATGGGGCAACGAAGGTTTTATTTGGATAAGGTACAGCGATTTTGTCCGATTTACCAAGTATGCCTATGAAGTGTTCAGCATGTACAAAGACCCCGCTGGAAACCATTCATTCGGAGGCAGCATCGACCTCAAGCTCAATACCGGTAAGAAAATCATGCTGGAACAGGTAGCAAATGGCATTTATCAACCAGGCTTGCCATTAAAAACCGGCACGTATTTTAGAATGTACGTCCGCAATATTACCCCTGCGTTTGTGTATGTATTTGGTCTGGATGAAAATGGAAATTACTACAAGCTTTTTCCTCACCAGGATCAAATCAGTCCTGCGCTCCTCTATCAAAACGACGACGTCGCTATTCCCGATGAGGGCAATTATATAGAAATAGTCGGTTCGCCGGGCAGGGAAACCTTGTGCCTGATTTACAGCAAAGAAGCGCTGGACTTTGAGGGGCTTTTAGCCAATCTTGCGCTTTATCCCGGCGATGTGGCCAATAACCTCGACGTATTGATGCCCGGCAAGTTCCTGAGCCCGGATGCCCTTAGATGGGAAAAAGAAGACCTCAGCTTCGATGGACTGAGCAAGGACAGAAGCGCTATTTTTATCCAGATTAAAATAGTGCACATTTAGTCCCCCCCCATTTTTAGTTGCAGAAAAACCGGAGATTTGCCTTCAAACAAATTGGCCTTATTTATTACCGCTTTGGCCAATTTCCGTATTTTTGCCCTTTCACTTTTAGTACACTAAAACACTGATAACATGCTGAAAAACATCAATCCCACCCATACACAAGCCTGGAAAAAGCTTGAATCACATTTCGAAACTGCCAGCCAATGGCAGATGAAAGACCTGTTTGCAAAAGACAAAAACAGGTTCGAACATTTTACTTTAGAATTTGAGGGTATCCTTGTCGATTATTCCAAAAATCTGGTGAACAAAGAAACCATGGAGCTGCTCAATAAACTCGCCAAAGAAACAGAACTAGAGGCAGCCATCAAGGATTTTTTTGCCGGCGAAAAGATCAACCAAACCGAAGGAAGGTCGGTATTGCATACTGCTTTGCGCAATTTTTCGGATAGAAAAGTACAGGCTGATGGCAATGACGTGATGCCCGACATATGGAAGGTACTGGAGAAAATGAAGGATTTCTCGGGACAAATCATTTCGGGAAGCTGGAAAGGCTACACCGGCAAGCCCATTTCCGACATAGTGAATATCGGTATTGGAGGCTCTGACCTGGGTCCATTGATGGTGACCGAAGCACTGAAACCTTATAAAAAAGATCATATCAATACCCATTTTGTATCCAATGTAGATGGCACCCATATTGCCGAAACACTAAAAAACCTTGATCCGGAGACTACCTTGTTTTTGGTGGCCTCAAAGACTTTTACCACCCAGGAAACCATGACCAACGCCTTTACGGCACGTGAGTGGTTGCTCAAAAAAGCCAACAGCGAAGACCACATCAAAAAGCACTTCGCTGCCCTGTCCACCAATCAGAAGGCGGTGGAAGCGTTTGGTATCGACACCAACAATATGTTTGAATTTTGGGATTGGGTTGGTGGCAGATATTCGCTCTGGTCGGCCATCGGACTATCCATCGCATGCACCATTGGGTATGAAAATTTTGAGAAGCTGCTGAAAGGAGCCCACCTGATGGACGAACATTTCAGAACGGCACCTTTCGAAAAAAATATTCCCGTTACGCTGGCGCTTATCGGCATATGGTACAACAATTTCTTTGGTGCCGAGACCGAAGCCATACTTCCCTACGACCAATACCTACACCGGTTTGCCGCATATTTCCAGCAGGGCAACATGGAAAGCAATGGCAAATACATAGACAGAGGAGGCCATAAGGTCGATTACCAGACCGGACCCATCATTTGGGGCGAACCAGGCACCAATGGCCAACACGCTTTTTACCAATTGATCCACCAGGGCACCAAATTGATCCCTTGCGACTTTTTGGCTCCGGCCAATTCGCAAAACCCTATCGGTGACCACCATCAAAAACTCATGGCCAATTTTTTTGCACAGACAGAAGCTCTGATGAAAGGCAAAACAAAAGAAGAGGTGATAGCCGAGTTGAAGGCTGCCGGCAAATCTGATAAGGAAATAGCATTTTTGGCCGAATACAAAGTCTTTGAAGGCAACAAACCAACCAACTCCATTTTGTTTGACCGACTGACACCGGAAACCCTGGGAAGCCTGATCGCCATGTACGAACACAAAATCTATGTTCAGGGTGTCCTATGGAATATATTTAGCTTTGATCAGTGGGGAGTGGAATTGGGCAAGCAATTGGCCAACCAGATATTACCCGAGCTGCAGGGTCAGGATCAGGTCAATTCGCACGACGCCTCGACCAATGGCCTGATCAATTCCTATAAAAAAATGAGGAAGTAAACTGCCATTGCCGTTTGGCCATACATGCCACCCAAAGCCATCATGCTGATTCAACCCGGCTGATGGCTTTATTATTAGGTTCCAGGCAATATTTACAAGCTACTTGACAAACAGCCTCACTCGGTCATATTGTCACCAAAACCAGATATAAAACCCAAGTTTCGTATAGTTTTGGAACAAACAAACCATTGCGCCGACATCATTCCGGCCGGATGGGAAGGCATGGATCAGTTTTTTAGACAAACATTTAAAATACCTGTTCTTTTCTGAACGCAGAATTACTGAATATTGTGCCTTGTTTTGTCATAGAGTTAATTAAATGCTAAATTTGCATCTTTTAAAATTGACAGAACTTTAATTTAATTAGCGTGGATATTTTTGATAAACTAGATATTAGCAAAACCCCCCTGGGTCGGTTTGCTGATGAGGACGACGGATATTTTATGTTTCCAAAATTGGAGGGTGAAATCGCTCCGAGAATGAAATTTAGAGGGAAGGAAGTTTTGGTATGGAGCCTCAACAGCTACCTGGGTCTGGCCAACCATCCTGAAGTGCGAAAAGCAGATGCTGAGGCTGCCCAACAATACGGCATGGCCTATCCTATGGGTGCGCGCATCATGTCCGGAAACACCAAATATCACGAAGAATTTGAGGCTCAGCTTGCCGAATTTGTGAGCAAAGAAGACGCAATGTTGCTCAACTTTGGCTATCAGGGTGTGGTATCGATAATCGATGCAGTAGTGAACCGAAAAGATGTGATCGTGTATGATGCCGAATCGCATGCCTGTATCATCGACGGGGTCAGGCTGCACATGGGCAAGCGATTTATCTTTCCGCACAACGACATGGAAGGCCTCGAAAAGCAATTGCAAAGAGCAACCCGGATTACCAAAGAAACCGGTGGCGGTATTTTGGTGATTTCCGAAGGTGTATTTGGCATGTCAGGCAACCTTGGCGATCTGAAAGGCATAGTGGCCATGAAAGAAAAATACGACTTCAGGCTGCTGGTGGACGACGCACACGGTTTTGGCACTATGGGAAAGACTGGCGCAGGTACAGGCGAACACTATGGTGTGCAGGGTGATATCGACATTTACATATCAACATTTGCCAAGTCTATGGCCAGCATAGGGGCTTTTGTTGCCGCCGACCAAAAAGTAATCAGGTACCTGCGGTACAATGTTCGCTCACAAATTTTTGCCAAATCGCTGCCTATGCCATTGGTGTTGGGCGGTATGAAGCGACTTGAGCTGCTTCGCCAGCGGCCAGAGGTGAAGGCCAATTTGTGGAAGATCGTAGATGCCCTGCAAAGTGGACTGCGTGAAAAGGGCTACAATCTGGGCACAACCAAGTCACCGGTTACCCCTGTTTTCCTGAATGGCACCGAATATGAAGCGGGCAACCTGATACTGGATATTCGCGAGAAGTACAATATCTTCTGCTCTATGGTGATCTATCCTATCGTGCCAAAAAACATTATCATGTTGCGCATCATTCCCACTGCAGTACATACACTCGACGATGTAAAATTAACCATCGAGGCATTTGATGCGGTGAGGGAAAACCTGCAATCTGGCAAGTATAGAAGAGAGGGAATATTTAATTTCGCGCAATAATAATCTAAAAAAGTTGGCGTTTTTATAGTTTTATGAACTATTTAGCTATATTGCCTACTCAAAACCTAAACTGTTTTTTAATATAACCATAACATTTATAACATGAAAAGATTTGATGAACTTAGAGATTTAGTAATGTCGTTAGAGGCTGATTTTCAAAAATTCTATGATAAGAAAAATCAAGCAGCGGGAACAAGGGTAAGAAAAGGAATGCAAGATTTGAAAAACCTTTCTCAAATAATTAGAGTTGAGGTTCAGGACATCAAAAACCAAGAATAATAATTCGGTACTAAATAAAAAAAGGAGTTTTTTTAAAACTCCTTTTTTTTTGCCTAAAATCATATAAGTGGCTCTAAATCAGCTTTTTGATAGTAGCGCTCAGCTCAGCAGACGGCCCGACCAATGGCAATCGCACATGGTTGCCACACAAGCCCATTTGATTCATGACCTCCTTGATGCCCACTGGGCTCGATTCTGAATACATGTGTGGGTTAATATAGCTCAATTTAGATAAATAGCTTGTTGCCTCAGTGTATTTGCCATCCAGGGCAGCATTCACCATCGAAGACATCTCTTTCGGAAAGGCATTGGCCAAAACGGATATTACCCCTATCGCACCAATAGAAATCATAGGCACAGTACACATGTCATCGCCAGAGAAAAGCATAAAATCGTCAGCTTTGCCCGCTACGATATCCACGATCTGAGAAAAATCACCGGATGCTTCCTTGATCCCGATGATATTGTCATGTTTAGACAAAGCCAATGTGGTATCGGCGGTCAAATTGCTACCTGTTCGCTTGGGAACATTGTACAATATAACCGGCACCGGACATGCATCGGCCACGGCTTCGTAATGTGCCACTATTCCCTTTTGACTGGGTCGGTTGTAGTATGGACTTACGCTCAGCAGGGCATCTACCCCTGTCCAATTCATCTCTTTTACATGCTCTACGATATCGAGTGTGTCGTATCCACCTGTGCCATACATAATGGGTAGTTTTTTGGGATTATGGTTCCTGATAAAATCAAGAAGCTCCCTTTTTTCCTGTTTATTAGTGGTTGCCGCTTCGCCGGTAGTACCATTAACTACAAAGTAGTCGATACCGTTTTGGGAATGGTATTCCAGGATTTTTTCAAAACTTTTAAAATCAATCTTCAGGTTTGAGTCAAAAGGTGTCACTAGCGCCACGCCGGTTCCTTTCAATAATTTTTGCATAAGTATTTGTTAAAGTGCTTTTGTATAAAAGTATAATTGATCGAGAAGAAAACTGATTTTTTTATCGTCAGCAATGCCTACCATCAAATCATATTGACTTTCCCGTCCTTCGAAGTACCTGCCAATCCTGCATTTGGCATGGCACTGCGCCATGATAAGGTCTGTATAAATAGTGGCCTGCATATCGGCATGTATCAAAAAATCATATCCTTCATTTATTATTTTCTTCACCAGGGGCTTCTCTACACTACCAAACATCGAGAAGTCATCCGGGACAAGCCTTTCCATACCTTCATCCATGTGTACATCAGGTTTGTCTTCATCTCTCATTACCAGAAAGAGGCAGGTCACATTTTTACCTTCCTTCTCCATTTTGTTTTGCAGACCTTTTACCAGGGCTATTTTCTGATTGCCTTCAGAAGTAAAAAACATCAGAACAGATTTGGCCTCGGCATAGCAGGGATTTTGACGCTTGATTTTGTTTTTTTTCAATGACATTTTGAGCCCATAAGGCAAACTATATTTTCGCAAAAAATTCTTCATCATTTGATCATTTCAAAAAATTCATCCTCTGTAAGCATGCGAATGTGTAGTCTATTTGCCTTTTCCAATTTTGATGGTCCCATGTTTTTTCCTGCAAGCAGATAATCGAGCTTTGAAGAAATGGATGTGAGTACTTTCCCTCCTGATTTTTTGATCAGATCCTGAATCGCTTCACGGCTCATCCTATCAAAAACCCCTGAAATTACAAATGTTTTTCCTTCAAGTACATTATTGGAGGCCTTTTCTTTGTTGTCTTCTGTTTTTACTTGTAAACCATGCGCTGTCAGTCGCGCTATCAATCGCTGATTGGCAGGATCGCCAAAATACTGCCGCACGCTTTCAGCTATACGTTCGCCAATTTCGGGCACCTGCACCAGGGCCTCGTAGCTGGCTTCCGCCAATAGGTGTATATCGGGAAAACCATCAGCCAGTTTTTCGGAAACCGTGGAGCCTACGTACCTGATGCCTAAGCCGAACAACAACCTGTCATACGGCTGAGATTTGGATAGCTCAATGGAATCAATAATGTTTTGAGCCGACTTTTCGCGAAGGGTACGGACTGATTGGTCATCTTTTTTGTCACCATACACCTTAAATTCCAGACCATTCAGGTCATCGAAAGTGAGCTCATAGAGATCTGCAATATCATTTATTTTGCCATGATCCAGCAACCCTCTTATGGTTTCGGGGCCCAGGCTTTCGATGTTCATGGCTTTTCGCTGAATAAAATGCTCTATTCTTCCTAAAACCTGAGGCGGGCACGATTTCTCATTGGGGCAATAGTGTACCGCTTCGCCCTCTTTCCGTACCAGGGGGGTACCACATTCGGGGCAATTCGAAATATAGTGGAAATGAGGCAGTCCCTGGTGCCTTTTGCTGCTGTCAACCCCGGTGACTTTGGGTATAATCTCCCCTCCCTTCTCTACAAAAACATAATCCCCTACCCTCAAATCCAGCCTTTCTATTTCATTGGCATTGTGCAGCGAAGCCCGCCTGACCGTGGTGCCTGCCAACAACACCGGATCGAGCTCTGCCACCGGGGTAATGGCTCCCGTGCGACCCACCTGAAAAGTGACCCCCCGAAGCAAGGTGAGGGCATTTTGCGTTTTGTATTTGTAGGCGATGGCCCAGCGGGGACTTTTGGCGGTGAATCCAAGTTGATCCTGTTGGGCAAAGTTGTTTACTTTCACCACGATGCCGTCGGTATCGAGGGGCAGCGTGAAGCGCAATTCTTCCCATTTCGATATATACTCGAGTACATCCTGGATATTTTGGCATTTTTGATAGGTCTGCGAAACGTTAAATCCCGAACGCTCCAGCAAATGGATGGCATCTTCATGGGTTTCGGCCACTTTCTCATCACTTTTGAAATAATACAAAAAGCAATCGAGCTTGCGCCTGGCCACTATAGCCGAATCCTGCATTTTTAATGTGCCCGAGGTCGTATTGCGCGGATTGGCCAGCAGTGTTTCGCCTCTGTTTGCCTTCTCGGTGTTGATCTCGTCAAATACCTGCCGGTACATAAATACTTCGCCCCTCACCTCGAAAGAAGCGGGCATATTGGCATTTGCCTTCAATGGTATTGACCTGATGGTTTTGGCATTGGTAGTGATATCATCGCCCCGTGTGCCATCGCCCCTGGTAACTGCCTTTTGTAAAATCCCCCCTTCGTACCACAGGCTTATGGCGACCCCATCAAATTTTAACTCGCACATATACTCATAGGCCTGGCCTTCGAGCCCTTTGGCCACACGCCGGTCAAATTCGAGCAGCTCACCCTCGCTATAGGTGTTAGATAGCGAAAGCATGGCATTTTTATGTACTACACTGTCGAAGGATTTGGTAATGCCGCCGCCTACGCGTTGGCTTGGGGAATAGTCAAATTTGAACTCGGGAAATTGCTCTTCCAGTTTTTCGAGAGATTTGAGCAATTGGTCAAACTCGTAGTCGCTTATTTCCGAGACACTGTCCTGGTAATATCGAGCATTGTAATATTCAATTTCTTCTATGAGCCTTTCTATGTTTTTTTTGCCTCTTCCCTGGTCATGATGCGTAGCGATTGGTTGGCAAAACTAGAAATTGTATCGCAAGACTACAAATAGGCTTCCCTCGATTTGTTTACTGTCCGCGCTATTTGCCCATCCACACTTTATAGGTTTTTTCCTGTTGTTTACCCGGGTTTTTTGTCATTTCAAAAGAATAGTCAACGCTGGTATTTTTCCTTATTTCAAGCGAAATTGATCGTACAATACCATTTCTGCTTATTGTAAATGTGGCCCTGTCTCCTACCTTGTATCTGCTGATCAATTGATCAAAATTTTCTTCGTTTATTCGGTAGTCATCCACGGCGATGAGTTCATCCCCCACATTCAACCCATTGTCAAAAGCAGAGCTATTTCTTATCACCTGGCTTACTTCCAGCCCGCACGCACTGGCACTATACCATATACCTATCGACTTATCGTTTATGGTCTGATTCAAATCGATCAATTCAATACCGGCCAATTTCAAATATTTTTCATTGTCCAGGTCTGTGGTTCCATACACATAATCATCAAAAAACTGGTCAAGACTGCTGCCTACGGCCTGCTCCGCAGCTTTCTTGAAATCGTCACCGGTCAGGCCTTTTTCTTCTTTTTTATAAAACTGATGATAGAGTTGATAGACCACATCGTCGAGCGAATATTTTCCTCCGGAACTACTTATGATCTTCAGGTCGAGCAAGGCACCGATTATGGTGCCTTTGGTATAATATGATATCTGGCTGTTGTTGCTGTTTTCGTCTCGTCTGTAATATTTAATCCAGGCATCAAAACTCGCTTCGGTGAGCGATTGTACCCTGGATCCCGGGGTATTTTTCACATCGCTCATTTCATCCAAGAGATTGTTCAAAAACTCAGTTTCGTCGTAAAAGCCTGCCCGAAGCATTATTTTCTGATCATAATAGCTTGTGATTCCTTCCATCAGCCAAAGCATATCGGTATAATTTTCCCTGTCATAGTCCAGATGCTCCAGTTCCACGGGCTTTAGCCGCTTCACCATCCACAAATGAAAATATTCATGCGCGGCCAGGGCAAGAAAATGATCGTAGCTGTTTTTATATTGATAGGCCCACCGGCTCAATCCCAGCACCGTGGAATTCATGTGCTCCAAACCTCCGGCATCTCTTTCGCCATGATGCAGAAAAAATATATATTTTTCATTTGGGTTTTCACCAAATATAGCCGTGGCGCTTTCCACGATCTTAGTCAGGTCGCGTTTGATTTGCTCAGGGTTGTAATCAGTAGCACCATACATCACTACCTCGTGAGGCACCCCGGCAGCTTCAAATGAGATTACCTCATGATTGCCGATTTCTATCGGTGAATCGACCAGTATATCATAGTTTGGAATATAAAAAGCATGCTTCATGTCGGCCACCTTGCTCAGGGTGGTTGATATTTTTGCCACTGTTCGGGCAAGTCAAATTGCACGATGGCAGCGCTTTCACGCAATTCTTCCACGTACATCAGCAAGGTGTTGGCCATGATAAATGCGTGACTGTCATCAAGATAACTCATACGCACCCCCGTTCCATCAAAGGCATACACACGGTATTTTACTATCACCTCATCAGATTTTTCAAGAAAGACCCTCCAGGTATTTTTGCTGGTTTTTCAAATGCAGCACTTTTTCCGCCCGAAGTGGCAGTGAATCCCTCTACATTTTTTGCGTACTCCCGCACCAGGTACGATCCCGGAGTCCACACCGGCATTTTAAAATCCACAAATTCTCCATGAAAATCATCTAATCGGATTTCCACTTCAAAATAATGCGTTTGAGGTTGGGGCATTGAAACATGATACTCTAGGGATGATGCGTCATGCGCCAGGCATGCAGACTGAAGTGCAAAAAATAGCGCACCTATCAAAAAAAATTTACTACTCTTCATATGGAATAAACTGATACCACAAAAAGAAATAAATACTTTGAAAAAGACAAATAGTTATCATTAGAATATGAAAACCGCAACAGAAGTAAAAAACCCCTAACTGGTATGCCCCGAGCCAATTAATCCGACACCAAATTGTTGAAATCTGAAAAAGAACCCGAAAGGTTTTATAAATTTGGCCCAAAGGATGCTGTCCTTTAACGATATATCAATGAGCTATAAAAAGGAACTAAAAAACAAATTGTTGCCTGGCATTTTGGCAATAGTTTTACTCATCCTTTCGGGAGCCGTGGCTACGATATATCGCAAACAAGATGCAATTGTACAAAACCTTGTTGACCGCTTCAATCGTGACTTTGATGGCATTATCGTGATTGGCGATACGGATATTTCGCCATTTGCCAGTTTTCCCTATATCGCTGTAGTCATAGAAAATGTGCAGGTGTTTGAGGATAAGGCAGACATGTTTGCCCCCATCCTGGACGTTTCGCACATTTCGTTGGGTTTCAATTTCTGGACATTGATCAGGGGAGATATCAAGGTAAATTTGCTGAAAGTAGAAAACGGCAACTTTGATATCGTGCGCTATGAAGATGGCACCTTCAATCTGGCAAGGGCGCTGAGTGGCAAGCAAAAAATCAAAGAAATAAAAGAAGCATACAATATCGAGCTTCAGAAAATTGAACTAACCAACCTCGACATCATTAAATATGATGAATCTACCAATATTCACGCAGAGACGTACATAAAACAAGCCACATCGAAATTTAAAAATGCCCGTGATCTGCTCATGATCGGCCTGCAAAGCCAACTGATACTCAATGTGATAGACAACGGTGATTCGACGATTTTTAAAAACAAGCACATCGATGCCCGCACCGAACTGGACTACGACAAATCGAACGGCTTGCTCACCATCCAGCCTTCTGAATTTACCATGGAAAATGGCGTATTCGACATAGCAGGCACCATGGATATTTTGCACGAATTAGACCTTGACCTGGTTATTGAAGGGGGCAATTCTAATTTTGACCTGCTGATAGCTTTCGCCCCAAAGGAATTAATTCCCACACTCGAAAGTTATGAAAATGCCGGTGACATTTTTTTTAATACCACCATTACAGGCAAATCGCTCAGTGGACACAGACCAGCCATAGAAGCCAAATTTGGCTGTGACAGCGCATACTTCATCAACCCAAAATCGCAAAAAATGCTAAAAGAAATCTCATTTCGGGGGCATTTCACCAATGGTTCCGAAAGAAATATGCGTACCATGGCCATAGAGCTGAATAACATTACCGCCAAACCAGAAGCGGGAACTTTCCATGCTAACCTGTCGATGAGCAATTTTGAAACTCCGGTGATCGAAATGGGCATTGATGCGGATTTCAACCTCGACTTTCTGGCCAAATTCCTCAATGTGAGCTCGGTGAAAAACCTCGATGGCAATGTATCGCTGCGCATGAAATTCAGAGACATTGTTGATCTGAACGAACCTGAAAAAAGCCTGGAAAAACTAAACCAATCATACTATTCGGAGCTCATTGTAGATAATCTCACTTTCGAAATACCAGGTTATCCCCTGCGCTACGACAGTATCGACATCAAAGCAAGTATGGATGGCAGCCATGCCAGCATTGAGTATCTATATATGAATATGGGCAATTCAGATATTACCATCAGAGGAGATATAGACAACCTGCCTTCCATAGTGCACCAAACCAATGAAGCAATCGAAGCTAATTTATTTGTGTTTGCTGATCTGCTCGACCTGCGGGAGCTAAGCGCATACGATACGATACATAAGAAACCAATAAAATGAAAAAATTGAAAATATGCGGCTTGAGCTGTCTTTTAAAAGCACCGCAAAAGCACTGAATACACTCACCCAACCTGCCCAGACGGCCGATTTTTTATAAAAATTTTTAT
>JAAUQL010000005.1 GCA_012033595.1 Cyclobacteriaceae bacterium | reverse complement strand
CCAGGGCTCAATTTTACACCCTGTCTCCGAAGCCTCTTTCAATATGGAGAGCTTCTCTTCTTTGCTAAATTTTCTTTTTCTCTTTGACATAATTACTAATTTAAAACTATAATTATGTCCGACGAATTAGGGGGCTAAATCAGGTTAAAGGGTTTAATGTAATGTTTACAAATTGTTACCTATGTGCTTTTATACTTCCAAATAAAAAAGGTGACATCCAGTTTTGAAAGTCACCTTTTTATTTACGAATTTTATTCGATTCTATATTTCTATTTGCTCGCCGATTTTGTTGGTAAAGATATAATCGGTTATCGCCAGGGAGGAATCCTGGATTAAGTTGATCTTCTTTCGGTATTTAAAGAACCACTTCCATTTTTTTGAAATCAAGCCTTTGGTAAAATAAGAATACAGGTATGGATGCATACTTATAGTAATGCTTTGTTCATTTTGCTTAATGAGCAAAAAGTCCAAATCCCGCTCTACCTGGTCTGAAATAAGGATGGATGGGGCAATTTTACCAGAACCGCCGCAAGCAGGGCAGATTTCCGTGGTTTTTATATTCATCTCCGGGCGCACGCGTTGCCGGGTGATTTGCATCAACCCAAATTTAGACAGTGGAAGCACCGTAAATTTGGATCTGTCGTCCTTCATGTATTCCTTCATCTTGTCAAAAACAAGACGTTTATTTTCTGCGCGGCGCATATCGATAAAGTCGATCACGATGATGCCTCCCATATCGCGAAGTTGCAGTTGACGGGCTATTTCACGGGCAGCTTCCACATTGGTTTTCACCGCTGTGCTTTCCTGATCCGATTCGCCGGCTGACTTGTTGCCAGAGTTCACATCGATGACGTGCAGTGCCTCGGTATGCTCAATAATAAGGTAGCCGCTACCATTTGAAAGGCTGATAGATTTGCCAAAAAGTGATTTTAATTGCTTTTCAATACCCTGGCTCTCAAATATTTTAGCTTTGCCCGAATAGAATTTTACAATTTTTTCTTTGTCAGGAGCTATTTCCTTGATGAAGAGCTTCAGGTCTTCATATATCACTTTGTCATCCACGATTACGCTGTCAAATGACTCATTGAGCACATCGCGCAATAATGCGGATACGCGGCTCATTTCACCAATGATTTTATCCTGTGGATTTGCTTTTTTGAGGGTTTTGATCCCTTCTTTCCATTTGTCAACGAGATTCCTCAGGTCGCGATCTAACTCTGCCACGTCCTTCTTTTCGGCGACAGTGCGTATGATTACGCCAAAGTTATCTGGTTTGATGGATGATATCAGCCTGAGCAATCTCTTGCGCTCATCGCTGTTTGAGATTTTTTTCGAA
Organism: Cyclobacteriaceae bacterium; assembly: GCA_012033595.1. Taxonomy (GTDB): domain Bacteria; phylum Bacteroidota; class Bacteroidia; order Cytophagales; family Cyclobacteriaceae; genus JAAUQL01. The sequence goes on along the minus strand of JAAUQL010000005.1, from coordinate 92,614 downwards.
ATGCTCACAGCATTCGAAAATGGCACCAGTACGATGTACCTGCCTGCCAATGACAACTCACATGAAAGACGAGGCCCTTTTGTAGAAATAGGCTCCTTCACAACCTGGACCAGTATTTTTTGGTTTTTAGTTAAAACCTGGCTGATCTTGCCAAGTTTGTTTATGTCCGGCTCATTTTTAAATTTGCCAAGATCATATGAAGGATGTTTACCTGTTAATGCAAATTTGGTGAATTTATTCAGCGAACTTACCTGAGGGCCGAGATCTAAATAGTGCAGAAAGGCATCCTTTTCGTAGCCAATATCTATAAATGCAGCATTGAGACCCGGAACAACTTTTTTAACAGTTCCTAAATAAATGTCACCTACGGTGAACTTATTTGCATTTTCCTCATTATGATATTCAATGAGGTTTTTATCTCTTAAAAGGGCTATACGACATCCATTTTGAGTTGAATTAATTACTAATTCACTACTCGACGTCATTAATTTGTTTTTAAGTTAAAAGCCCTTGAAAAATATTCTAAGGAGAAATTATTTCTTCTTATGTCTATTTTTTCTTAATCGCTTTTTCCTTTTGTGAGTAGCAATCTTATGTCTTTTTCTTTTCTTACCGCAAGGCATAATTTTAAAAATTTCTATTAGTTAATTCTTTTTAAATAATCTTTTGATGCATCCACCAATTCGCCACTAATCTCCAGGTCCAAAACTTCCTGAAAGTGCTTCTTAGCTTCGCTTTTGTTTCCTAGTTCAAAATAGCAATAGCCCAAATAAAAGTGGGCTTCCGGATTCTGAGGGTCAAGTTGTTTGAGGTTCTTAAACCGCTCAATCGCCTTATCCAATTGCCCTGATGTGATAGACAACATCCCCAAATTGTAAATTGCCATTACATTATTGGGGTCTTCTTGGAGCACTTCCTGCAGCATCTGGATGCCTTGCATTGGGCTCGCCCCCACCACATACGTCATGGCAAGCTTGGCTTTGATGTCAAGTAAAGCAGGATTTTCTTCTAAAATCCTTTTGTAATATTCCTGCGCTTTGTTGGCCAGGGCAGCACTTTTGCCTTTATCAACTGCAAAATTAAATGCTTGATAATATCCATCTCCTGCTATAATAAAATTTTCGATTGATGGACTTTCGATGGCTTTTATCTCCAGATATTTAGCCGTACTATCTAATTTTCCGACTGATTTATAGGCTTTTGCCAAAGAGTCTGCAAATATAAACCTTTTTTCTTGATTTTCAGCATTTTTGTAGGAATCGTAAAATCTTCCTATGGTGGCCATCATAGAGTCCGGAATGATAAAGTGATGATCGGCTTCGCTATGGGTATCTGTTGCTGGCGCTTGTGCTGCCGGGTTTTCTTCTTTTTCTGTTGTAGCAGGCTGCTCGTTATCCACTACATAGCGGGGCATCATGTACAGTGCCGCAGTGACAGCGACAATAAAAAAGAATAATAGTAATCTTGATTTGGTCATTAAAACCTTGTTAGGCAATGGTGAGTAAAAAAGTCAAAACGCAAAATCAGTTGTTGGCTTTTCTAACTTTGGCACTGGATTTTATTTTTTCAATAAAAACTTTGGAAGGCTTAAAACTGGGAACAAAGTGTTCGTCTATGACAATAGCGGTGTTTTTGGAAATGTTTCTGGCCACTTTCTTAGCTCTCTTTTTGTTTACAAAGCTGCCAAAACCTCTCACGTATATATTCTCACCTGTAGCCATCGAATTTTTCACAACGCTAAAAAAAGCTTCAACAGTTATTTGTACGTCGGCTTTATCAATACCAGTCTGGTCGGCAATTTGGGTTATAACCTCTGCTTTAGTCACTTTTTATTTATCGTTTAGTTCGCTAAAAAATTCCTTTACAATATTTTTGAGGCACAAATTTAAAGGGTCGGGTGACAATTAAAAACGAAATACCTAAAAATATATGACAAAGGCTATATTGCGAAAAGAAATGAAAAAAAGGCTTATAGCTAATAGTTTACTGCACTGGTACGAACAAAATAAAAGAACACTGCCCTGGCGCGACCAGCACGACCCGTATATCGTCTGGCTTTCGGAGATCATATTGCAGCAAACACGCGTAGAACAGGGCATGCCATATTTTATGGTTTTTTCACAAAAATTTCCTACAGTACATGATTTGGCTAGTGCAGATATCGAAGTGGTCTTGCGCGCCTGGCAAGGGCTTGGCTACTACAGCAGGGCCAGAAACATGCATAAATGTGCTCAAATCATTGTTTATGAGCTGGATGGCGTGTTTCCTTCGCAAAAGAATGAGCTGGAAAAGCTGCCAGGCATAGGATCTTACACTGCGGCAGCCATTGCATCGCTTGCATTCGGCAGGCGGGAAGCGGTAGTAGATGGCAATGTGATGAGGGTGATAAGTAGATTATATGGCATTTTGGATGACATTTCCGCAAACAAGACCGTAAAAACCATCCAACAAATAGCGGATGCAACGATCCCTGCACATCGACCCGATCTCTTTAATCAGGCGATCATGGAATTTGGCGCTTTGCATTGCACACCTAAAAAGCCCCAATGCCAAACCTGCGTTTTGGCAGAGGTTTGTATGGCGCGGCAGACGCAAAATGTCTCGAACATCCCATACAAAAAAGCTAAGATCAAAAAGAAAGACCGGTTTTTTGCCTATTTCATTATTAACATACATGGCCGGTACCTCATGCGAAAAAGGGTAGCAAAAGATATTTGGTTTGGGCTTTTCGAATTTTTCCTTATCGAAAGCAGCATTAATCTGCCTTTTGATGAATTGATATTACCCGAAGTGCTTACAAAACATCCAGATCGGTTTGTAATCGGCGCGGTGTCGGACCCATTTAAGCACCAACTTACGCATCAGACAATTTATTGCACTTTTCACGAAATTGAGATGAGCGATAATGTTACTTTTGAAGCCGGTGACTGGCCGGGCTATGCTCTATATTCTCCGGATCAAATCCATAAATTGCCCAAGTCTATTCTGATAGACAGATATTGGGGCAAAAAAATAAATTGATTAGTTTTAAGAAAAGATACATTTTTGTAAAACAGTAAAAAATTATGGCAGGAGTTAATAAAGTAATTTTGATTGGCAATCTGGGTTCTGACCCGGAAGTGCGACATCTGAGTAGTGGTTCGGTAGTGGCAAATTTCAACATCGCCACGTCAGAATCTTATACCAATAAGAACGGCGAAAAAGTGAGCCAAACCGAATGGCATCGCATCGAACTATGGGATGGACTGGCCAAAGTAGCCGAGCAATATTTGAAAAAAGGCCAGATGGTGTATGTGGAAGGCAAATTGAAAACCGAAAACTGGCAAGATAGTGATGGCAACAACCGGACGACCACCAGGGTAAGAGGATTGAGCATGACCATGCTTGGAGGTAAAGGCAGCAACGAATCGTCTGGCGGCGAATATGAAAACAATATGCCTGAATCCAAACCACAACAAAACGCATCTCAACCAAAATCCGATACGCTTCCACAGACCCAGGATGAGGAAGATGACTTGCCATTTTAATTGAACATTAAGATTTGAATTTTGGAATTAAACTTTGATGATCCCGAGCCTGCGTCCCAGGTTCTATTGATGGTTTTGGAAAGTGCCCCACCGATCTTTTATGTAGCCAATGCCATTATACTGATTTTGCTCCTTGTGCTGTCAGGAGTGGTTTCGGGGTCGGAAGTGGCATTTTTTTCGCTCAATCCCCGCGAAATACTTTTGCTTAAAAGTGGCAATTCATTGGAGAAGCAGATATTTAAATTGATCTCAAAGCCCAAGAGACTTTTGGCCACCATTCTTATACTCAATAATTTTATAAACATCACTTTCGTGACCCTTTCTACCATACTAACGTGGGAGATAACTGGCGCTAAATCGGTCGGTGGGGGCATTGTGGTGGCACTTACGGCTATTGTCACGTTCCTTATTGTGTACTTTGGAGAGGTAGTACCAAAGATCTATGCCAACCAACGCAGCATTGGCTTTGCCAAAATGTCCGTACCGCTTATTAGCATAGCATTTAATTTCTTCAAACCGCTTTCATGGGTTCTTACCACTTTTTCCAGTGGACTGGAACGCAAATTCCAAAACCGCGGATACGAAATTTCGGCTGAGCAGCTTAACCATGCCCTGGAACTGACCACCAACGAGGAAACCTCGATGGAAGAAAAGGGCATTTTGAAAGGCATTGTTAATTTTGGGCAACTTAGTGTAAAACAAGTGATGCGATCACGAATAGACTTTACCGCCTTTGATTGTGAGCTCGATTTTCATGAATTGATGGACAAGATCAATAAATCGGGATATTCGAGGATCCCGATTTACAAAGACACGGTTGACAACATAGAAGGAATACTCTACAGCAAAGACTTGTTGCCCCACCTCAACAAAAAGGAGAGCTTCAAGTGGCAAAAGTTAATCAGGCCACCTTTTTTCGTGCCCGAAACCAAGAAAATCGATACCTTATTGAAGGATTTTCAGGAAAAGCATGTGCATATGGCCATTGTAGTAGATGAATATGGGGGCACTTCCGGTTTGGCAACCCTGGAAGACGTAATAGAGGAAATAGTTGGCGAGATACATGACGAGTCTGACGATGACGAAATCATTTTCAATAAAATCGATGCAAATACCTATGTTTTTGAGGGCAAGACCACATTGATAGATTTTTGCAAAATAACCGGGCAGGATCCGGCGAATTTTGAAAAAGTGAAGGGGGAAAGCGAATCATTGGGTGGTCTTATATTAGAATTAAACAGCAAATTGCCAGGTACCGGCGAAACCATTACCTTCGAAAATTATGTATTCAGCATCGTTGCAGTAGATCAGAAAAGGATAAAGCGGATAAAGGTGAGTATAAAATGAGCAAGCACCGGCAAATTTTTTATGTGTTGATTGGGTTGTGGCTATGGTCGGCTTGCGCGACAGATTACATGCCTAAACCTAAAGGATACAACCGGATACTGCTGCCGCCAAATGAATACCTGCCCTTGCCCGATACTTTTCCCTACCGATTTGAGTACTCCAAGCATGCCAACGTCATTGCCGATACCAGTTGGATAGCCGAGCCATATTGGATAGACTTGTATTATCCTGAATTTAAGGCTTCTATCCAGATATCCTACAAACCCATAAAGCACAGTGAAACCTTGCTCAGGGAGTACCTGGCCACCGCCTATAAGCTAACGTCCAAGCACCAGGTAAAAGCGTATGCGATTGATGAGGCAGTAGTTAAAACCAAACCCGGCAAAACTGCCGTGATGGCCGAACTGAAAGGGGAAGTGCCCAGTCAATACCAGTTTTTTATTACTGACTCAGTCAACCACTTTTTGCGAGGGGCGCTTTATTTCAATACTGCCACACAAAATGACTCTTTGGCACCAGTCATCAACTTTGTACGCGACGACATTGTCCACCTGCTCAACACCCTTTACTGGAAAGAAGACCTTCAAAACCGGCAGCACTAATGCATGGTTTTTTTGATACCAAAATAGAATTCTTGAAAGGCGTCGGCCCTGCAAAGGGGAGCTCCTGAACAAGGAGCTAAAATTTTACGTTTGGTGACCTCCTGCAACACTATCCTTTTCGATACGAAGACCGCACTAAATTTTACAAAATTGGTGAAATCGCGGGTGAGATGACTAATATCCAAATAAGAGGTAAGATCAGACACCTGGAGCTGATAGGAGAAGGGAGGGCGAAAAGACTGGTAGCCAATCTTGCAGATGACACCGGCGAAATAGAGTTGGTATGGTTTAAAGGTGCTCAGTGGACACTAAAAAAAATAGCCAAGGGTGAAGAGTACATCGTGTTTGGCAAACCTACCCTGTTTAACAGAAAATTAAACATCGCCCACCCCGAAATAGATACCCTGGCAGATGCTGACACGCAACAGGCATTTTTGCAGCCGGTATATCCCTCCACAGAAAAACTGAAGGTGAGGTACCTGGACAGTAAAGGCATCTCAAAACTTCAAAAAAACCTGATCGCCGAGGCAGGCCATCATATCAGGGAAAGTCTATCGCCAAGTATCATAAACAGGTATCAACTGATGCCGAAGCGTGAAGCCCTGGTAAATATCCACTTTCCGGGTTCGCAAGAAAAGCTGGCTCTGGCCCAGTACCGGCTCAAGTTTGAAGAGTTTTTTTATTTGCAGTTGAGGTTGATCAAAATGAAGCTGACCCGTGTGGAGAAATTTGCCGGTCAGGTATTTAACTCCACTGATTTGCTCACCGACTTTTACAACAAGCACCTGCCCTTTGAGCTAACCAATGCGCAAAAACGTGTGATCAGGGAAATTTATAAAGACCTGAAATCGGGCAAACAAATGAACAGGCTGATTCAGGGTGATGTGGGCAGCGGCAAAACCATCGTTTCATTTATCTGCATGCTGGTGGTGATAGGCAATAATGCCCAGGCAGCATTGATGGCTCCGACAGAAATTTTGGCAGATCAACATTATAATGGGTTAAAGCCATTTGCTGACCAATTGGGATTGGAAATTGCCATCCTCAAGGGTTCTTCTAAAAAGAAAGCGCGCAACCTGGTAAGTCAAAAACTCATGGATGGATCACTCAATATTTTGATTGGAACCCATGCATTGATCGAAGATACTGTGCAGTTCAAAAATCTTGGATTGGCTATAGTAGATGAACAGCACAGGTTTGGCGTGGCGCAGCGATCGAAGCTATGGCAAAAAAATACGAGCTATTATCCGCACATTCTGGTGATGACCGCCACGCCCATTCCACGAACCCTGGCCATGACGCTATATGGCGACCTGGATGTGTCGGTGATAGATGAATTGCCGGCAGGCAGAAAAGAGATTCAAACGGTGCATAAGTTCGATGCCAATCGCATGCAATTGTTTGGCTTTATGCGCAAGCAAATTGACTTGGGGCGGCAAGTTTATGTGGTCTATCCACTAATTGAGGAGTCGGAAAAGCTGGATCTAAAGCATTTGACAGATGGCTTCGAGGCCATCAGCAGGGCTTTCCCGGAATATCAGGTAGGAATTTTACATGGCAAGATGAAATCTGATGCCAAGGATTTTGAGATGAAGAGATTTTTGAAAAACGAAACCCAAATAATGGTGGCCACTACCGTGATAGAAGTGGGGGTAAATGTACCCAATGCCACCGTGATGGTGATAGAAAATGCCGAACGGTTTGGCCTGGCTCAACTGCACCAGCTCCGTGGGCGGGTTGGCCGCGGTGCCGACCAGTCGTATTGTATATTGATGACGAGCTACAAGCTGAGCAAGGAAAGCAAAATGCGCATCAACACCATGGTAAGCACCAACAATGGTTTCGACATAGCAGAGGCAGATTTGAAACTGCGTGGCCCGGGGGACATTATGGGCACGCAACAAAGTGGTATTTTAGACTTGCTGATTGGTGATATTGGCAAAGACGGTAAAATACTCGAAATCGCCAGGGAGGCTGCTCAGTCGCTATTAAATGATGACCCGCAATTACAAAATCACGAAAACGCTGCCATCCTACAGCAGGTAAAAAGCCAGCGCAAATCATCGCTTAACTGGAGCCGGATCAGCTGAAAAATCGGAAATTTAGCCGATCACTTCTTTTGACGGTTTGTACTTCCATTTTTGCTTTTTCCTTTTGTTCGATTGGGCGTAGTATCCATAGCCATCGTTTTTGCCATTCATAAAATAGCCGTGCCCATGAGTTTTAACATCGTTAAATACCAGGAAGATGTGTTTTAAGGCTCCCTGTTCCGAAAACTCATTGATGAGTTTGATGTGGTCTTTATAGGTGAAATTTTGCCTGATGATGATGAGATTTGCATCGGCGTGCTTGCCCACCAGGGTGCCGTCCGTAACTATGGAGATCGGAGAATTATTGAAAATCACAAAATCGTATTGACTTTTGGCGCTATTGATAAAATCTACCAGCAGTTGGCTGTCCAGCAATTCTGCCGAATGTCTCAAAACGGGTCCGGTGGTCACATAATGCAAATTCTGGATTTTGCTTTGTTTCACTGTTTCTGTAAAAGAGGCCTTGTCCATGAGGTAGGAGCTAAGTCCGATGGAATTCGGATCGTTGAAAGAGAAATGCAATTGGGGCTTACGCAGATCACCATCGATCAACAATACTTTTTTGTTGTTGATAGCAAAGACCAGAGCCATGTTGAGGGCAACAAATGATTTACCCTCTCCCGAGATCATGGATTGTACTGAAATTACGTGCGATTTTTTATCGCCGAGCAGGTATTGCAGGTTGGTACGTAGCGACCTGAAACTCTCGGTGATACCCGAATGGGGGTGCCTGATCACTGGAAATTCGGTCTTGAGATTGTTGTGGGCAATAGTGCCAATGGTAGGCAGTGAGCATACTTTTTCTATATCTTCTTTTTTATTGACCTTATTGTTGAGGTAGTCGCCGACAAATATTAATGCCAAAGGCACAAACATGCCCGCCAAGAGGCCAATAGCAACCTTTATCATCTTATTCGATCCTATCGGTTCGGCATTTTCAACTCTTGCGATGTCCAGCGCTTTCACATCGGGCGTAGTCGATGCCTTGGCGATCGCTGCTTCTGCACGCTTGGTGAGCAGATAGGTGTACAGTTCGTTGTTCAGGTCAAAATTGCGCTTGATGTTCACCATGCTTTGCTCTGTTTTTGGCAAACGCGATAGCTGTTGATTAATGGAATTTTTTCTTTTTTCGAGGTTATTGATCTCTACTCTGGCATTGCTGGCCAGATTTTTCAGGTTCTCTTCCAGGCTTTGTCTGGTATAGAGTATTTCGTTGTCTAGTGCGATCAGGCTGGGGTTTTTTTCTTGCACCGTCATGCTTAGTGTACTGCGCCTGGCGTAAAGATCGCCCAGCTTCATGACCATGCTATTGAGCGACGGATCGGTGATTCCGACTACCGATGGCGCTACCATCTGTTCCATTTGTTGGGCATCTCCCAGATAGCTGAGCAGGTTATTGTAGTAGTCAAGGCTCATTTTGGCCATAGCCTGGTTTGATTCCACTTCTTTGAAGCGCTCCATAATGAGGCCGGCTTCCTGGCTCAGATCCACGATTCGGTTTTGGGTGCGAAAATTTGTGAAATTTTGTCCAGCCTGCTGTAGCGAATCTACAATGCCGGAAAGTTGCGAATCGATAAATTCGACGGTATTTTCCGAAGCCTGGTTTTTTTCATTCAATCCAAATTGGATATACACCCGGCTGAGCATATTGAGGTAGTCAACCGCCCTGGCGGGATTCGTTGATTTGATCCTGACATTGATCAGGTTCGATTTTTCGTCAGAGGTACTTATCTCCAATTTTGCCTGGTAGTTTTTTGTCAGTTGCACATAGTTATTGAACACAAAAAAGTACCGGCTGTCATCGTCGATGGGCTGCGCATTTTGCAGTTTTACTATAAAATGGAAGTGCTTGTTGATGAAGGGTTTGCCATATGTGCCCTCCTGGTCTATACTGATGGTTTGTTTTATCCCTTTTATCTTTATTTCTTCATATACAGATATGCGATAGGTTTCGGCATTTACAGGCTCAATGTATAGCCTGACGCCCGTCTGATTTGGCTCATTTTCCGTCTGAATGACCTCAAAGGGGCTGTTCAGATAGATATCGGTATCGTTGAAAAAGCCATCGCGAAACCAGGAGGTTTTCCAATTGAGCTTTTCAATCGTTTCGAGGTTGATCATGTAAGATCTCAATATACCGATTTGATCCTGTACATTGGTGGTGGCATTGAGCCCCAGACTTTCGAAAAGAAAATCAGAGCCCATCTTTTTGTTTTCTTCGTTTACCAGCAGGGTGGTGCTGACATCGTAGTTTGCCGAAGAGGCCTTTGTGAGTAAGTAGCCCGTTCCGGCACCTATCAAACCACAGATCAAAAACCAATACCAATTTGCCCTTATCTTCATCAAAAGCTCACGTACATCCAGTACGTCTTCTTGTTCTGCAAAATTGTTTAAGCTGGTGTTCGGTTGCATGATATTATATTAAGTTGCTTGGTCTATTGAAACGTAAATTATACTCACTTCACATTGTTGATCAGATTGATAATCAACACCAGTGTGGTGATACCGGAGAAATAGAGCAAAACAGCGGGTGAGCGCAGTTTTATATTCTTATTTCTACCTGGTTCTACATATACGATGTCGTCAGGTTGCAGATAGTAAGCATCGGAATTGAGCAGTTGAGTACTCGATTTCAAGTTGATTCTAAAAGTCTCCGTGCCTTTTTCTTTATGCCTGAGCACCAGTACATGGTCAATTTCGGCAAAGTCTGTATTGCCATGGGCCTTGCTGAGAATGTCCAATACCGAAATAGACTTGTCGTAGTTATAATAAATGCCGGGGGTATTCACTTCGCCCAATACGGTAATTTTATAGTTGAGCAGCTTCACCTTCACAGTTGCCTCTTTCAAATACTCCATCGCCTTGGTCTTGATCCGTATTTCTGCGTCTTGCAAGGTCATGCCTTCAACATTGATTTTGCCAAGTACCGGCAAAACGATGTATCCTTCCTTATCTACCGGATAGCCGTTGAGATATTGGCTGGTCAACTCGCCATACATCTGTTGGGTACCAGCCTGGGCGTTGGTCGTCTGTGGTGTGGCCGGATTGTATAGCATATTCATCTCCGGATTTTGGGTGAGTATGCTCACATACAGGTTGTCATTGGGCCGGATGAGGTATGGTGGGGGCTCTTTGGGTAAAGATCTTAGAAAATCTTCCCCCTCTCCAACATCCTGGAGATAGGTGAAATCTCTATACGATTTGCACGAAAAAAAGGTCGATAGCGCTATGAGCAATAGCAAAAGGGGTAATCTGTGTTGCATGGTACTTTTCTTAATATGCTGATTGTGGTTGTTTCTCAGGTATATAAAGGTATTTAATAAATAGTGCTTGTGGATAAAGTTACAATACAGCATGCATCTAAAACAATAATCTCCGTCTACTATGCGCCACCCTGCAGTAGGCCACAAGCGGCTGGAGGGTCATTTTACCTGAAGCTGACCCAGGCGCAGATGGGTATTTTGCAAATGCCAACATGTAGAATTGATGTAAAACTACGCTATGGGCAGTTTTTTAGAAAGCATTTTTGCGAACCTTTGTTCCGAATAAGGTAAGCCATATGATGTAAATGTCCAGGAAAAAACTCCAATGTTCGATATACCACAAGTCGTGCAAGGCTCGCCCCATGTACTGGATTTTGGTTTCTGTAGGCCCCCTCCATCCATTTACCTGCGCCCAACCGGTAATGCCCGGTTTGATATACTGCCGAACCATGTAGGTGCTTACTTTTTCCTGAAAGGTCTTGTTGAGATTGGTGCGGTGCGGCCTTGGCCCCACTACCGACATTTCGTTAAGCAGCACATTGAAAAATTGGGGCAGCTCGTCCAGATTGGTTTTCCTGATAAATTTTCCAACTTTGGTGATCCTGCTATCATTTTTTACTGTCGATCGGGTGCCGCCGGTATCATCGTCATTTTCTCGCATAGAGCGAAATTTGTACACACGAAAGCTTGTTCCTTTTCTGCCACATCGCAGCGGTTTGTAAAAAACCGGACCCTTCGATTCCAGCTTGATGGCAATGGCAATCAGAATCATAACAGGAGCCGCAAAGAAAAGTACCGTCATGGAAAATGCAATATCAAAGGCCCGTTTCCAAAACCTGTTGGCATAGCGCTCTACCTTCACTTCCCTAATATTGATGATGGGTATTTTGCCCAGCGTTTCCACCTCATATGCCCTTTTAAACATCTCATAGTAGTTGGGTACAACTCTGGGTCTGATCCCGTATTTTTCTGCGATATCTATCAGCTCCTTTATTTTTTTGTCATTGACAAGTTGAATGTTGATAATGATTTCCGAACAGTAATTCCGCTTCGCTATCTGCTCAAAGTCTGCCACCGACCCTACCACATTGCAATATTCCGAAGGCAGACCGTCGTCAGAAAGACAACCCACCACTTTGCCCAGATCAGGATTTGACTTATAAAAATGCAAAATGTCCTGAGTGGTTTCGCCTGTGCCCACAATGAGAACGGTGCTGTAATACTGGCCATTTCTTCGGTGCTTAATGAGGAAAGAATAAAAATAGGAGAAGACAGACTTAAATAAGTAAAATGACACCGTTGAACCAAGAAACAAAGTCCTGGAAATATTCAGATTGAGCACTACGATAGCAAACGCTAAAATGCTGAGATAAATCGAAAACTTATTGAACAAGGTCTGAAACCGTTTGAAAAAGTCTTCTTTTTCGAACATGGTCTCATTGATGAACAGCAGATAAGTGATGAACCAACAGGCATTGGCCAGAAGAAAAAACTTACTGCTTTGCCAGAAATTTTCGTAGTGCAACTCCGAAACGGCGACCACGGATATATTCAACAGGAAAAGATCGACAATTAGAAAAAACAATATCAGGGATCGCTCACGTGCTTTTACCACAAAATATCGGGTGTTAAAAAATCGCATCATAACATTAATTTGCGGATTGATGAAAAAGTAACTTGATGGCTCGATGAAGCATTAGCCCTTGAGGTAGGCAACAACAAATCGCACACTAAGTTTTTTGAATACAAAATAATACTTGCCCCACATTCTTCCAGGTTCGCTGAGCAGGCGCCATGCCCAGCGAAAACCAATCTTTTTTACCCACTCGGGGCTCTTATTCACTTCGCCCGACAAGTAGTCGAACACCCCTCCAACCCCCAGCATGAGCCCATGCTGCAGCAATGGCAGGTGATGGTACATGATATAATCCTGTTTTGGGCTACTGATACCTACCCAAATGAGATCGGGTTTTACGCTGTTGATTTTATCAAATTCAGCTTGCAATACCTGACCTGAATCGGCCTCGCTCTCTGAAAGAAACCTTGGCGATGAAAAACCCAGCACTCTGGCTCGTGGATGTAACTTCGCAATTTTTTGCTCAAGCCGTTGCAAGCGCTCCTGAGAACTCCCCAAAAAATAGTGTGACAGCCCGGTATCGAGCAATGCCCTGCAAAGCCAATACCCCGACACCGGGGCGATGTGCTTCAAGCCCTTGCGCTTGCCCATGAGGGCCGAAGGTTTGCCATCGGGCAGGGTGATCAAAGCGTGATTGAGGATCGATCGCAAATGATCATTGCCTTGGCAAAGCGCAATGACATAGGCATCGGGAAAGGAAACGTAGTTTGGGCTGGAGAAATCATAGCTTTTGACCAGTTTCGTTGCCGACTCCAGGTCGGCCTCTGCAATGTTGACGCCGAAGAAGTTGAAGGTTTGCCTCTTTTTCACCCTGTCTTTTTTATAAATCTTGCCGGGTTTCCTGCCCAGATTTCTCCTGCGGGAATAGTGCCCGAAACCACGCTACCGGCACCTATTATGGCGCCATTTCCAATAATGGTACCTTTCAAAATAATGGAAAACCCACCAATGAAAACATTATCACCAATTGTAATCGGTCTGGTTTTATAACCTTCATTGGGATTGTCTGATCGGTCTGATGGATTTAAGGGATGAAAATCCGTGTCCCAAATCCTACAACTCCCGCCTATCATCACATTGTTGCCAACGGAGATGGATTCCGCGCAATAAATCGCAGAATTGCTCATGCGAAAGTTTGAACCAATTAAGAGATTAGCCCCTCGTTTTACCACAATCGAGGACCGCGTGTCACCTCCAATGATATTTTTGTATTTGGAGGAATTGATGATGGCATGTGGAGCTATCCGGATCGCACCGGCATTATTCACCAGCAAAATACCCCTGATGTCGAGGGTGCCAAATTTTACCCTATTGATGCGCAAAACCATTGTATTTATCAGGTACAATAATTTAAAGTAAAAATCGCGAAGATGCTTTTTCATTGAGCTTATGACAAATGTTTTAGTTCATTGAGCGTTAGCCTGGAATGCTTTGGGAATAGTGCACGCTCATGCAATTGGGCATCGGCTTTAGAAAACCTATTCTTTAAAATCTTTGCTGGAATGCCACCAACCACTGTGTAGGCAGGCACATCCTTGGTCACCAGCGCACCGGCGGCTATCACCGCGCCATTCCCCAACTTAACCCCCTTTAAAATAGTGACATTTGCGCCGATCCAGACGTCAGAACCTATATAAATACTTTTATCGTCTTCTGGCGATTTGGCCTTGTTGTCCATGATAAATGTGCCCACTTTTTGGATAGGATGCCCACCGGCAATGATCGTTACGTTTGGACCCATCAACACCTTGTCTCCTATATATATCCTTTTGACTCCCGCAATAAAACGTGCTCCGGGCCCGATATACACATCATTGCCCACTTCGATATTCCAATAATGAATATCGGAGCTTAAGGGAAAGAATCGTACTTTATTGCCCTTGCTGGCAAAAAGCTGCACAAAGTAAATCCTGGCGATAAAGTTTATGGCCTTGTTTATGAGTGTGGCCACGTGATGCACGGTAGAAACGATTGTCCTGATCATGTATTAGCGTAAATTGTCAGTAGGCGTTTGGCAACTACCGGTGATAGAAATCTCTCGCGGGCACACTTACGGTTGTGGGCCGATATCCGCTCGTAAAGTTGCTTGTCATTAATGAGCGATTCAATAGCTGTTATATATTCCGCACTGTCCAAACTATCGATCAAAAAACCATTATCCTCGGAGAAAATATCCTTCAGGCCTGCCACTGGTCGTGTGATCACAGGCAACCCGAAAGCAAAAGCCTCTAAAACAGAATTGGGCATACCTTCTTTATAATTGGTCGGGAAAATATACAAATCAGCGTCTGCCAACAAAGAAGCTTTTTCCTTTCCTGAAACAAATCCATATAATGTCACATCCTTCAAGGACTGTTCTTGGATTAATTTTTTGATGTTATCATATTCCTGACCATCACCACCTATATACAACTGGGCATTGGAGTGCTTTTTTTTGATTTCTTTATAAGAATCAAGTACGATATAAATGCCCTTGTCTTTTTCCAATCTGGCCAAATACAAAATGTTGAAATGAGCATCCTTTTGCCTATCCGGTAGTAAGTTCTTTAAATCCATCAAGTCGATATCCACGGTAGTGGTTTCTACATACACTGAGCCTTTATAGCCTGCCCTGATCAGATCATTTTTAAACTTTTCTGCCAATACGATGGTAGTATCCGCCGACAATAGTTTTTTGCTCAACCAACCCTGCTTAGCTAATAGCTTATCGGCATATTGATCATCCCAACCCCGGTAAAAAACAACGGTTTTTTTATGGAACATTTTGGTTAAAGCTAAATAAATCGAGTCCCTGATCACCCCGCTTTTGTCAAATGAGGTGTTGGTATGGACTATATCGATCTTTTTTCTCATCAGTACGCATATAAACCTCAGGTAGTCGGTGGTCAAGCGGTGCACCTCCTTGATCAACGTCTTTTTATAAGGAAATTTCCTCGCACCGCGTTCCAGATAAATGATATCCTTTTCAGGCAAATGCTTTCTCAAAGCTTTGTAATAGGTGGTCACCCCACCTCGGGCATGTTGGCCGGGAACAAGCACCAAAACATTTCTATCTAAACTCATATAAAAAAATTAAGCTATGTTCTGAATTATCTGAATAAAAAGCGGAGACATCCCTGGAAGCCCTACTTATAGGGCGCAAACAAATCAATGATTTTATCCCGGGTCACCTCCCAAGAATAGTTTTTCTTGCAATGCCAATAGTTTGCCTCACCCATTGCATGCCGAAGTTCCTTTGAGTCGATCAACAGATCCAGCTTTTCAGCAATTCCCTTCACCATTGTTTCTGGTTTATCAATTTCTATTTTAAACGTGCCCTCATCAGGGCATAAATACTTTGGCCCTCCATTATTGATGGTAACAATAGGTAGACCGAATTTCATTGCTTCCAGAAATACCGTTCCGCCCGCCTCCGTCAGTGTCGGAAAGCAGAATATATCTGCTTCGCGATAGTACGCATTGACCTGTTCCCTGCTCAGGTTGCCATGCAAGGTTACCTTATCCGATACGTTGAGTTCCTCGATAAGGCGTTTCAGGTAGCCATATTCCCCCCCATCGCCAAGAATATCGAAGCGGATATTCCTGTCTTTGATCTTATGTAAAGCCCGGATGGCCAGTTCAGCTCCTTTATATCTGATCAGCTTGCCTACATACACTATTTTGACTACCTGATCTTGCCTGTAAGACCGGTCGTAAAAATCAATGTCCACCTCGATGCCAGTATCAAAAAAGGTCTCACACTTTGAATGATATTTTCGAGGCAAGGTATTTAGAATGTAATCGAAGGATATCAATATTTTATCAACTCTTCCATACAATTTTTTGTACAAAGGCAATTTGAACAGTAACTTGTCATATTTCCTGAATTTATTGATCAAAGGTTCGCTGGTAAAATACTTTTTCAATACTGTCGGCACTTGCAGCCCACCACCTAGAGGACCAAGTATCAGCGGCAAGTCCATCTGGTACCAGTAGGTAAAATACCGAAAGCTCGAAGGGTTTTTGTGCAAAACAACTTTGGCATCAGCAAGGACTTCCTTATTTGATTGTATAAACCTCCTGAGATGATGGTTGAAGGTAAAATATCCAAAATGCACCTGGACTTTGAACTTCCTTTTCAGGATATTCTCATCAGCAAAAGAGTAAATGACCAAATTAGACGGAAACCGGCTACCGAAGTGTAGCCTGAGACCTTCTTCCGATGGCTTATTTGTGATTAATACAATATCAAATTCCTTTAGGAGTATGTTCAACCAATTGATGGCTCCATACGATTCGGAACCGCCAAAGGGGTTGCAGTAGTATGCAGAATATATGATTTTCATAGTTTGTTGTGTTGCAAGTCGAGGACTACTTTATATGAATTGTGAAAAAAACTCAGATAGAATCCCGGAATAACTTCTGTAATCAAAATTCTCTGCAGCTACTTCAAAACCCTTTTGTCCAATGTTGGCCGTTTGCTGTTGGTTCAGGATGGCATACTCCATTTTTTCACGAAGGTCTTGTGGGTCAGCCGGGGCGTAAAACACAGCGCTATCCAGGTGTGCTAAATATTTTGCCACTTCGCCGATGGGACATGTGATCACCGGTCGGGCTGAAAAGAGGAAACTGGCTATCTTGGTAGGGAACCGATCCATGGAGCGCTGGTCATCCCATAGCGGTACCAGTAAGGCTGTGGCCGTTTTGCAATAGGTAATCAATTGCTCATCGGAAATATACCCGGTCAAAACGATTGCCTCCCTGGGCAGTTTGTATTTAAGACACAAATCTTTGATCCTCTGCTCAGTTCCGTGTCTTGTTTTCCCGCATATTACCAGTCTATACGAGGGATAGTCCGGATGCATCAAAGCCATCGACCTTATCATAAATTCCACATCTTTGATATAGGATTCAATCATCCCACACCACACAAAATTTCTTTCTATGGTGGCATGTCCAGCTTTTCCTTTCCAATCCATTTTATCCGCTAAAACGGGTACTGAAGTAATTTTCAGCTCCTTATTGACGGTTTTTGACGCAGCTATTTTTTTTCGATGCTTGTGGATATAACTATGGCCCCCTTGGCCCACCTGAACATTATCCTGTCGTAAATCCATGATTTTACTTTCCCCTGGTTGGTAACCGCACTCCATTCATTTACTTCCTGAACAACAGGTACCTTACAAAGGTGGGCATACAACGAAACCCAGGCATTGTAAAGTGACCCCTGGGAATACAGGTAAACAATGCCCTTCTCTTTTTTCGCCAGTTGTCTTATTTTTTTATTGGTGGCCCAGATCCCCTTTATGAAATTGAATATCCTTACCGGTTTCGATAATCCGATGGTCATTGACCCGTTAACATGCGTAAATGGAATATCGTGGATCCTCCCCTGTATCTGCTTATTGAGCGGGTTTTTATTTCCTTCTGAATTAATGACGATATCAAATTCAAAATCTGAAGCTTGTAAGGCTTTACCTATCATCAACACCCGGCTGTTTGAGGCTTCCCCGTTTGGAAAAGTGCTCCCCGTAAACAAACACGTTACTGCTGGCCGTTCCACTGTCTCCATTGATCAAATATGTCTAATGATTTTACACGGATTTCCGGCAGCGATTACATTTGCCGGGATATCTTTAACAACGACACTTCCAGCACCAATCAATGAATTTTCGCCAATCGTGACGCCTTTCAACACCTTTGTCCCTTCACCAAGCCATACATTGTCACCGATTACCACCGGCTTTGGCTCTGCTGAACGTGGATCGTCCGAATGCCAATCGGAATCTGTTATTAAGGAATTGGCCCCACATTTTACATAGTTCCCGATGGTTACAGACTTAAATGCCCCGATAACGGTCCCGCTAAAGCCGGAATGATGTCCGATTACGATCCGTGCTGTTTTGTCATGGGTGGCTATTATACATGGCCGGTTGATGCCAATTAAGTTGGAATTAGAGGAGGAGTTAAACCTACATTTTTCCCCTATAGAAATACTAGACTTGGGCAGCCTCCTAAAATGAATTTTGCCATTTACTTTAAATCCCTTACCAACTTGTATTCCCCACATACATGCTTTGATCCTTGCATATGCTGAAAAAATAAGTACCCTTAACGTTCTTATAACAATATTTATATAATGCATTTACTGACGTGAATTAAATGAAGGTTTGGACATCGTAGAACTTGATACAAGCTTTCTATAATTCTGACTGTTACGTATTACTTTAATGTAAATCAATGGAAATAGACATAATCCATAAAATAAAGGTGAGCGTTCGATGGGATTAGAAAAAAGTACAACTAACAAAGCCAAAAATAATGCTAGGCTATTTTTGATTTCAAATATTTTTGCAAGGAGATTAATGCATTTATAAATTAACATCAACATAAAGATAAAACCTATGATTCCCCACGCCACTAAAAATGAAATGAGTGAATTAGAACCCCTGAGGACAAACCCAGAACGTGATTTAACCTGTCCTTTCTTGGAAATACCGTATCCCACTGGCCATTTGGACATTAGCGACCCGCCTAAAAATATATAATCATAACGGGTCACTTTCTTTATGCTCATATTCTCATATCCAAATTTCCTATTTCTTTCGCTTTCATATAAATATTGTTCGATTTTATCCGACATAAAATCCTGTCGATAGACTAGTTCAATTACAGGTATTAATAGCGGAACCAGCACAATGACCACGATAAAATACCGAGATAAGCCGAAATGAATAGAATAAAACAAAATAAGAAATGACAAAGCCAAAAAACCCGCGGTTGAAAAAGTGAAAACTAACATGGTCAAATAGACAGATTTTCTGATATCTACTTGGTAACCATCCCTTAGGATAGACAATATTAAACTGAATATAATGATTAAAGCCAAGGCTCCTGGTTCCCATGCATAACCCGAAAACCTAAATGTGTGCCAAGGATTTTTCGTAAATATAAGGATATTCCAACCCCCTTCATTCGCCATATCTTCAACAACTCCCACATCAAATTGCTTAATAAAATTCTCAGATGAAGGGAAAAATTCAGTGATGAAAAATATAAAAAATCCAAGCAGCAAAATGTTAAAAGATATTTTTTCGGCGTTAAAAAACGCCTTAACGCCACTTAATTTTAAAAGTAAGTATGCTATAAAAATCCGCATTATAGAGCCAAACAAAGTAATAAAATTCGACTTTAAACTTTCATCAAAATGAATGAAAGACACAAGATTTATTATCAGCCAATAAACGATAATTACCCAGATTATTCTCTCAAACTTAATTTTATAATAAACACTAGCTATTATCAATACAATAGTTAAAGAAATTAAAAACCAGTCTTCCGAAACGGCCTTAGATGCACTTACTGTAAGAAAAAAATTAAAAAGGAAGTTAAAGATTTGAATTTTTCCTGCATACTAATTTTGAACAATAGCCTGATAGGTTTTTAATAAGTCCGAAACTATCATAATTCTATTATGGCGATGTTGAGCCATTTTTTGCCCATTTTTAGCCATTTTAATATATTTATCAGGATTTTGTTGGTATTCTTTAATTTTAGATGCCATAAAGTATGGTTCTCCATCCTGCACCAATACACCATTTACATTATGTCTGATTAGAGTATTGGTTCCGCCAACGTTACTTGCAATAATTGGCACCCCTAGAATTTGAGCTTCACATAAACTGTTTGGGCTATTTTCTATATGACTAACTTGGCAATAAATATCAGAGTGAATTAAAGTTTCTACAATTTCCCGATCATCCTTTGACCCTAATAACGTAATCCCAACATCTGCTGGAGAAACACCTAGCCACTTATGGCAAATCTGTACAATTGAGTTCTGGACATTGATACCAATAACCTTCCATTTAAATGCTATTTCATAATTCTTAAGTAAAAGGCAAGTCTTCACAATAGTCTCATATCCCTTATAAAGTCCATTACTGGTTACTGTCGCTATCTTTATTTCGCCTACTAGCTTCCTTTTTTTCCAACTATTCAAATAAAAAGCGTCTCGGAGCATTTCTTGTCCAGTAAAATACTGACTATTTGGAGCCATGAATTTTGAAATGCTTTTATCCCATTCCGTTCTACCAATAATATACTTTGACTTCAACAATATTTCCCGTTCACGAACCGCCCTTCTTTGAAAAGAGGATAAATTATAAGATGCGGAATTTTTTAGAATCTTGTTTACTAAACCTTCATATTTCAAAACCACATTTTGTGGGATCCCAGAGTGGTACTTCTCTTTATATGGGTTTAATATCCCTTGTATGGAAATTACCACAGGTTTTTCGGTATGAAACTGAATCAACCCAAAATTTTCTTCTGTACCATGCACATGTATTAGATCTGGTTGAAGGATTTTAACCAGATCTTTTATTTTTTAATTTCTTCCACATCATCATATTCCATACCCCTCAATCGCGAAATATATCTACTCACTTTAGATTTTCTGGAAGATCGCTCAATGGCACAAAAGTTAGTTTGGCCGTGCTTAAATTGGGCTAAACTTTTATAGTAGTAAAATCCTACAAATAGCTCAATTTCATCTTTTTGCTGAGAAAGCGCCTTTTCCAGCGAAGATAACCAGCCTCCACGATTATTTTTAGGGTCAAGAATTTCGGATGCAGAGCATGCATTGTTGGTTAGCCAAAGTACTTTCATATGATTATTCTAATCTTAGCTTGTAATAATTCACCAATAGCATGCACCTTCTACTTTTCAACAAAGTGGGTTTTTTCTTTTTGGAAAGGTTATAACCAATGCTCGTTATAACAAATCGCGATTGCAACTATTAATACATTGTGCCGCCCTCTATCACCTTTAAATCTCCTTTTGGGAAAACACCAGCATTATTTGATAAGCTGTGGACAACAATGCTGTCCCGCCATGGCAGCTTAGAACTTTCACCAATATATTTTACCAATTTACTAAGGGTACTCTTTTTTCTAAAATTGATAAATAATTCAATACGATAGCCTGCTCAATAATTACCACCCTACCTGCAAAACTTTGATCAGAGGACTGTATTTTCTCCTGTATTACTTTGTTGGTGCAACATCTATCTTTGACCGAACACCATTTCCATCCTAGGAACTTAGGCCTAAAAAACAAACAATATGCAGACCTAATACCCTTGAGAATCAATGTTTTCATATTCTATTTTTAATCAAGCAGTTACACTAATTAAGAAAAGAGGATATATAAAAAATCAGATTGAATTATATGTCTCTATTTTTTACGAATAAAAAATAGTAATCTCTCCAAAACATCCACTTCAAAGCCCATAAATAATGCCGTGCCTTTAATCCACCTGGGTAATTCTTATAATTAGGTAATATTGGCCACAACGAATCAGAAATTGAAGATTCTACTGTAGCTAGTGGGTACAGGCTACCAATCTCATGAACTAATAATGCAAATATCGTTTGTTCACTAAAATTACCAGGTTGACATGCTTCAAATTTTATTGCCTCTTTCAAAATAGCTGATCTTTTTAATAAATTTTCTTTTATAAAAACGACACCACAATTTATGGGTACTAAATTATTAAGGTAATCTGCATTAAGATGCTGAATTAGGTCTTGATCATAATTAATGCTATTGTCTATTGTCGTCCGTAAGGTAACTTGAGAACTTAAAGTGGACTTATCAATTAATTGATCAAACCATAATACATCAGAATCAGCGTACAAAACTGAACCAAACAGAGAATTGTATAAAATGGCCGCCATCTTTTTGCCCCAAATTTGTTTTGTTGCCCATTGGGCTAAATCTAATTCCCCGTTATTAGCAAAGTAATCTCTAATGTCCGACCAATGTTGATAAGAAATTTTACAAGGCCAAAAATTGAAATATTCTGAAAATTCAATCTCTGAAAATGTACCGTCTGAAACGATAACAAGCTCGGCTGGCAACTCTTTTGATGAGTAATACAGGGAAACTAAAGACGCTTTCAATAAGGGAAATGATCTTTTATTTAAAATAGTGACATATTTAAAATCTAATGTCCCTTTTAAAGAAATATCAGGAGTGATCTGTGCTTTATTCCTAAAATAATTTAAGAAGGTCTTTTTGTAAACCCTCAATATTTGTGCTCGCTTTTCAATTTTCATTGATATTTAGTCTAATTTTTTTGCATTGGCTACAATAAATATCAAATTCCAACTATCCTTTTGAGGCTATTAACGAATACTGGCTTTGATTTACGAATTAAATTTTTATCAGGCTTTTGGGCTAGAAGATTTTCTAAAATGCTAACTGGAGTACTTAGTTCATTTTTTAAGTCCTTCCAATTATTCAAAACTCCATATCTAAGACACAAATCGTAGGTTTTACTACTTTGTTGAATTCTTAAAAATTTAAAATATTTCTTTACATAATGATCAAAAGCAATGAATGGAACTCCATTAAATAAAGAAACAATTATAGGGTGAAATCTCATTCCTATATAACCACTTGAATGAGTAATCCATAAAAACCAATCTTCAGGAGATATTGGATAATCTATAATAAAATCAAAATCACCCTCAATTTTTGACTCTGGCGTTGGAAGCAAACCAACATCAAATCCTTTTATATGAGCTATTTGTAATAATTCATTTATCCAATGTTTATTAAAAAAACCTTTGCTTGCGCTAAATAATATGTATGGTTTTTCTCTTTCAGGCTTGAAATTCGATATTAGTAAAATATCCCTAGCTTTAAGAGAGGAAGCAGGATCTGGGCAGATATCAATCTTGACTCTATTTTAGTCAGCCTCTCAAAAGATTTTTTTGTCCATGAATCACGAACAGTAATACTATAAAATTTTTTTAAATTTTCTTTTATGGATTGTTTAATTTCTGAATTCAAAAAATAAAATAAAGTTCCCATGGAAGATGCTGACAAAGTAGAAACTTTGGTATCCTTTAATTCCTGATTCGAAAAAATCCAATTTGCCCAGAATGGATTAGGATACTTCCAAAATGGATGCTTATTGTTAACCAAAAAAACAGCATCGCTCCCAATTAAAATATGATCAAAAGATTCCTGAATGCAAGTTGCAACTAGCTCTTTGTCATTTCTGCACCTTTCGGTCAATGTTGTATTTCTTATAATAAAATCTCTATGAGCCTGAAATTGACTTTGACACTGCAATTCAAATTTTTGATTTTCGAAGTGTTCAGGAAAATAGTCGATAATTTTCACTTCACAGTTCAACTCCATGAGAGCGCAATAGGTTGCGTATGCTTGTAAATTTGCACCAAAATTAGGAACAGAATGAAAGGTGAGAATCCCTACTTTCATTTTTGATCACATTTAAATGACTTATAGTTCACCTACCTCCTTAAACTATGTGAAAAAACCGATAACTTCTTTTTTACAAACCCCAATATAAATTGGCGTTCATTTTTTGACATCCCAATCGTGAAAGCTGCTAACGCCGAAAAGAATATAGCGGTGCTGGTAAGTAGAATAAGCCTAAGAAGGCCTTCATTGAAAAATGATAAACTAGGTAAGGCATAATAATGATAGAATAAATACTAATGTCACCTTACTCAGCACTTCCCTAAAATACCTTTTGATGGAGAGACTCACCATTTTTCTTAGTATTAATAACCTGAAGAAAAACCTACTGATAGAATTATAATGAGTACATA
Source organism: Cyclobacteriaceae bacterium (assembly GCA_012033595.1). GTDB lineage: Bacteria > Bacteroidota > Bacteroidia > Cytophagales > Cyclobacteriaceae > JAAUQL01. The sequence continues at coordinate 68,522 of JAAUQL010000005.1, read as the reverse complement.
CATTGTGCTTTGCGGAGGATAGCCCATGTTTAAAACCAAGTAGGATATAGGCAAATTTAAAATCATAATAGAGCCTGCAACTGTCTGGTATATCTTTATATTTCCAGTGGCAGCGGAAACATCATTTAGTGGATAAGTTAACAAATCGATAAATGAGGTTAAAATGATTAATCGCGTGAAAATCACAACATAATCCGGCAAGTCATCCAACCATATGGTCAATATGAAATTAGCCTCAAATAATATGGGTATAGTGACAAGGAGAAGCATATAAAACGAAAAACGTGTGCTCTGAAACACAAGCTTCATCATTTTAACCTTTTCTCCACCAGCATAATTTTTTGTTATTTGAGGTTGAACAGCCTTCAAAAAATTAGTCACGAACTGATTAACAACGGAACTAACTCTAGATGCAATTGCCCGAGTTGCATTTACAACTGGTCCAAAAAATATGTTCAGCAGGATATTAATCCCCTGGTTGTTAAGCATCCTAGCAAAAACGCCAAAAAGTGTCCACCCAGAAAAGCCTAATAATGATTTGAAAAGGTCTTTGTCCCAGTAAAATTCATATTTGCATTCGGAGTATTTTCGTACGCAATATATCCTATATATAGAGTTAATAATCAACGTAGTGAAGAATAATAAAATGGAATAAACTATTAGTTTGTCATAATTAAAAACCAAAAGGAGATAAACGACCGCAAGTTTTAAAATGACTTCTAAAATGCTGATATAAGCAAATACTTTGAGATTTTCATGTGCTATGATGGCTGCATTGTAAGGAATAGCAATGATAGTCACCAAAAATGAAGCTATTGAAAATTGATAAACCCAAAATGAAGCGAACTCACGATCAGCTGGGATTTCCATCTTTGTTTTTAAAAACCATAAACCGACAGTTTCAGCGAGGATCAAAAGGATAACTCCAAAAATGAAGTAAATACTCAGCGTTAAACTAAAGGTACGCTTGAGTTGAATATTGTTTTCTTTACCAAGCTCAAATGAAAAAAAACGTTGTGAAGCTGGCGCCATGGAGCTGCTCAAAATAGTAAGCATAGCAACGACTCCCCCTACCACATTGTATAATCCATAATCTACTGCTCCTAGTGTTTTTAGTACAATTCTGACAGTAAAAAGCGAAACCGCCATTGTCAAAAACATTCGCAAATACAACATCAATGTATTTTTTGCGATTCGTTTATTATTATCAGTAATCAAGTTAGAATAGGATTGGAGTGGATTTTTCACAGCTTCGCCATGTCGGTCACATGTATAGTATGGACAACTGGTGGCTTGGCTATAAAAAATGGGTGCTCTGGGAAAACACGTCTATACGGATGTGCACAAAAAATCTACCTTGGACATCCTTACTGCAAATGAAAGTGCAATAATGAATAAATTATATTTAATATCAAAATATTACAATACAACTTGCGGTGAATATCTTTCACCTCTTCCGTACATGTGATACCAGACTCACCTTTTAGTGGGTTGAAATAGTGCATTGTTTATTACAAATAAAAGTAATATAACATCTTTGTTAGTTGAGGTTTGAAGGTAAACGTACATGCAGATTATGACCCGACTTTTACGGCATTCACTGCTGCACGCACCGACCCATGGGTTTTCAACAAGCGGCTGGCTTCAGCATAGTCAATGCGTAGTTCTTCCATGATCATATTGATACCGCGCTCTATCAGTTTTGCATTTGACAATTGCATATCTACCATTTTGTTGCCGCGAACCTTTCCGAGCCTGATCATCACCGAGGTGGAGATCATGTTGAGCACTAGTTTTTGAGCCGTTCCTGATTTCATGCGTGTGCTGCCGGTTACGAATTCCGGCCCTACCACCACTTCTATGGGAAATTCCGCTGCCCGTGCCAGTCCTGAGCCCGCATTGCAAACGATGCACCCCGTCACCAGGCCATGAGCCCTGGCTTGCTCCACGGCTCCTATGACATACGGCGTCCGGCCTGAAGCGGCAATACCGATGACACTGTCCTTTTCATTTATTTTGTATTCGAGCAGGTCCTTCCAACCTTGGGCAGCATCGTCTTCGGCAAACTCTACTGCTTTGCGTATGGCCTGGTCGCCGCCTGCCATAATGCCCACCACCAGGCCATGAGGCACCCCATAGGTTGGAGGACATTCTGAAGCATCGACAATGCCCAGGCGACCGCTGGTGCCTGCACCCGTATAGAATAGCCGGCCTCCGGCATTCATTTTCAGTACTATTTCCTCCACCAGCCTTTCGATTTCCGGAATCACCCCGGCTATGGCCAGCGGTACAGTTTGGTCTTCTTTGTTCATGTTGAGCAGCAATTCCCGGGTGGACATATTTTCGAGATCGTGGTATCGGGAAGAAGATTCTGTGGTACTCAGTTCCATTTTATTTGCTGTTTGAATGATATTCGGTCAGTCCGTCTATTGGGCTTTTGATGATATTGCCAATTTCAAAACCATTGTATTTGGCCACATTGTGCAGTATGTGCTGATTGTAATATGCGACTGAACCTACAAAATGACATTGCAAGTTGTCGTAGCCCTGATATCGCACGATGTAGTTTTTGGCGAAAGCCGTAAAGCTGTCGAACACTAGTTGATAAAAATAGGTCTGATCGCTGTTTTCACTTATAAATTTAGCAAAACCTGCCAAATAGCGGCTGGGCATGGTTTGATGGTTGACATGCTCCAGGATGGTTTCCTTATCAATCTGTAATTTTTCTTTGATGGTATTGATGCTCTTTGTTGGCATGTGCCCACGAAGAAAATCGGTCACCATTTTCTTGCCCAACCAGGCGCCGCTTCCTTCGTCGCCAAGTATAAAGCCCAGGCTGGGTATATTTCCGATAATCTGCCCGCCGTCGTAGAGGCAAGAGCCAGATCCGGTACCTAATATGCTGATGATACCAGGTTGATTTCCACCAGTGGCCCGGGCAGCACCCAACAGGTCTGAACGAACTTTGATGCTTGCATTTTTGAAAAAGGGCGATAATACTTGCGAAATTTTGTCCTGCCGCTCAGTAGTAGAACAACCTGCACCATAAAAGTAAACCCTCTTTACGGCATCTGCGGGTAGCCGGGGCAACAAGGCCGCAGTCAACTCGGCGCGCATTTCGTCTAGGTGCTGATAGTATGGATTGAAGCCCCTGGTGGTGACCTGAGCTATTTCCTTTTCAGCTTCAAGCATGCGCCAATCCGTCTTAGTAGAACCGCTATCTGCGATGAGCATCATAAGAACAGTAATAATCCGGCAGCAAAATTAGCTTAAAAACAAGTAGTTTCCGGCAAATAAAGCAACATTGTGCGCAGGATATTTGCACAAGATGCAGGAAAACAATTTTTATATTACATCTGGTCTTAGCAATTCCCATCCCGACCTCATAAAAAATTGCCTGAGTAATCTGATGCAGCTTTGAATACTTCCGTTGCTTTTTGATCTTATGTCAGCAAGCTAAAGCCCGTGAGGCATATGGAAAAATACTAAATCTGCCAAAGTCAAACCCTTGCCATACGATAGTCTTAGTCAGGTATTTTTTTAATGCATGGTAGTGGATTTGTAGCTACATTTATGACATAAACCCAAATACATTTTTTATGAACACTCATCTCTGGCGTTTTGCGTTAGCGCTATTTTTTATGCTGGTCAATGCTCAATATCTTTTTGCGACAGCAAGCTACAAGGTGACCCTTGCGACCACTCCACCAAAAATAGATGGGCGATTGGACGATAAAATCTGGGAAACCGCCACGCCGATCACCGAATTTGTACAGCGGCAACCCAACATTGGCGAGCCCGGGACTGAGCCTACTTTTGTCTATCTGCTTTACGATGCCAACTTCCTGTACATTGCCATGCGGTGCATCGATGACCCTAAAAAAATAACCGCTAACGAACTGGCCCGGGATGTGAGTCTGGGCAATGACGACAGGGTGCAGATCATTTTTGATACCTTCCTCGACAAGCGCAATGGCTATTGGTTTCAAATAGGGCCCAAGGGTTCTATCGGCGATGCCCTGGTAAGTGAAAACGGGGCAGGCTTCAACAAACAGTGGGATGGTCTCTGGGAGGGCAAGGCCAAAATACATGATACAGGTTGGGATGCCGAAATCGCCATACCTTTTAAAACACTCAACTTCAGGCCAGATCAGCCGGAATGGGGCATGAAGATTATCAGAAACATAAAACGGAAGTCAGAGACGTCGTACTGGCCGGTGGCCAACCTCGATTCTTACCGGTTTCAGATCTCCGATGCCGGGCTCATCACCGGCCTGCATGGCATTACCAAAGGCATAGGATTGGACATTAGCCCATACCTCATCACCGGCATCGACAATCCTGAGTCGGTAAACAGCAATTATATCAGAAACCATAATCCGATGTTCAATCTGGGTGGTGATCTTTTCTACCGGGTCACGCCGGGTATTAAGGCCGCTCTGACAATCAATACAGATTTTGCTCAGACCGAAGTGGACAGCCGGCAAATCAATCTGACACGCTTTAACTTACTTTTCCGGAAAAGCGTAACTTCTTTCTGGACGGGGCGCAATACTTCAACTTCGGCATTAGTGGCACCAGTGAAGAAGACAACACATACGGAAATCGCAATATCCCATTTTTTTCAAGGCAAATCGGACTGGATTCCGCTGGCAATCCCATTCCGATATTGTGGGGTGGGAAAGTGACAGGCCAGGCCGGACGTTATAATATTGGTTTTCAGCACATACAAGACCAACCAGACGACGGGCGGAGCTTTACCGTGGCCAGAATATCACGCAATATGGGCAGCCAATCGTACATTGGAGCCATTGGTACCCTTGGCAATGCCCTCTCGGTGTCAGACAATTTGCTGCTTGGTCTCGATACCCGACTGGCGACGGCCAAATTCAAGGGCAATAAAATTATGGCATTTACAGGCTACGTGATGAAATCGCATACCGAAGGCCTGCAAGGTAAAGACCTTTCGTGGGGAGCGGAAATCAATTACCCCAATGATTTTTTCAAATTTCGACTTGGACATCAGGAAATAGGCAAAAATTACAGGGCAGGTATCGGTTTTGTTCCCCGATTGGGCATCAAAGAAAATTATGCCGAAATGTCTCTCGGACCCAGGCCGGATAAATGGGGCATATTGCAAATAAATGTGAAAGCTGAAGGCGACTTTATCACGTCATACGATAATTCGTTGCTCACGCGCGATATTCAACTGACCCCATTTCAGATCGAGATGATTTCCGGCGACGGTTTTAAATTTAACACCAGTTCGCAATTCGAATTTCTGGATAAAGCATTCGATATTTTTGAGCGCGATTCTATTTCGATACCAGCAGGCAAATACGATTTTTGGAAGCACAAGCTACAGTTTTCAAGCGCCAGGAGAAGGCGCGTGTGGGTTCAACCCGAATATAGCTGGGGATCATTTTATAACGGGCAAAGGCAAGAATTTGAATTTGCCTTTGGCTACAAAATCAACACGCCGATCTTTATCGGCATGGAATATCAGCACAATTGGATCTCGCTACCGGCAGGAGATTTTGATACAGAGGTGTATCGGGTCAACGCCAATATCTTTTTCAGCCCCGATATCTCGCTTACCAATTTTATACAATATGACAATGTTTCGGAAAAAATGGGTTGGCAGACGCGCTTTCGATGGATCATTAAACCGGGCAATGAAATACTTTTTGTGTGGAACAGCACCATGTATGAGCTGCCGGAAGAAACGCGGTTTGCCGTGCAACAGAGCTCAACGAGGCTCAAAGTGAACTACAATATCAGGATCTGATCAGGAGGCGTTGCTGCCGCAACGACTCTCTGTATTCCAAAAAATAAAATAGGTTTACCGAACAACTCCAATTATGATGTTCAGGGAAATACATCAGGATTTTGCATTGTTTCTGCGCTGTCTTTTTTGAAAGGAAATTCGGACATAAGGCTAATAACACTTGCAATTAAAGTAGTAATGAAAAATAAATATTATTAAACATACTGCGAAAGAAGAGCACCAGGCATCTGAGATGGGTGCAGTAGTGATTTGTATCCCCCAAAAAGACTTCGGGGGAATAAATCCACCTAATCGACCACGCGGCTTACTACCTTCCACAGCTCGGTATTAGAAGGCTTGCAAAGTGCTGCGAGCTGGGTGCTTTTAGTCTCCAATGCTTTATCAGGTTGAATTTTGCTGAAATTTTCACTTATCCCGGCTTGTTCCAGTTGCGCCAGGTTGAGGTAACCATTTACATCTACATACTGGAAATCCTTCATATTACCAGCCCATTTTTCCCACAGGCTCCATGCTGAGCGCTTTTGCTCTGAAATGGCTTCCCGGTACGCCGGTTCAAAGTATTCACTTTTTATTTTCAGATACTCATGGCTTTTGCCGGGCTTCACCCTGATCTCCCTGATCAAATAGTATTCGCTTTGTTTGTCCAGGCCAGTATTGCAAGAAAGCCGTCGGTGGAATACCCCCGAAGAAACTACTTGAAATGCCGCCTCAGCCCGGTGCAGCATTTCTCCCCGTTCTTTGGTTCCCGCGGCGGGAAATGCCCTCCTGACAACTTGCTCTGAAATACCGTTGTCCAATTTGGTAAAACTATCATACAAAGTTAACGCAACGTAATTGTAGGCATCATCAGTAGATTTGTTCATCACTTTGTACAACACCCAACCCACAATAGTATGTTCATTCAGACGCTCCTCGTTGATCTTATGCCAAACTTTTTCTGCATCCAGAAATAGCTCATCATCGTCGGATTTGATGTATTCGACCACCCCAATAACGGTCTGCGCCTGCATAGCGTAAGACATGCACAGACAAATGAACAGGAACTGAATTTTTTTGCCAGCTAAAGTCAAAATGATTGAGCTCATCAAATAAATTTAGGTAAAACTCTGGCGAATTGCTATATTTTTAGAGCCATATCACAGATCGATGCACCCTGCACTTATCATCCATCTCGTGCTGATTGATAGACTTACAGAACTGATTCGCGATCGCGGGCAGATTTTATATTGAAATATGCAATATTTGCCGAAAGGCAAAAAACACACGGCATGAAGCAATACTTTTACCTCATTCATATCCAATACCTCGGCTTCAGGTTTCACGGCTGGGCCAAGCAACCCAATGTGAAAACGATCCACCACATGATCGACAAGACCCTCCCCTTTGTGCTGGGTCATAGCGAATTTAAGACACTTGGTTCTTCGCGAACCGACGCTATGGTATCGGCCAACCATGCCGTATTCGAATTGTTTCTCAAAGAGCCGCTGGATGTCGAGCTGTTTTTTGATACGCTCAACAGCAATCTGCCTACTGACATCAGGGTGATTGAGATCATTCCTACAGATGATTCTTTCAATATTATCCAATCGCCCAAACTCAAAGAATACCTCTACTTATTTGCCGTTGGTGAAAAATGCCATCCATTTTGTGCACCCATACTCGCGTCTTTTATGGAAAATATGGATATCGAACTAATGAAAGAGGGGGCGCGGCTATTTGAAGGCCGCCACAACTTCAGGAAATATTGCACCAAACCTTCGGAAAAGACCAACTTTGACAGGATAATTGACAAATGCCAAATCGAAGAAAATACCAGCTACACCGCCAGTTTTTTTCCGGCAAGGAGCTATGCCTGCCATATTCATGGCAAGGGCTTTATGCGCAATCAGATCAGGCTTATGATGGGTACTTTGTTTCGTCTTGGCCGGGGCGAGTTGGGCCTGGAAGATATCAAGCAATCCCTGCGCCATCCGGATGATACTCCACTAGACTGCATTGCCCCGGCTTCGGGGCTGATTCTGAACAAGGTGCAATTTGAAAAGTGAAAAGCTACTCAGATTGATGGATCGCTTTCCCAAATTCGACCTTCCAATCCTGAGGGAATGTTTCGTACGATACCACAGGCAAGCCCGCGTAGATCACATGACCCGATGAGTACATTTTGACAGTAAGCCCCGAGGCCACATTGAGGTACGTATTTTTAAGAGAACGCTGGATCATTTCTGCTTGCACAGCCTTGAAGCCGGATGCCTCTACCCATGCGAGTCCTTCCATGATGATGTGCATATTTTCGCAGGCACCCCTCAAGCGATGTTGACCAGAGTTGTTGCCAAAAGCTGCCACGAATATTGAATTGCATTGCAAGTGCAGGTCAGATTCAGAATAGGTGCCCAGTCCGTTAGAAATAAGTGAGAAATCTTCCAACACAAGGCCGCCTTCATCGATCAGCTCGGTGGGGGCATTGAGCATCACCCTGTTAAGTTTTTGAACTGGCAAATGAATCCGCACTATTTGATCCTTTCTGCTATAAACATCATCTTTTGATGTGATGATCAGCTCCCCATTTTTTATAGAAAACTGTACACTTTCAACCCTGAAATCCTGGCCGGAAATGCGGGCCACGCTATCGTCTGATTGTTGCAGCACCAAAGCTACCGGCGTTTTTACATTTACATATTCAAATTTACCCAGCACCACATGTTTTGTCAGCTCCCGGCCTTGGTGGTGCAGGCCATCTACGTAGTCGCAAGCAGGCAATACGGCAACTGCAAGGGTACAAATGATGAAAAGTGCTTTCACAGGCTGCTTTTTTTATAATTGATCTGGTACCCAAGGCCAAACTCCATAAACTCCGCTTTAAAAAAACTGGCCTTAATGCTAAAGTTGGCATACAAATCTTTAAAGACTCGCTGCCTTACGCCCATCCGGGGATAGATATTCTGCAGGGGATCCAGGGTATGAAATAAATAAACGCCCACATGGGCAAAAATCTGAGTATTGTTGAAACGGTAATTGTATGAACCAAATAGAGCGCCGTACATTTTGTCGGCATTCGAATAGTTTTTGTTCGCCGGTTCGGCGGTTTCAATTTCAAATTCGTATGGAGCCGCGCCATAGTAGATGCCATCCAGCCCAATGCCCCAGGCCGTCTTCTTTGATATCCACCACAAGTGGCTCAGGTTGAGACTCATCGACAAATAATGATCGGGTTTGTACAAACTCCGCTGGCTACGGCCCACGCTGGCGACTACCCACAAATCACGGGCATTGCTTGGCGGGGCTTTGACGGAACCCTGAATTTTAATGTCGTCGCCGGCATCGAGTTTACAGGCCAATCCTACGCCCGCCGTAACGGTATTGATACCATGGTTGGGTTTTTTAATTGCACCATTGGATAAATGATTGATGGCAAGATTGCCCGATATTTCCCAGTGAGGCGATAACTGATAGGTGGCCAACAGACCAAAATTGATGTACACATTGAGCGAAGAGCCAAAGACATGATTGTATGGGTTGCGATCCAGATCGAAAGGTTTAGAAACGTAGCCCAGACCCAGCGCAACTTTGCTGCGCAGGGCAAATCGGTGATAGCGCCATAGATAGGAATGAATATACGCATAGGCCGAGGTGCCACTGCCATAGACCTCACTATTGCCAAAGGAATTGTAGAAAAGTCCCAGACCAACCTCCGGGTAATTCAAATACTTGTACCACTCGCTATTGTATTTGGTAATGCCCAGGTTGAGATCGAGCCCATAAGAAAAATCTTCGATAAAATACACCATATCTGCATGGTGCGGAACCACCAGACCTACATGTGGTGTAAGCCTAAATGACCTGGATACGCTGTCTTGTAGTGGATATTTAACATGCTGTGCATGGATATTTGTCCATAACGAGGGTAAGGTGAATAAGGCAAAAAAAATAAGCGTAGGGCAATACCTGGTCATGCAGAAAGTTGAAATCAAAAATCAAAAGTATTAAAAATGTGATTTATGGTCATTGTCCCTGAGGGAATAACTTGGCGATCCGCCCATTTTTTTCGATTGGAAGTACCCATAGCGGCCCAACTTCACTTATTGTGGCCATTGGTTTCACACGGTTTGAAACTGTCGCGAGCAATATGGCAGTCCACAAACCCGATATTATGATTTTGAAATACGTATTTGGTAAAGCACTTCGGCAGGAAGTGGCGCTCTGTCCATTATTGCTGGTGCTTCACCCAATCGTCAGACGATGATATGGTGATGGTGCCATTGTCGTACTCCAACACATAGTCCACCATGGTATTTTTGGTACATCCCTGAAAGGTGTTTTCGCTGGTGCAATTATAGATGACAGGATAGGAATAACCATAATCGCGCTTAAAGCGCACAATCTCCCCGTTGTCGTCTAGGATAAAACCCCATTTGAAATCAATATTTTCACCCTTGCACTCTGGCGAAATGCCCGGATAGTCGTAGCGGTAAGTCCCTTCCCCGTTTTCATTGAGCTGAAGATAGCCCTTTTTGCTTCCTGTGTACTTGCCCAAAAATCTGCTATCGATTCCGAAGGTAGTCATCACGGTAGCACCATTGTACTGGAGCTGACGTGTCTTTTCTTTAGACGACATTTGCAATGACAAAAACAAAAAAATGAGGGCGAGTGCTTTCATAAATAAGGCTTTTTTGTTGCTGCCGCAATGATAACCAAATGCTGAAATAAAAGCCATATCCTTATCGGAAAAACAGCCATTATCCAGCATTTGCTTATCAAATTGTCCTGGGACTACTGGAGAAAAAGGGATACTAAAACCGCAACACCAGACCTATTCTCACCGATCTGCCAGGCTCATAAAACATGCCCGCCTCGCCCTGGTTGTTGTATGGACGCGACAAATGCTCATAATAATTGCTATTGAGAATGTTTTTAAGCGCAAAATCTATAGTCATATTTTTGAATAGGGTGTAGCCGGCCATCAGGTCAAACACCTCGAAACCGGGCGAAGTGGCTTCATCGAAAGTATCAGCGACCCGATCTTGTCCGTCAACCAGCCTACCTCTAAGTTCGGCAAAGTACTGCTTTTGCTGGTATTTTACGGATAGCAAACCCGTCAGCGGCGGAATTTCCGGCAGTGGCTCGTCAAAATCTACATTTTGCGCTTTGGTGCAAAATATCCCCACATTGGCCGTCAGGGTCTTGCCAAAGCGGTAGCCTGCCTCTATGTCGAAGCCTCTTTGCCATGCCTGGTCTATGTTGATGAAGCGTTTGGTGAATAGTGGCATGGTTCCAGGCATATATTTTCGCCCTATAGATTCATCGACTATGGCGGTGATGTAGTTTTGCATATAAGAGTAAAAAATGTTGGCACTCCAATGAAAATTGCCATGGACATTTTTAACAGTCAGGTCTATCTGGTTGTTCACCTCCGATTTCAGGTTTGGGTTTCCAAGGTATTCGTAGGCATCCATGCCCACAGAAAAGTGGTTGATGTAGCGTTCCAGCAGGTCGGCGGCTCGCTGACCACGACCAATGGATAGTTGTACCAGGCCATTGCCGGCAAAGTGATAGTTGAGGCTACCGGTGAGGCTCAGGTTGATTTCGTCTTGAGGCGCTATCTGACCATAGTAGGCTTCAAAGTCTGCAGCTGGGTTGTTGGCGCCCGATTTCACGTAGTCTATCCTCGCGCCTGCCTGTGCGTTCCATTTTTCATCCACGAGCCAGTTGGCCTCGGCAAAAAGCCCCAGGTCGTAGAGCCAGGAATCTTGCCAGATCAGGTCGGTAAATTCACGCGGCAGTTCCAACGGCGTACCATTCATAATCTTTACCGTGCGGTTGCGCACCCCGTCTTTGCCAACCGAGCGCAGGTCTGTTCCCACAAAAAGGGTCGTTTTTCCGTTGGGACTCAAGCCAAATTCCAGCCTGCCTCCATAGGTGCCGGAAGTGACGGGCGAAGAGGCAAACACCATCGGGAAATTAGGTCTGTTTTCGTTCGTCATCAGATGATCTACATAAGTATAGTACACTTTGGCATTGATGCTCACCAGTGTATTGCTCAGGTTTCTGGCACCATAATCCATCGAAACGATGGTGCTATTGTCCTTTGGCGAATCCATTGGCAGCGAGGCATGTTTAACGTCCTTACTGAAATTTTGCCTCCAGCTGAGCTGAATCCGTTGGTTTGCGCTCAGGTTGAGTCCCAGTTTGGCGGTATAGTTATAATTTGTGAAGGAGCTGGGCACAATTTCTCCCTCACCATTTTTATAGTCGTCAAAAGACATAGTGCCGCCCTCGACCGACAAATCGTAGTGATTGTCGGCCAAATTGATGGCTCCCCGACCGGTGTGTCCGTTTCCATTAGACTCATAGCCACCTTCCAGCATGCCACTGATGCTAAATTCATCGGTAGAAACCGGCCTGTTGGTGATGATGTTGATGAGTGCGCCCATGGTTTGCCCGTACCGCACACTGTATGGGCCTTTTACCAGCTCTATGCGGTCTATTTCTGCAGTGGACATTTGCGTAGAAGCCGGATCCATACGATTGGGACAAGCATTGGAAATATAGACCCCACCGTCGTAAATGAGGTTAATTTGCTCATATTTAAAAGACCGAAAGACAGGATCCATGGCATATCCACCTCGCTTGATGACCCCGAAACCAGCTTTGTTTTTAAAAATATCACCGATATTTTTAGGGTTGTCGCGTGCTATGCTTTGACGGTCTATTCGGCTCTGCGCCACCGAAGGCCTGTTTTCGCCGGTAATCAGCACTTCTTCCAACATTTTCACCGAGCTGTTCATTGCTATCTGCCAGGTAGCTTCATCGTCCGGATCCAAAGTACCTTCGTATGGCTGGTAGCCCAGGTGTGTCACCATTATTTTCACTTTAGTTCCGGTGTTTTCAAAGGTAAATGCCCCTGTTTCATCAGAGAATGCGAAGTGTTGCTGATAAAATATGGTGGCCCCCGAGACCGGTTTGCCAGTTTGTTTATCAAATAATTTGCCCTGAATGTCCTGAGCGTGAACCGCCATAGGGCAAATGAGTATAAAAAGGATATTTATATATAATTTCATTTTAATTAAATATTTAGTGTGGAGCACAGACTGGCATTGGGCATGGCATACCTTTACCTTCCCGTATGGGAATAATAGTAAAGCTATGCACACATGGGGAAAGGGTTCGGTTGTCACCTGAGCCCAAAGAGCCGTCTATGCATTGTAATTGGCCAACTTTAGATAATGCAGATTAAGCTTTGGGCGGATGAAATATGCTGTGGATATTGTCGAAATGATAAAACCCAACACAAAAGAAACCATGAGCTGAGGCAGGGGAAAGCATCGGGGCAAAGGTGTGTTTTTAATGATCATAACTACCTCGGGGCTTTTGGGTTGATGACCAGGCGCTAGTTGGGCATTTTCCTCCTGCCCTACTTTGAGTTGGTTGGTGAGGTAGCAGGAGGCGCGGCATTGGGTAATGCCCTGATCGAGCATGATGCAATACTGACTGGTATAATCGTCTCTGTTGGCATGAAAGTCTATAAAAACCCAGGCGGGCCTGATGCTACCTGTGAGAAAAACAAAAAGAAGCGATATGGAAAAAATTTGTTTCAAGGCCGAAATTTAGCCATTTGTGTGTAAAAATCTGTTGAAGCGCTTAGAAATGTAAAGGAATTTGAAGCCAGTCCGATTGCGTACAGCTCGATTATCACAAACGTGGCAGAGTGCAAGGGAAGTAAACGTCACATGGATTCAGCCCTGGCAATGCAATAATTCACGCACTGAAAAAACCTCAGGTGGATCCAGGATCAGGCTATCTTTTGCTTTGAGCTTCCACAAAATCGATAAGATCCTGAAGCCTGTTGAGCAAAACCATATTTTTTGGTATGTTCATATCCTGACCAACCACCTGATGGCCTGAAAGCAATATTTTGGCATTTTTGAACGACCCGGAAAGCTGATAAATATACTCTTGCACCTCGCTCAATGGTGGAGATGTTGTCAAAACGGTAAGGATGTAATCGGGATTGTGGTCTTTGTAAATGGTGACCAAATCGTTGTGTGGTACGTTTTGGCCGATATAGATGACCCTGTTTTTTCTTGATTTGATGATATAGGACGAAAATAGCAGGCTCATTTCGTGGAGTTCGTTTTCGGGCAGATACAACAAATATTTCTTGTGTGGCTCCGAAACTAATGCTTGTCCGTCGATAGCGACAATGATTTTTTGCCTGACCAGATTAGAGATAAAATGCTCCTGTGCGGGTGTAATGGCTCCAGTTTGCCATAAAATTCCGATTTTTTGAAAAAACGGATAAATAAGGTTGAGCATAGTACGCTCAAAACCAATCTGGAGAATATTGGTACTCAACAGCTTTTCGAAGCGTTCTTCATCCAACTCAAGCATGGCCAGCGTTAGGCCTTGTATCTGCTCCGGAAACCCGATTTTGCTCTCCATCAGCTTCAAGACTTCCTGCTGCAGGTCTTCCTCGTGCATGGTGCAAATCCTGCTTATCTTATGTCCATTTTCTTTGAGTAGCGCAATATTGAGCACATGTTTTAGATCCGTGTCGTCGTAATACCTGATATTGGTATCTGTCCTTTTTGGCTTTATAAAATTGTAGCGCTGCTCCCAAATGCGCAAGGTGTGCGCTTTGATACCTGAAAGTTGCTCGATCTCTTTGATAGAATAATACGACACGTGGATAGTCTTTTGATATTTAAACTAATAATCACATAACTCAAGCATATTGTTTAATGTTTGGGTATAAATATTTCACAAAAATATAAAATCACGCTTTCATATTTTAATTGATTGAATAAAACCCTTTTGTCAAGATTCCGCATTTTGAAAAAAAATACAGCACAAAAAAATACCACCGCTGTTTTGACAGGTGTGGAAAAAGTCGATATCATTTATTAGAAACAAAGCATATTGCCTGCTGCGGATTTTCTGATGCCGCTCCACCTGACGCTCACCTTCCATAAAACATAAAAACGCCGACCAACTATGTTGACCGACGTTTTTTAAACACCAATAATATCTTTAATTCAAGTATTAGTACAATCGTTGGATTACAGATATATCATTTTTCACAAAAGCCTCCCTAATTTACTCCCCTTGCATTTTGGCTTTGTGACTTTAGTCACATTGCCCACTGCGGGATAGGAGTCTGATGAAACCCGATGAATAAACATGCCATTGATGCCATGAGCTGCACAGTACTTTAGCTTGTCGCCAATTCTGCCATGTTGTATCATGCCTCACGCCTCTTTCTTATGGAAGGCTCCATTTTAGTTGAATTTAAGACATATATTCTCCATCTTTCCACTCAAATTCAATTCACTTCTAATACTTGTTCCATGTATAAAATAATCATCCCTTCGATTTTTCTTAGCATTGCTATCTCCTTCTGCGGCATTGCACAAAATCATATTTACAATAGTGAAGTACCTGAAATAGAGCATATTTGGACTCGTGTAGCCGATTTTTCGCCCAAATTAAGAGCGGTGGAATCTGCCGAAATTTCTAACGATGGCATGTTGGCGGTAAGCGGCTCCAAGTTTGGATATAAAGTAATGCTGTGGAATGTGCCCGATGGTTCACTTATCTGGACGGCCGAACACGAGTCGGAAGTAGAATGTGTCACTTTTTCGCCTGACGACAAACGGATTGCCACCGGTGGCGAGGACTATTTTGTGCGAATTTGGGATGTAGAAACAGGAAAGGAAATAAAAAGCTGGGAACATCCCAGCGGGCTGGACGGCATTACCTGGTCGCACGATGGCACAATAATCGCCAGCGGATCGGAAGATGGAGAGGCGTACTTTTGGGATGCTGAAACGTACGATTTGCTTTGGAAGATCAAAGTGGGTTCTACCATCAATTCACTTAACTTTACCCTTGACGACAAGCGCATACTTATCGGAGGAAACATCCAAACCCCTGACCCTAATACTGGTGCAACCCATTATACTGGTTTTGCCCGTTTGGTAGATATGCAAAGCAAAAATGTGATCAGGTCATATGGCGAGCATACAGCCTCGGTGAAATCCGTGCGCATTTCGGGCGATGAACAATATATCGCAACCGGCGGTTTTGCCAACGAAGCAAAACTATTCGAAATGGAAAGCGGCAAAGAATTGAAGACTTTCAGTGAGACCATGCGTGTGGAGGCGGTGGCCTTTACCAATGATAGCCAGTATTTGGTTACCGGCGGGCACAACAAACGTGTCACTTTTTATCGTTTGTCGGATCTGGAAAAAGTCCTTGAAGTTCCCTGTCCAAGGGTAGAATATATCGATTTTTCGAAAGACGGCAGGCTGATGCTTACCGCACATGAAGACAGTGGCCTCATCAACCTGTACATGGTGTTGTCTAACATGCAGCACAAACAGGGTCTGTATCAGAAAGTGGCCGATGATCAACTCAACAACAGGGATTTGAAACATTGAATGGATGACTTACAAAATATTAATCACGGGAGCCACCGGTAATATTGGCAGGGAGGTAATGGCGGCCCTTGCTCCACTGAACACCAAACATGAAATAATAGCGGCGGGAAAAGATGTGAAATCCACGCAACACAAATTAGAATCTTTTGAGGGCATCTCTGTCAGGCAATTGGATTTTGCTGACTCTGCTGGTTTTGATGCAGCGCTACAGGCCGTAGATGTTGTTTTTTTGCTTCGTCCACCAAACCTGGCCGATATATCAAAATTTTTCGAGCCATTCTTTGAATCTATGCAAAGGCAGAATGTCTCCAGGGTGGTGTTCCTGTCGGTGCAGGGGGTCGAAGATCAACCCAAAATCCCACATTACAAAATGGAGCAGTTGATCAAAGCTTTGGGTTTAGAATATGTATTTCTCAGGCCCAGCTATTTCATGCAAAATCTCAGTACAACCCTTTTGCCCGATATACTGGAACAAGACCATATTTATGTACCTGCCGGCAAAGTGAAATTTACCTGGGTCGATGCCGTAGATATAGGTAAAGTAGCCGCTCATATCCTCACTCATTTTGATGCTTTTTCGCATCAGGAACTGGAAATTACAGGCTCAGAAGTGCTGGGATTTGACGAAGTCGCCCGCCAAATGACCGGCGTACTTGGCAGAAAAATCACCTACACCAGCCCCAATTTGTGCAGTTTTTTTCTGAAGAAGAAAAAACAGGAAGTCCCCACGCCAATGATTTTTGTGATGATCATGCTGCATTTTCTTCCCCGTTTTCAAAAGAAAAGACACAAACTGAGCCAGGTGGTGAAGGAAGTTACCGGCGATGAACCGGGATTATTGCAGGATTTTTTGATCAGGGAGCAGCACCTCTTCAAAAATTGACACTACTCAAGGTCACACCCATTTCCGGGGCTGGGTTTATGGGCAACAAGCGATAATCTTTTCTGCATTCATGTCATCCCTGGCAAGTGAATTTAGGGCAACTTTTGTCCACTACGTGCAAGCTGGGTCAGGATTCATAGACCGGCGTTGAATTAAGCACCATTTACCGGACACTCGAAATTGCTTCCCCCTCATACACGAGGGCGATGACCATCCACACGACAAAAATCAGTGGCAGGGCAATAGACCACACAAGTAGCTTGGTTTCGTGCTTCAGGTGCATAAATTCAGAGACGATATAAAATGCCTTCACAAAGGTGAGTCCTACGAATATGGAAATTTTCATCAGTTTCCAATGCTCGGGCAGTGTAAAAGCAAAAACGAATTCCACCAGGGTAATGAGCAGCAAAATGCCGGCGATCTTCCATAGCTTGCTAATTTCTGCCTTGTTTGCAGGTTTTGCTTGTACATGCGAGGTTTCTTCCAATAGTGCCATATATACTAAATTTTTTTAAATCAAGTAGAAAAATGTGAAAACGAATACCCAGACCAGATCGACAAAGTGCCAGTACAGACCCACCTTTTCGACCATTTCATAGTGGCCACGGCGCTCAAAGGTACCTACCGAAGCCTGATAAAATACAATCACATTGAGCACCACTCCGCTAAGGACATGGGTGCCATGAAAACCAGTGATAAAGAAAAACAAGTCGGCAAACAACTGTGGGCCATATTCGTTCATGGCCAGGTTGGCTCCGAAAAAATCCACCCCAGCCTGCAATATCCCGTCGCCGTTCAGGTCAATGCCCCATCCTTCTTTGCCCGAACCGGTGATAAAATGCGACCATTCCCAGGCCTGACATCCTAAAAAGGCAAAGCCACCAATGATGGTCCAAAGCATCCATTTCATCACATTTTTTTTGTCCATTCTATGGCCGGCTTCTACTGCCAATACCATGGTGACGCTGCTCATAATGAGAATGAAGGTCATAAGGCCAACAAAGGCCAAAGGAATGGACACGCCATGCAAGAAGGGCACAGCATCAAATATTTTTTCGGGAATCGGCCAATATTCTTGTGATGGAACAAAATCGGCATGGGCGCCACGGTATGCAGGGTGGCTGCTCCTTAGCAATCCATAGGTAATCAACAAACCGGAAAACGTAAATGCATCAGACAACAGGAAGAACCACATCATGAGTTTTCCATAACTTGCCTTCATCGGCGATGCCCCACCGTCCCAAAGGTTTTTACCTGATTTTTCTGCTATAGCTGAAGATGCCATAAATGTATTTTAGTTACTACAAATTAAACAATAAGAATAAGTATAAGTACAACCAAAGACCACCCAAAAAGTGCCAATACGTCATGCACATTTCTATTCTCACCATATTTTTGGAATGGATATTTAGCCTGACAGATGACCAGAAGGTGATGAACAAAAACACAATGCCACTTATCAGGTGAACTGCGTGTAGTCCGGTGAAAATATAAATAAATGAACCGGATGCATAGTTGCTCACAAAATACACATCGCCGGCCACCAATTCTGCCCAGGAAATATATTGCCCAACGAGAAACAATAAGCCCAATACCACCGTGATCAGGAGCATCCACCTGATCCGTGACAAATCATCCCTTTTCGCTGCCAAATAGGCCAGGTGCATCGTTAGGCTACTCAAAGCGATGATGACTGTATTGATGGCGAAAATGCCCGGCAATTGGAATGACAGCCAATTACCATCCGCCTGTTTCACGATATAGGCACTGGTGAGTGCAGCAAAAAGCATGACGATAGACACAATAAACAACCACAGCGCAAATTTCTGCGGATGCATCGACAATGTCGGCTTTGGATTTTCAATATGTAATTCCTGGTTTACCATTATATTTTATCTACGAGATAGGCGATTTGAACAATAGGCAAATAGAGAAAAGATCCATACATGATCTTCAATGCAGATTTGCGAGAATTGTCGCGCATCAAACTGAAGGTCTGTGCCAAAAACAATACACCGCAAATTGTGGCAATGATGGCGGAATTGATACCGGCCACTCCGAACTTTGCAGGCAATAGCCCCAAAGGCAGTAGAAAGAGGGTATAAATCATGATATTGATGGCTGTTTTCATATCCTTGGTGCCATTGGCAGGCAGCAACTTAAAGCCTGCCTTTTTATAATCTTCGTCGGCAAGCCAGGCAATAGCCCAGAAGTGTGGAAACTGCCAGATAAATTGAATACCAAAAATGATCCATGCCTCATAGGTAATATGCCCTGTAGCCGCAACCCAACCCAAAAATGGTGGCAAAGCGCCCGGTATGGCACCTACAAATACTGCAATAGGCCCTACACGTTTCAATGGGGTATAGACGAAGCAATACAGCAGCATCGAAACGATGGAAATGAGCAGGGTAAGTAAATTGGCATAGATCAAGATCAGAGAAAATCCGATGAGCAATAAAACTGCTGCATACACTGCTGCCTCGCTGCGGCTCACCCTTTGCGTAGGCAAGGGTCTGTTCATGGTGCGCTTCATCACCTTATCATAGTCTTTTTCTATTATTTGATTGATGGTGATGGAACCTCCGCTTACCAACAAGCCCCCAAGACAAAATGCTGTGAATGTTGCCCAGTTGATGTTGCCCTGGCTGCCAAGGATATACCCAAACCCAGAAGAGAAGGCCACCAAAAAGCTTAACCTGAACTTTAATAATTCATAATAGCTTTTTAGTTTGTGCACTAAAAAAGCCGAATGTGCAATATGTTGAGTTGTATCTGTAGTCATATCAGCTGGGAGCATATGTTTTATCTTCATTTTTGATCAATAAAGACATATAATAAAGCGCACCAAAAATCACTGTGCTCAATAGCAAGTGGATGGGCTGCATAAATGGTGGCATGCCAAAGTAGGCCATAATAATACCGGTGAAAATTTCCAAAACGATCAGCAAAACCACATATTTGCCCATCGCTTTCACCCGGCTCGATTGATGGTTGTTTCGCAAAACCACCACCAAAAGCCAAATATGCAATGCCAGGATCAACAGAGAAAAGGAACGGTGGATATAAAAATCAAGCCCAAGCTGGTTAACCCAGCTATTCCTGAAGTTATAATCCAGGCTGGCCGATATCATGTCTATAGATTCGCGGACCTGCGTGCCAAGTACAATCTGCACCGCCAGCGTCACCAGGCACAAAATGGACAGGTAAACCAGTGTTTTATTTTGTATGGCTGCTGATTTATAATCAATTGGCATTCTAATCCTAAAATTGATATAGATCAACAGCAAAACTATGAGCAATGCAATGATCATATGGATGGTGATCATCCATGGCGTCAGGTTTGTAGAAACCACAATGGAACCAATCCATCCCTGAAATCCTACAAGCAGGAAAGTAAACAGCGATAAAAAAATACCGGAGGATCTTCTTTGAAGTAGGCCCACGAACCTATGGCCATAGCAAAGATAAACAGACCAATGCTGACCCCGGCGAGGCGATTGGCATATTCGGTCCAGGTTTTGTAAACATTGAAATTGGCCTCTTCCAAAATAGATTGGTCAGTAGTAATTTGATCAGCTTTGGAGTCCATGCCGAACAAACGCAGATAACGGGCAAAACGCACATTTTTTTGATGTCTGTAGGCAGAGTAGTCTTCCTTATAATTATCCGGAAGCTCGGCCACGTCTGTGGGCGGCACCCACCTGCCAAAGCATTTTGGCCAATCGGGACATCCCATGCCAGATCCTGTACTTCGTACCACACCCCCAATCAAAATGAGGAAGTAAACCGCGACTAAGGTGGCTAAACTGAGTTTTTTGAAACCGCTATGTTTGTCTTTGAAAGCCATTAAGCTTTTGCAATTTCCTTTTCTTCCTCAATCAATTCATTTTCATGTGGCAAATTCGACTCCCGCGTGGCCGAAAACGGTACATGTTGTGGAATAAAGTCCTGCTTTGCCCCGGGTTTGCTATAGTCATAAGGCCATCGATATACCATGGGAATCGGCCCTGGCCAGTTGCCATGTACAGGCAACCGGGGTGTAGTCCACTCCAGAGTATTTGAATTCCACGGATTAAGCGGTGCTTTTTTGCCTTTGTATATGCTGTAGAAAAAATTGAAAAGAAAGATGAATTGAGCCGCAAAAGTAATAATGGCCGCTATACTCACAAAGGAGTTGAGCTCTACAAAGCTGCTAAAGGCATCGAAATTGGTGAATGAATAATACCTGCGCGGAAAGCCTGCAATGCCAATATAGTGCATGGGGAAAAAAACCATATAAATACCTATAAATGAAAGCCAAAAATGAACGTATCCTAATTTGGTATCCATCATCCGGCCAAACATCTTGGGAAACCAGTGATACACCCCGGCCAACATTCCAAAGAAGGCAGCGCTGCCCATAACCAAATGAAAATGCGCCACTATGAAATAGGTATCATGCAATTGAATATCGATGGCAGAATTGCCAACAAAAAGCCCGGTTAACCACCGGAAATAAAGAAAGAAACCAATCCGATAGAAAACAACATGGCCGGAGTAAATATGATATTTCCCTTCCACAAGGTCGTGAGGTAGTTAAATACCTTTACCGCCGAGGGTATGGCAATAATCAGCGTAAGCAACATAAATATAGACCCCAAAAATGGGTTCATTCCGCTCACAAACATATGATGTGCCCAGACCACAAATGATAGCACGGTAATTCCCAATAGGGAAATGATCATAGCTTTATATCCAAAAATGGGTTTGCGGCTGTTGGTAGATATGATTTCACTGGTGATACCAAAAGCGGGCATGATTACTATGTACACCTCGGGATGACCAAGAAACCAGAATAAATGCTGGAACAAGATGGGACTACCGCCCATGTGAGGCAGCGCCTCTCCGGCAATATAAATATCAGAGAGATAAAAACTGGTACCAAAGCTCCTGTCGAAGATGAGCAGCAAGGCAGCGCCGAGCAATACCGGAAACGAGAGCAAGCCAATGATAGCGGTAAAAAAGAAAGACCAAATGGTAAGGGGCAATTTCAGAAACGACATGCCCAGTGTTCGCAAATTAATGATGGTGGTAATGTAATTGATACCTCCCAGCAAGGTACTCACTATAAACAAGGCCATCGCTATAAGCCACAGTGTCATCCCGAGCCCGGAGCCGGACATAGCCTGCGGTAGTGCGCTTAGCGGAGGATAAATAACCCAGCCGCCCGAAGCCGGACCTGTTTCTATAAACAAGGAAAAGAACATAATAACGCTGGAAGCAAAAAAGAACCAATACGATAGCATGTTCATAAAACCGGACGCCATGTCACGGGCGCCAATCTGCAAGGGAATAAGGAAATTGCTAAACGTACCACTCAGCCCGGCAGTTAATACAAAAAACACCATAATGGTGCCGTGCATGGTAACCAGGGCGAGATAAAACTCCGGATCCAGTTTGCCTGCCGTGGTAATCCACTTGCCAAGCAAGGGTCGCAGCCACTCCAGTTGCGTCTCAGGAAAACCCAATTGCAAACGGAAAATCAGAGATAAGAAACCACCTATCAAGGCCCAAAAAATACCAGTGATCAGGTACTGTTTGGCTATGGTCTTATGGTCTGTGCTGAATATGTATTTGGTGATGAAATTTTCGTGATGCTCGTGATGGTCGTGAGTGTGATCGTCCAAGGTGTGATCTACGTGCTCATCTACTACTGTTGAAGCCATAAATATCTAATTTTATTTTCAGACTGCTGTCAGTTTATTGCTGTGTGTTCTATTTGTGATTTGATCATGGCCAGTTCCTTCAGGTTTTCCGGAACGGATGACAAATATTCTGGATTTTTAGAAAGCCATGGTTCTTGCTCGGCTTTCCATTGCTCATATGCTTCGGGCTCTTCCACGATTACCAGCAGGCGCATAGAAAAATGTCCCCTTCCACATACTTCGGTACAGGCTATTTCATAGTTAAATTCCGGATTGCCGGTTTCTTCTCTCATTTCGGCGGTTGTTTTGGTGGGCACAAACCAAAAACGGGTAGGCATACCGGGCACAGCGTCCATTTTCAACCTGAAGTGCGGAGCAAAAACACTGTGTAGCACATCCCTGGCCCTAATCCTGAATTCGACCGGCTGGCCTTTGGGGAGGTGCAATTCTCTTGGTGAAAAATCGTCAAAAGTCGCCTTATCCGTAAAGTCCAACCCAAAATCATTTACTGCATCTATTTTCCTGAAGTCATACGCTCCCAGGGTCTCATCCTTGCCGGGATACCGCACCTTCCATGCAAATTGATAGCCCAATATTTCTACTACCTCCGCATCTTCAGGTGCAGGAGCCATTACCTTGTTCCAAACCGTAAGACCATAAACTACCAGAATGGTAAGCACTACTGCCGGTACGATGGTCCAGATGAACTCAAGCTTATAATTGTCGGGAAAATAGAGGGCGCTACGCCTCGGACTGTGCTGATATTTATACGAAAAGTAAAAAAGCAGAATTTGGGTAATGATAAAAACAATACCGGTAATCGCCATTGTGATCCAAAACAACCGGTCGGTAATGACCCCATGTTCAGAAGCTATGGGAATTTGATAGGTGTCGAATTCCTTAATGGAGTACCAAAACAATAGTATGAAGCATACTATCATAAAAGCAACAGCAGCAAGGCATTGGTCTTGTTGCTTCCACTTCCAATCTTTTCATCAGACTTGTTCATCACATTTACCAATGTGTGCAGCCTGAAGATCAATAGCAGAATGGCGAGGATAAGTATAACCCCGACTGCGATCGAAAATCCAATCATAATTATTTTAAGCTAGTACCTTAATAAAACTTTAAAAGCGTGTAAAAGAAACAATCGTGAATCTACCACGATTCACAGCACTCTTTTACTTAACAACAACTATTATAAAACTTTCACGGAAAGCCGTGAATTACTTTGCAAGCGACAACAAACTAAATATGGTGATGCAGGCTCTCTTCCAGCATCGGGTGATTTTGAGCTACCAGTGGAGCTTTGGCCAAAGTTCGCAATACAACAAATATAAAACCGGCAGCGAAGAGCAAAGCCATTCCAATTTCGATAAATCCAACTCCACCATTTTCTCTCAGGGTGCCCGGTGTAATCATCAGATAAAAATCAAACCAATGACCAATCAGCACCACGGTACACACTATTTTCAAGAAATAGTGTGCCTTTTTGAGTCTCTGGTCATTAAAACCAAAAACGGAAAGATAAAGTTTAGCAAAATATTGAGGAAAAATACCCACGCATATTGGCCACTCTTGAGCCTTTCTACATAGTATATGGTTTCTTCGGGTATATTGGCATAGTAGATCAGCAAAAACTGCGAAAACCAAATGTAAGTCCAGAAAATACTGAACGCAAACACATACTTGCCCAGGTCGTGCAGGTGACTGGAATTGAGCTGCATCAGAAGCCCCTGCTCTCTCAGCCAAATGACGAGCAAGGTGATGGCCGAAAGCCCTGCCACAAACCAACTGGCAAAGACATACCAGCCAAACATGGTGCTGAACCAGTGGGTGTCGATAGATAGCACCCAGTCCCACGCTGCGGTAGAAGAAGTGATAGCAAACAGGATAATAAATACCGTAGAATAGACACGCATTTTGCGCCAATGCCCATCGCCGCCAAACTGATCTTCTTTGAGCGATTCATTTCTGATAAATCGGAACATCATGATCCAGAGCACGAAATAGGCGATCATTCGACCCAGGAAAAATGCGATATTGAGGTAAGCTCTTTTACCGGCTATTATCGGATCGTAATGCTCTCCACCTTCCACATAGAGGGAGCTGTCGAGCCAATGAAACAAGTGAAAATGATATGGCCCGGCAAAATTGGCCAAGCCGAAAGTAATTAAGGTGAGTCCAAAACCAAATACAAGCCATCCTCCAAATGCTTCGGGAACACGCTTGATATAGGCTGACCAACCCGCCTGCGATGCATATTGCAAGGCAAGGAACAATACCCCACTCAAAGATATGCCCAGAAAATAAATGTTGTTGATCCAGAGATTTACCCATATCCGGTGCAACCAGTGAAAGTGATGGCCTGTGGCCTCAGCATCTTCATGGCCATGACTGCCAAATACCAGGAATAAAATTCCTACCACGACCAAAACAAGACCCGCAAGCTTGGCCAACCATAGTTTTTTTTGACTATCAGCGGTAAAAACAAATTTATCTTCAGACATGATGATCTTTTAAGTTGGTCTTAGTTTTGATTTTGTAATAGTTGAACATATCGGGCAATTTTCCACCTTTCGTCAATATCTACCTGGGAGGCATGAGACATCATTCGACCCCGACCGTAGGTGATGGTATGGAAAATCTGACCTTGTGGCAGATCCCTGACCCGACCCACATTGTATGCCGGCACTCCCATAAATACTTTGCCGACCAGACCGTCACCCTGCCCGGTCTCCCCATGACATGCCCCACAATACACCGTGTACAGCTCTTTGCCGGTTGCCAGCACTTCAGCCGAAGAATCATACGGATTCACCAATACCCTGCCGGCATATTCAACACTATCTTTGTGTATGCGATATGGCAGAAAACCATTTTCTGTTCTTTTGATCGTATTTGGCACCGGAGGACGCATGTTCATATTGTGCGGATTGTGTGGATTGGAATTATAATATTCTCCCAATCCATCTTCTCTATTGCTCAGCCACTGACCGGCATCTTTATTGGTAATCTGACTTAGCGGAGCATAGGGCACCGAATGGTACATATTTGGAGCGTATTCCAGTCCGGGAAAATCATCTTCTGCTTTGCAAGACCACAAAGATATTCCCAGCAATATGAGTAATATGTAATGAATATTACTTTTGTTCATTGTAATGAGTTTTATTCAAAAATTTTTTCATTTACCTCTTCAGCACCTGATTGCGCAACAATACTGCTGATTTCTTCTTTTGCCAACGCATTATTGCTTGCCAGATCGATAGCTACTACGTGCTTATCGTCTGTGATCCTGATATCAAATATCCTGGCCTTTTTATAGGGTTTCAAATCACTTGCGATCATAAAGGTAGCTACCATGCCCAGAGCACTTAGCAATACCGTAAGCTCGAATGTAACCGGGATAAAAGGCGGCAATGAAGCATAGTTTTTGCCTCCGATAATCATTTGCCAATCATAGCCAAGCATCCAGAATTGCATGGTCAAGGCCAGTATCAAACCCAATGTGCCAAACATAAATGCAGCCCTGGGCAAACGCGATCGTTTGTATCCAAGAGCCTCATCGATACCATGTATGGGAAAAGGTGAGTATACTTCGTGAACTTTGACACCAGCGGCCCTGATTTGCTTTACAGCTTTGAGCGCCGCATCATCGTCTCCATACACACCTAAGATATAGTTGGTTCCTGTTGTCATCTATTTCAAAGCTTTTTGTGATGATGTATTTGACTTGATAATTCCCTTCACCTCTGCCATATTAATCACGGGGAAAAATTTGGCAAACAAGAAAAACGCCGTAAAGAAAAAACCAAAGGTGAATAGATAATCGCCCACGTCGTAGAAGGTCGGATAAAACATCGCCCAGCTACTTGGCAAAAAGTCTCTGTGCAATGAGGTGACTATAATTACGAAACGCTCGAACCACATTCCAATATTTACTACAATAGATAGTGCAAAGGTTGCCCATAGGCTTGTCCTGATTTTTTTGAACCAGAATAGCTGAGGAGACACCACGTTGCAGGTCATCATGGTGGCATATGCCCACCAATATGGACCGGTGGCCCGGTTGAGGAAGGCATATTGCTCGTAAGATACACCAGAATACCATGCCATGAACAACTCTGTGAGATAGGCGATTCCTACGATGGAGCCCGTCACAATGATGATGATGTTCATATTTTCGATATGCTGAATGGTAATATAATCTTCCAGCTTGTAAACCTTACGGGTAATGAGCATGAGGGTCAATACCATAGCAAAGCCGGAAAACACCGCCCCTGCCACAAAGTAAGGTGGGAAGATGGTGGTGTGCCAACCCGGTATGATGGACGTGGCAAAGTCGAAAGATACGATGGTATGCACCGAAAGCACCAATGGGGTGGCCAAACCTGCCAGAATGAGCGAAACAGTTTCGTAACGCGACCAATCTTTGGCTGCGCCGGTCCAGCCAAAACTAAGTGCTCCGTAGATGGCCGCAGATATTTTGTTTTTAGCTCTGTCTCTGATGGTAGCAAAATCGGGGATTAACCCAATGTACCAGAACACCAACGATACGGTGAAGTAGGTGGTGATGGCAAACACGTCCCAAAGAAGTGGACTGTTGAAATTGACCCAAAGAGACCCAAAGGTGTTGGGCAATGGCAATACCCAGTAAAAACCCAGCCACAATCTGCCCATGTGCACCAAAGGAAAGATAGCTGCACAAATTACCGCGAATATGGTCATGGCTTCTGCTGCCCGGTTGATGGACATCCTCCACTTTTGTCTAAAGAGCAATAAAATAGCAGATATCAAGGTGCCGGCATGGCCGATTCCCACCCACCACACAAAGTTGGTGATGTCCCAGGCCCAGCCAATGGTCTTATTCAAACCCCATACTCCTATCCCTTCCCAAAGGGTGACATAGAGGCTGTAAATACCTACTGCTAAAAAACAAAGTGAAATAGCTATAGCCAAAAACCAGGATTTCGCCGGTTTGGCCTCTACCCTTTCACAAATATCCTGAGTAACGTCACCTACAGTCTTGGCACCGGTAACTAGTGGGGTACGTACGGATGAAACAACTTCCATATAGATTATGCGTTTTCTTCTTTATTTCTCACTTTAGCCAAATACCAAACATTTGGCCTCACATTAATTTCTTCCAGGACGTTGTATGCCCTGTGCTCGTGTATTCTCAGGGTATCGCCACCATCGGTGATTTGAAGCAGTTTCGATACATTACTTTCCGGATTTCGAATATCTCCGAATACAATGGCATTAGTGGGACAGGCACTGGCACATGCCGGAGTGATATCGCTATCTTCACCATGCGTCCTTTTTTCTTAGCTTCAAGCTTGCCATACTGTATCCGTTGCACGCAGAATGAGCATTTTTCCATGACTCCTCTCGACCTGACAGTCACGTCCGGATTGAGCACCATTTACCCAACTCGTTGTTCATGGACATGTTTTCATCAAACCTGGTATTGTCGTGGTATTTAAACCAATTGAATCTCCTTACTTTGTAGGGGCAGTTGTTGGCGCAATATCTGGTGCCAATACACCTGTTGTAGGTCATCATATTGAGCCCTTCGTGGCTGTGAGTAGTTGCTGCCACTGGGCATACCGTCTCACAGGGTGCATTGTTGCAGTGTTGGCACATCATCGGTTGAAAAGTAACCTCCGGATTTTCTGCCGCTTGCTCAAGTTCCTTATTACTGGTGGCTGTTTCTTCGCTACTATAGTACCTGTCTATTCTTATCCAGGTCATTTCGCGTCTGTTGAGCACTTCTTCTTTACCAACCACCGGTACGTTGTTTTCAGCCTGGCAAGCCACCGAGCAGGCCGAGCATCCTATACATGAGTTAAGATCGACCGACATGGTCCAGTGATGGTTGTTGTATTCGTGCCCCTTCCACAGTGAGATTTCCCTGGGTTGCATCTTGCCATCGATCACTTCATCGTCCAATTTTTTCTCCAATGCATTGGATACGGCTATTTTAGGCCTGTGAAATGCACTTTCCGGATGCCTGGTATAGGTCTCCAGTGTGGTCTCTTGTATCACATATTCCCTTTCCATAAAGGTATGGTGGGTCTGAGTATGTGCTACCTTTGCCGGCTCACTGGTCACGGTCACCGACACACCTTCGGTGCGCGACATCAGGGGCACTCCGTTGGCTTCTTTTTGCAAAGGAAAGGCATTGACCCCTACGCCATTGGCTACCCGCCCGGCGTTGGTTCGGCCATATCCTACAGCTATGCCTACCGTACCACGTGCCTGACCGGGTTGAACTAATGCCGGTAACTCTATCGACGTTTCTCCAACCGTAAGCTTCACTTGCGATGTTTTGCCTTCTTCCACTCTGATGCCCAACTCGTTGGCCATGGCTTGACTGATGGTCAGGTAATTGTCCCAACACGCCTTGGTAATGGGATCGGGAGTTTCCTGAAGCCAGGGGTTGTTGGCTTGCGACCCATCGCCAATGGCAATGGTTTCGTAAATAGCCAATTCCAGTGCTGGGTTATCTGCTTTGTACGAAGTCGATATTGCTGATGCAGCGGCATTGAGGTCGCCATTGAAGGCGATTAATTCTAAAGTCACCGCTCTGTTGGCGATGGTATAAATGCCGTCATGGAGGCTTTGATCAAAAAAGGTCTGGAAATTTCCTTGCTTCGATTGCGTCGGAAATACATTTGCGCTCCAATGTTGCCTGATATATTGAAAATAATCTGTAGAGGTGCTGCCTGCCCAGGTCAGCAGGGTTTCCTGCGCCTGCCTCGTATTGAAAAGGGGCGAAATGGCTGGCTGGCACAAGCTATAGGTACCTTCCACGGGCTGGGCATCGTTCCAGGACTCCAGATAGTGATGATCTGGAGCCAGATAATCCATTGCCACTGCTGTCTCGTCACGGCTCTCCGATATGCTTACTTTTAGATTGACTTTAGATAATGCAGCTTTGATGGTATCGCCCAGATAGTGGTCGTACACCGGATTGCTGTTCAGGAATATGAGCCCCTGGATGTTTCCCGCATTTAGCTCGCTGACAAACTGCTTCATTTGTTCATCATTGCCCTGTCTGAAATATACCGGGGTTTTGAGATCGATGGTACTACCAATATTCTGCAGCAGGTCGTTGATGGCATTGACCATGATTTGCACATTGGAGTCGTTGCTGCCAGACACCACAAGCGATTGCCTGGGGTTGTTCCATAAGTCATTGGCTGCCTTTTCCAAATGTTTTACCTCTACCCTGGCCACAGAAATACCAGGTTTTCCCGCCTTGGCCGCGAGCAGATTGTACAAATTGGCTACTACCAAACCTTCAGAAGATGGTTTTATTGGCGTTCGATAGTCTGCATTGGCGCCGGAAAGCGAGAGGTTTGATTCGAACTGGTAAAACCTCGACATTTCCTTTTTGCCCTGATCAAGTTTCCTGTTTTTAATAAAATCTGCGCTGAATTTGGTGGGATTGATCCATGTGCTAAGAAAATCAGCACCAAAGCTTACTATGACTCTGGCTTTGTCGAAATGATAGCTGGGAATAACGGCTTTGCCAAAAGATTGTTCATTGGCCTTGACCATGCCGTAGCAGGAAACCGGGTCGTACATTACCAGGGTGGTGCCCGGGTATCTGCTGATAAACTCATTGATGACCGCCTTGGTCGATGGGCTCAGCAAAGTTTTGCTCACTATCCTTATTTGGCCATTGCCGGAGACTATGTTTTCGAGTTTGGCTTTTATCTGGCTATCCAGAGCAGCCCATTCCACCGCTTGCCCATTGATGTAGGGTGAAGTAAGCCTGGCTTTGTCGTATAACGAAAGTACCGAAGCCTGCACCTGGGCGCTGGTGCCATTTCCGGTGATATCACCAAGCGTGTTGGGTTCTATTTTTATGGGTCTGCCTTCGCGGGTCTTGACCAATATACTACTGTAATTGCCCCCATTCATGTAGGTGGAAGCATAATAATTGGGAATACCCGGAGTAATTTCTTCTGGCTTTACTAAATAGGGGATGGCCTTTCTTACAGGAGCTTCACAGGCGGCAAGGGAGGCAGCAGCAACACTAAATCCCATGAGTTTCAGAAAATCCCTTCTTGAACTTCCGCCTTCTTCTTCTTGCATTACGCCTTCTTTGTAAGGCAAATCCCTGGGAAACTCTTTGGTGGCATATTTAACAAATTCCGGATGGTTGGTCAGTTGCTCAACCCCTTTCCAGTATTGTTTTTTAGTCTCTTTCATAAATATCTTTATGCGATTTATACGATCCTGCTTAACTTCAATTGTATTAATAATGACATTTGGCGCATTCCAGTCCGCCAATATCTTCCACTACCATTGGATTTTTGGAGGTACTGTTGTGCAGTTCTACCAGTTTGTCATAGTAGCCATTGTCTGTCCTGATCTCTGTTTTTCTGTGGCAGTCGATACACCAACCCATCGTTAAATTGGTATGTTGCCTCACCACTTCCATTTCCTCTACAGGACCGTGGCAGGTCTGGCATTGAATGCCTCCCACGTTATAATGTTGCGCATGGTTGAAATATGCCAAGTCTGGCAAATTGTGTACCCGCACCCATTCTATAGGTGTGTCGTTGAGCTTGGCATCGTAGATTTTTTGAATCTCCGCCGAAAGCTCGGTAGCACCGGTTACTTTCACTATCGAGCTGTGACAGTTCATACAGACATTTACTGAAGGGATATTGGCATTTTTGCTGGTACGTACACCGGTATGGCAATAGTTACAATCTATTTTAAAGTCGCCGGCGTGTACCTTGTGCGAAAACGCTATTGGCTGCGCAGGTGCATAGCCTGTTTGCACACCTACATTGAACAGGCCATCGATGACCGTCTTGAGTACTATAGCGGTAAATATAAAGGTGACTACCCAAATGAAGCCCGGACTCCGCACAAACTGACCCGGCTGAAACCTTTGGAATACCACTTCACTATCTTCTTCCGATAGCTGTGATTTTTGTTTCAGGTATTTGGTGAGCACCGATACCAGCACAAACAATACCACCAATATCAGCACAAGGATGAACAGAAGAATGACCATAAATATGGTGATCATTTTGGTCGAGATCACACTTTGCTGACTGGCCGCCTGCTGACCAGCATCACCTGTTGCCACCACCACTTCGGTAGCCGGCGGGCCTTGCAGGGTTTGGTCTTTGATGTAGGCAATGACGGCATTGAGCTCTTCGTCCGAAAAGTCAAAAGAAGTCATCAGGGTTTGATTGAATTCGTTGTAAAGATTTACGGCATATTCGTCTCCGCTTTGTATTACCTGTTGGGAATTTTTGATGAATGCTTTGATCCATTCAATCGGACGTCTTTCGGTGATGTGCGCCAGCGCCGGTCCTACCTTTGCTCATGAATTTCATGGCAAACCATACAGTTGTTTTTGAAAATCAGTGCCCCTTCGGATACCAATTCAGTATTTAATTCCGTCGTAGTGGAATCTGCCCCTTGTGCATAGATATCGGCAGTGAGCAGTATAAAAAAAATAGAGGCGAATACTAAGCAGCACCCTCTATAACTCGATTTTATAAACATAGAACTCTCTTTTTTCAGCAATGTATGCTTAAGCGTCATTTTTCGAAGCGACAAATGTAATAGTAGATACTTTCTTTTCAAACTTGAATTAACAACTTAATGGACAAAACCACCACTTTTATTATAATTTCTAATATAGTAATCGATTACCGATTCAGTCGCTTACCTGGCCAATGATTTTAATTCAATGATATATAATCCCTCCTAAAAGCCGCTAACCTTCGTAATAAAAAAAGCAGATGCTCCCGTACATAGGTAAATGGAGCGTTGGTGCGATTTCAATTTTATGTGGTCCATCTGTCCTTCACTCCGGGTGTTCTTGTTTCATGCTGTATTTAATTTCGAATACTGGTTTACTTCCCACATTTTTGGGTTCCAAAGCCCTGTAGGGAATTACGGTTATTCCGGTGCTGTCTCTGGCCGATTTAAGGTATTTTATAACTTTAGCTATTCTCATGGCATCATATGCCAGGGCGATGGAATCGAGTACTTTTGTATCGACCAGCAAAAGGCTCGCCGCCTCCGCATCCAGGGTATCAACGCCTGCCTTTTCTATCAAAAATGCCTCGAAACCCGCTTTATCATCCTCATCATTCCCATTTTGCTTGCTGGCAAATTGCGCTCCGGCTTTTGAAAGTGCTATGGCTTTCTTTTCCATTTCCTGGTCTTTCAGGTAGATCAATTCTATCTCCAATTCCGGTTTTTGCAACTCTAGTTGCAGCAGGAGGTCAAGTTGCTTTTGCCGTTTTTCACTGTAGGCGGTATCCATTACATCATAGTTTATAGAGGCGATCTCTTGTGGATCGGCACCGATTAGTCCCGCCAGCAACTTCACCGGGGCGGCGGCAGCTTTGATGATCAGATTTTTAAAAGTATTCCACACGATCTTGCCCACACTTACCTTAGGGTCTTTGAGGTCGCCGCGCACCGGCACATCAAGTGTAATGACTCCGTCTTTGTCTTTGAGCAGGAACAGGGCAAACCTGACGGGCAGATCGTGCAAGCCGCCTTTTTTTTGCCCCAGTTCCACACTGTGTATTATTATCTTGTTTTCACTGGTAATTTTACCATTTACAATCTCAGTATGGGCTTTGTAATACATATCTCCATAGAGTATCGGAAAACCCATATAATACCTCGAATAAATATTGAGGTCGCCCAGCATAAAATCTTTGATGGTGTAGTCTAGTTTTAACTCCATGGGATTATTGGGGTCTATGCCCAGTTCAGCCACCAGGGTGCCGCGCTTATTGAGCAGCATTTCTGACTGCATTTCCAACCATTTTGATTGACTGCTAATGGAGTCGACGTCCATTTTTAATGCGCTGAGGTGGTATCGAAATGGCTCTCCGGTCCGGCTATCTACAAAGTCGATGATCCCTTCCCGGATGCCCACATGCCTGATGTGATAGTATAGGCCTGACCCTGACTCCACATGCAGGGTATCGTGAGCGGCTGTCTCCACCGTATCATCCGGTGGCATGGCCTTAGCAATCAGCTCGGTGATATTGTTGGTAGAATCGTACATTTCGAAATAAAGATAAGGTGTATCGAAATGGATGCTATCGATCATATATTGGTTGCGGCTGTAATTGGCCTCCGTCAAGACAAGCCTGAGTGACTTTGTTCCAACTACCGGCCTGGCTTTGGAATCTTTCAATTCGAAATGGTGCAGTTGCAATTCCGCTGATGCCACGGTTTCCTCGGGGCTGTTGATGTTGCCGGACAATGTCAGCTTCATATCCATTTCTCCATTGAACCGGCCGATTTGCACATATTTTGCCACAAAATCATCATAGCCCGAAATGTCAAGCTCCTCTATGACCAGCTCAGCTTCAAAATCTCCACCCTTGGGGTTGATGTGGACATCAGCCTGAAAAAAACCCCCATTTTTAAAATCGAACCTGAGACCAGCCTCGCTCCTTGCCGCCTGATCGAGCCGGACACATGGAATAAAAAAATCCAGATTTTGCATCTCCATTGATTTATCGATCTGCGCGTCGTGCACGATGAAAAGTCCATCGCTCAACTCAATATTCGAAAACTCCATTGCCATAGAAATAGCATTGTCTGCTCCTGCCACCTCGGCCGAATCGTCTTCTGATGCCCTGGCAAAGCGCGCCACCAGATCATCGAAATTGAAGGCAGAGTCGTTCATGACCACATTCACATACAGACCCCTGAGGTAAAGTTGCTCCAACACCAATTGATTTGATATCAACCGATAGGGTTCCATATCGATAATGAGGGTGTCGAAGCTTGCGAATACCGTGCTGTCGTCGGGTTCGTATATTTCAAAATCTATGATTTTGGCCCTTCCTGTAAAATAATTGAGTTTAAACTTATTCCAGCTAATGCTTCTGCCTGTCCACTCTTTACTATTGTTAACGACCACCTTCCTGACGATAAGCGGAAGAAGAACAAGGGCAAGACCCAGGATGGCCAATACAATGATAGTGATCCCTAAAAAAAGTCTCTTTTTCATGGCGTCAATGTGTGTAGTAGTTATAGTCTATGTGTGGTCCGCAGATCATTACTTGGCTGCAAAGCAATTTTTCCTTGTGGCTCCACAACGCTATTGCACCAACAAAAATAACCCTGATTTGATTGCTGGATAGCACATTAAATATACTCGATCGTATGCTGAAATCAGAAATAGCCGCGATAATTCACCAGTTAGATCTATCCAATTTTCGCTTGCGCTAAAAAGAATAAAAATCCCGGGTCAAAAACATTGCATAGCTCCCGGAAGTTTTTTTCTTTGAAAAATATTTATCTGCCTGGCTTAAGGCCGGGGTTTACTTCATCGACCACCACAATCTACAATATCATGAAAATTAAAATTCCTCTCCTAACCCTGGCCTCAGCATTGTTTTTTTTAGCTCTGCCTTAGCCCAAACAGATTCACTGATATTTGTGAATGGAGATATAATGCTTGGCGAAATCAAAGACCTTGACAAGGGCATATTAATAATAGAAACCGACTACAGCGACAACGACTTTGAAATAGAATGGAAAGGTGTGCAAAAGATATTTACCGAATCAAATTTTCTGGTGACCACTTCCGATGGCAACAGATACAACGGCACACTGATGAGCACTGAAGAAGGCAAGATTATGATTCGCGATGCGGATGCCGGAAATATTGCATATGCCTCAGAAGAAATTGTTTTTTTAAAATCCGTGGATAAGAAATTCTGGAGCAGGGTAAATGCCTCCATAGATGTTGGATGGAGTGTGACCAAAGCGCAAAATTTTCGCCAATTGACCGTGCGCAGCAATGTAGGATACATGGCAGACAGATGGTCGGCAGATGCCAATTACAACACACTCAACTCTACCCAGGACGATACCGACCCCATCAGGCGCACAGATGGCGGCCTGGCCTTCAGGCAATACCTGCCCAATGATTGGTACTTGCCGGTCGATCTTACCTTTTTGTCGAACACCGAACAAAAAATCGACCTGAGAACGAACGCTAAAATCGGATTTGGTAAATACGTAATCCATACCAATAGCTCTTATTGGGGCTTTGCCGCAGGGGCTTCTTATGTCAACGAAGTATTTACCGAAGCTGAACGAAATAGCTGGGAAGGCTACTTCGGCACCGAGCTCAACCTATACGATATCGGAGACTTCAGCTTGCTCACACGGGTAGTGGGTTACCCGGGCATTACCGAATCGGGCAGATGGAGGGCAGATTTTGTGCTGGACACCAAGTATGACCTGCCACTGGATTTTTATATCAAATTGGGCTACACCCTCAACTACGACAATCAGCCTGCCGAAGGGGCTCCCGATGCGGATTATGTGTTTTCGACCGGACTGGGTTGGGAATTGTAGGCAGACTCAGCAGACTGGGTGTTTTCAGCAGATTGTAGTAGGCCACAGCCCAACCACGTGCGTTTTTTACCTCAAAAATGTATGTTCCTGTCCATCCCCTGGTATTTGGTGCGCTTTATGGGCGAATCTTTAAATACCTTGCCGAACACTTCTTCGCTGATTTCAGACCATGCACCAGCCTGGATTTTTTTTACGCCTTCTGTTTTTTCAAAGGCAGGTTCGCGATGTGCCCTGGCAAACCTGTTCCATGGGCACACCTCCTGGCAAATATCACATCCGAAGACCCAATCTTCGGTTTTACCTTTAAATTCAAGGGGAATGGCCTCGCGCAGCTCTATGGTCAGGTACGATATGCAGCGGCTGGCATCCAGTGTTTTTCCTTCGAGTATGGCCTCTGTCGGGCAGGCATCAATGCACTTGCGACATGTGCCGCAGTAGTCTTTGATGGGGCCATCATATTCCAGCTCCAGGTCTATGATCAATTCCGCAAGGAAAAAATAACTGCCCCTGCTTTTATTAATCAATAACGTATGCTTTCCCTGCCAGCCGAGACCGCTTCTGGCTGCCCATTGCCGCTCCATGACGGGGGCAGAATCTACAAAAACTCGTCCGTCGATATCTCCTATCCTGCTGCGCAAGTTATGCAGCATGGTCTTGAGCTTATCTTTGATCACAAAGTGGTAGTCTTTGCCGTAGGCGTACCTGGATATTTTATGTTTTTCGCCTGTGGTTTGTTCCTCAGGATAATAGTTGTACAGGAGCGAGATCACCGACCTGGCGCCAGGTACCAGCTTGGTCGGATCGAGGCGCATATCGAAATGGTTTTCCATATAGCCCATTTTTCCATGATATCCCCGGTTCAGCCAATTTTCCAACTTCGCTTCTTCCTCCTCCAGTTTTTCGGCTTTGGCTATACCGCAGAAATCGAACCCTAAAGAAGCTGCTTCTTGCCTGATGAATCTGGTATGTTGCGCTCTTAAGGACACAATGGATTAAAACAAAGACCCGGTTTTACCCGGCATCACCAGGCCAAGGTGTT
Organism: Cyclobacteriaceae bacterium; assembly: GCA_012033595.1. GTDB lineage: Bacteria > Bacteroidota > Bacteroidia > Cytophagales > Cyclobacteriaceae > JAAUQL01. The sequence goes on along the minus strand of JAAUQL010000005.1, from coordinate 31,309 downwards.
TGTACGCCAACGCGGTTGTTTCCCTTCCCCTTGAGGTGCGTTTGATGTATCCTTCCTGAATCAGGAAGGGCTCATACACTTCTTCGATGGTCTCCGCCTCTTCGCCACAGGCAGTGGCTATGGTCGAGATGCCCACCGGACCGCCGTTAAACTTTTCGATGATGGTACGCAGTATGCGGTTGTCCATATCGTCGAGTCCGTGTTGATCAACATCCAGGGCATGGAGGGCCATTTCGGCTATTGCTTTGGTTATGGTGCCGTCGCCTTTGATCTGTGCAAAATCGCGTGTGCGCCTCAGCAGGTTGTTCACGATCCGTGGTGTGCCACGGCTTCTGCGGGCTATTTCCACGGCGGCCGTGTCGCTGATCGGGCAATGGAGGATGTGAGCAGAGCGCTGCACAATCTTGGTGAGCAGGTCGGAATTGTAGTATTCGAGCCGGGCATTGATGCCAAAGCGGGCCCGGAGAGGTGAAGTGAGCAAGCCAGCCCTTGTGGTGGCGCCAATGAGCGTAAATGGGTTGAGACTGATCTGCACCGAGCGGGCATTTGGCCCAGAGTCGAGCATGATGTCGATGCGGTAGTCTTCCATAGCCGAATACAGGTATTCTTCCACGACCGGGTTGAGTCGGTGTATTTCGTCGATAAAGAGTACATCGCCTGTTTCGAGATTGGTGAGCAAACCGGCCAGGTCGCCTGGTTTGTCGAGCACCGGCCCGGAAGTAATCTTCAGGTTCGACTTCAATTCGTTTGAAATAATATGCGAAAGCGTCGTTTTGCCCAGACCCGGCGGGCCATGGAGCAGCACATGGTCTAGCGGCTCGTTGCGATTGACGGCCGCCTGCACAAAGATTTTAATATTCTCTATGACTTTGGCCTGGCCGAAAAAGTCGTCGAAGCTCTGGGGTCTCAGCGCTTTTTCAAATTCTTTCTCTACCGGGTTCAGGCTTTCGCCATCCCCGCTCAAATAGTCTTCTCTCATTGCGTGTGCGTTCTGGCCACAAAGATAGCAAAAAGCCACAAGCTATTTGCCGGGTACTGGGTGCTGGTTTTCGAGCTTTGCTGAAAATACTGAAAATTGCCCGGCAAGAGGCTAATCGACTGAGGCAAACGGGTCAACTGCGCCCTGCTTACCTGCCTGTAGCTGCAACTTACCGCTTGCAGCTACATAAGCGGTTTTCGCTCCAGGGCTTTGATGGTGATCTGGCTCATCTCTTCCATGTGGATGCGCTCCTTGTATTGATCATAGAGCTTGAGGAATTCGGGCACGAGCTTGCTCGAAAAGCTGGTTGGCGAGTTGGTGAGGACACATATTCCCAGGTCTTCATCCTTGTTGATGGCCAACTGGCTGCGATAGCCATTGACATAGCCACCATGGTAGGCAATAGTAGATTCGTTGTTCTCCACTATTCTCCACCCCATGCCATAGTACGATTTTTTATAATCTTCCCATCGGCTGAAATACTTCCATCTGATGTTGGTGTCGATCTCCGGGGCAAAGACCTCCTCCAACATTTGTTTGCTAAATACCTCCGGTCTGTGACCCGACAGGGCTATCATGTAGTTGGCCATATCAGATATGCTGGCATTGATGCCTCCTGCCGAGGGCACATTGTAGTAGGTTGGCGATATTTTGCCAGTAGTCCAACCACCTCTCCGAGGAAATATGGGATAAGCGATATTGTCGTTGGCCACCATAGAAGCATAATCTATCGAAGCATCTTTCATTCGCAATGGTTCGAATATTTCGCTCTGCACCAGCTCGTTGTAGTCGCGACCGGTGGCGGCTTTAAGTATAGGCTCTATCACACCAAAGGCCACATTTTGGTAGCTAAACAGTCTGCCAGGCTCTCCCATCAGGTCCACTTCTTTCAGGGCAGAGATCATACTGTTGAGGTCCCATCCTTCTTCGATGTAGTTGGTGTAGGCGTGTTGTATCAATCCGGTGGACTGGGACAAAATATGTTTCACCTGCATCTTGGAGGCGTATTGCTGGTTTTTGAGGTCGAATTGCGGATAGTAGCGCTGTACCGGGTCGTCCCAGCGGAGCACACCCTGGCCGACCAGTTTACCGGTAAGCACCCCGGCAAAGGTTTTTGAAACCGAGGCTATACGAAATGCGGTGTGGATGTCTATGGAGTCGTTGCTGCCGACGCGCTTTACGCCAAGGCCTCTTCCGTAAATGATCCGTCCGTTTTTCACGATGGCGATGGCCGCCCCCGGTGATTTGGACTCTGCAAAAAGCTCACCGGCCAATTGATCAAATTTTTCCAGAAAACTATCGAGCTCTACACAGCTCACGGGCAGGTGGGGAGACACCTCTTCTTTGGAGGTGATGCTGGTAGATACATGCACCAAGGCGAGCATCAATATGCCGCTGCACAGATATCTGACAAGCCTAAAATTCTTGTAAAATAGTCGTGGTTTCAAAATCATCATCCTGTTCAACATCTTCAATACTGGTTCATCTACACTCTCAACCTGCTGCTTCCAACAATATTGAAGTACAAATATAAACTTTCATTATAAATAATTCACAAACAAGGGGTTTTGGACTTATATAGCAAGCCTGATGCAAGGTAATTTATGCCATTGATATGTGCTTATTTAAAATACCCGCACTCTTTTTTGACAAATCCTACATTAGGCCTTGACCTTAATATTAATTCACAATTTATGGATAATGGTGTAAATTGCCGCAAATTTTGGATTTTTCATGGATATAAAGACTTTTTCGAAACGATTATACCCCCTGATACTGCTTCTGGCTATTTTTATAGTCTGGAAAATCAGGCAAAACAATACGCCCAAACTGCAAATGGTAGAAGTGACGGGTATGACTATGGGCACTATTGGCTATTCGATCAAATATTTCAATGAAGATGGCCATAGCTATGCGGCCGAGATCGACTCCCTCCTCAAAGTATGGAACCTATCGCTATCGACTTATATTCCCGCCTCTGAGATTTCACGGTTCAACAGCGGCACCGGATGTTTTAGTTTTGAATCTGAATACTTTTACCCGGTGCTTCGGGCCAGCCGCGAAGTTTTTGAAAAATCGGATGGAGCCTTCGACCCTACTGTGGGCCCCCTGGTAAATGCCTGGGGTTTTGGCCCTGACAAAAGTATGGCTCCGGATAGCACTAAGATCGATTCGCTGATGGTGCTGGTGGGCTATGACAAAATCCATTTTGACGAAGACAAAGTTTGCAAAGATATTGCCGGTATCAAGCTCGACTTTTCAGCTGTAGCCAAAGGATATGCTGTGGATGTGGTGGCCAAATACCTTGAGGATAAAGGCATTGAAGACCTGCTGGTGGAAATTGGCGGAGAGTTGATTTGCAAAGGGACCAAACCCGATGGCCAGCCCTGGCGTACGGCAATAGAAGATCCACAAGTGGGTGCTTACGAAAGAAAAGTTCTCTCTGTGGTGCAACTCACAGACCGAGCGGTGGCCACCTCGGGCAACTACCGCAACTATTATGTAGTAGATGGCCAAAAGTTTGTACACACCATCAACCCTGCCACAGGATATCCCATAGTACACAACCTGCTGAGTGCCTCTGTATTTGCCGACAATTGCATGATTGCCGATGCATTTGCCACGGCCTTTATGGTAATGGGCGTGGAAAAAGCCAAAGCTGTACTAGAAAAAGATCCCGGACTAGATGCCTACCTGATCTATAGCAGCGAAGATGGAGGTATCCAAACTTATGTAAGCCCCGGCATTGCAGATAAAATAGAACAACAGCATGCTGAAAAATAAAGAATGGTTTGGGGCATGGTTCGACTCGCCCTACTACCACATATTGTATAAGCATCGCGACGACAAAGAGGCCAGGGGGTTTATCGATCATCTGATCACCTACTTCCACTTTTCGGCGCAAGACCGAATTATGGATCTGGCATGCGGCAAAGGTCGTCATGCCATATATCTGAACAAAAAGGGTCTGGATGTGGTAGGGCTCGACCTATCGCCACAAAATATCGCACACGCCTCAAAATTTGAAAACGAGCGGCTCAAATTTTATGTCCACGATATGCGTCAACCCTGGCCGGGAAACAAATTTGACTATGTGCTCAATCTGTTTACCAGCTTTGGCTATTTCGAAAACAAAGGAGAAAATCAGCAGGCCATACAGGCCATTGCCTCGGGCATGGTACCCGGAGGCCAATTACTGATCGACTTCCTCAACCCCTACACCGTCATCAACAACATGGTACCCGAAGAGGTAAAAACCATCAACGGCATCACCTTCCATATACAGAAATCAGTGGAAGGCGAATTTATTGTGAAGGACATCAATTTTGAGCATCTGGGCAGGGCTTATCATTTTCAGGAAAAAGTAAAGGCCATCAGAAGGCTCAATTTTATGGAATATTTTAAAAATGCCAATTTGGAATTGATCGATCTTTTCGGCGATTACAAACTCAATTCCTATATTGCCGAAAAATCGGAGCGGATGATATTCGTGCTCCGAAAATAGGGCAAAGGCACTTTTTAGTGTTGGCAAATTGGCCATTCTAAACCATATAATTCTCAGATGTACCTGGCTTACGCTATCATATTATTCCTCTCGGCATTTATTCCCGGACTGATCATTTCAGTCTGAAAAACCCTTGCAAATTGACCTCAAATATTTTTTGGTATTTGCCGGGGCATTTATTTTCTCCATCACCATTGTGCACCTGTTGCCCGAGTTGCTCACCGCCTCAGCACATCCGCAGCGCATAGGCATGTTTGTGTTGCTGGGGTTTTTTATGCAAATTTTTCTTGATTTTATCACCTCAGGAGTAGAGCACGGCCACCTGCACAAACACGAACATCACGTGGGCTTTTCGCCGCTAATGCTTATGGTAGGCCTGTGCATTCATGCCTTTATGGACGGCAGCATTTTGGTACATCCCGGGCAACATGCCGCAGGCGCCCACAGCGGTGGATTGCTCATAGGCATCGTATTGCACAAAATACCAGCGGCCATCGCCCTCATGTCTGTGTTGCTCATTGGCTTTAAAAACAAAAAAGCCCTTGTGGCGCTGCTCCTCGTCTTTAGCCTGGCCTCACCTGCAGGACTCATTTTTAGTGAGTTCATGAATTCATCGCAAATGATCAGCCAAGAGGGCTTCCTGATTATTTTTGCTATAGTCAGCGGCAATTTTCTTCATATCTCCACCACCATATATTTTGAGTCGAGCCCGGATCACACCTTTCACAAAAAGAAAATTTTCATTAGCCTTATCGGCGCCATGTTGGCCATCCTTACGGAATTTTTGCAGCATTGAGCACGAAGAAGGCCAAAGAGATGCAGCGAACAAGCAACAGTTTGTGATGTGCCAATCCTGGCTCCATGCCGGCATCCGTCAGCTTAAATAGTCTGGCCAAAAAACAATTATCCACAAAAGTTTTTATATTTCAGGTCGTTTTGGCGGAAGTGGCGCTCTTTCCTTGCCTAAACGCTTCATCAAAGTATTCACACACAATGTATAAACACCTATGGCTAGAAAAATCCACACCCTTGCAGGCTACATTCACGAGTACCAGCGGAGCATTCTCGATCCTGAGGCTTTCTGGACACAAATCGCCGAGACCTTTCATTGGCAAAAAAAATGGGACACGCTGGTAGAATGGGAATTTGAAACCCCGAATGTGAAATGGTTTGTCAACGGAAAGCTAAACATCACCGAAAATATTTTTGAACGCTACCTGCATACCAAAAAAAATAAGCCGGCCATCATTTGGGAGCCCAACGATCCGATGGAACCCGCGATCACCCTCACCTACCAGCAACTGTACGAAAAGACCTGTCAGTTTGCCAATGTGCTGCTCAAAAATGGGGTGGGCAAAGGCGACAGGGTCGTTATCTATATGCCCATGGTACCCGAGGCAGCCATCGCTATGCTGGCCTGTGCACGCATTGGTGCCATCCATTCAGTAGTTTTTGCCGGATTTTCAGCCAATTCTTTAGCCGATCGCATCAACGACTGTAGCGCCAAAATGGTGCTCACCTCAGATGGCAACTTTCGCGGAGCCAAGACTTTTCCTGTAAAAGAAGTTGTGGACGAAGCCCTGCAAAAAACCAATTCGGTAGAAAAAACCATTGTATTGAAAAGAACAAATACAGCAGTACACATGCAAGCGGATCGCGATGTATGGTGGCACGATGAGCTTCAGGGTATTTCATTAGAAAATACTGCCGAAACCATGGATGCTGAGGACATGCTCTTTATTCTGTATACCTCAGGCTCCACCGGCAAGCCCAAAGGCGTGGTACACACATGTGGCGGATATATGGTCTATACCTATTATACTTTTAAAAATGTATTTCAATATAGCGACGAAGACATCTACTGGTGTACAGCCGACGTTGGCTGGATCACCGGCCACTCATATATCGTTTACGGCCCACTGCTCGACGGAGCCACCACCGTCATGTTTGAAGGTGTGCCCACCTACCCCAATCCGGGGCGATTTTGGGAAATTGTAGATAAATTTAAGGTAAACCAGTTTTATACCGCGCCTACGGCTATCCGTGCCCTGGAGGCATTCGGACTCGACCCGGTGCTGCCCCACAAACTCGATTCCCTCAAGGTATTGGGTACGGTGGGTGAGCCGATCAACGAAGAGGCCTGGCACTGGTACCACGACCACATCGGCAAAGGCCGTTGCCCCATAGTAGATACCTGGTGGCAGACCGAGACAGGGGGCATTATGATATCGCCACTAGCGGGCATCACTCCGACCAAACCAGCCTATGCCACTATGCCCTTGCCCGGGGTGCAAGTCATTATTGTGGACAGCGAGGGCAAGGAACTAAAAGGCAACAGCGTGCAGGGCAACCTGTGTATCAAATACCCCTGGCCCGGAATATTGCGAACCACCTATGGCGATCATGACCGGTGCCACCAAGCCTATTTCAGCCAGTTCAAAGGCCTGTACTTTACCGGCGATGGAGCCAAGCGCGACGAAGACGGCTACTACCGGATATTGGGCCGGGTAGATGATGTGATCAATGTGTCGGGTCACAGAATGGGAACCGCCGAAGTAGAAAACGCCATCAACGAACACCCCAAAGTGATAGAATCGGCTGTGGTGGGCTATCCGCACCCCATCAAAGGACAAGGCATCTATGCCTTTGCCATATGCGATATGAGCGACCGCTCTGAGGACAACCTCAAAAATGAAATCAGGGTGACAGTGTCAAATATTATTGGCCCCATCGCCAAGCCGGATAAAATACAGATTGTGCCCGGCCTGCCAAAAACACGATCGGGCAAAATCATGCGCCGTATATTGCGCAAAATCGCCAATGGTGAGTTCGATAATTTTGGCGATATCTCTACCTTGCTCGACCCCGATATTGTGGAAAAAATAATAGAAGACGCCGACTCCGCAAGTTGACTTTGCGATGTACAAAAAGCCTCTTAGGGAGGCTTTTTTCAATATCTCCCTGGCATCGGAGACGGCACTGCGCTGTGGCAAGCGCAAACCCATCAAATGAAACCTATTGACACTGAGCTGCGGCCCACGCTCAACTGGCTGCCTGAGCCCTGCCAAACCTTCTCACGGAATTAAGCGAATTCATTTATGGGAATTTTTTTTTCTAATTGAAAAAAACTTAAAGAAAAAAACCTGTTTGATAACCAAACACACTTATTATCTTGTAGGCACAAACCAAATTTTTATGCACATGAAAAAAATCCTCTTTCCACTTGGTGTTTTTTTGGTGGTCTTTAGTGCTGTTCAGGCTACCAACAACCAAATCAAATTCACGGAGTTCGACCTGGACAACGGCCTGCATGTAATACTCCATCAGGACAACTCCACACCTATTGTGGCCGTCTCAATAATGTATCATGTAGGTTCTAAAAATGAAAACCCAGAACGTACCGGCTTCGCCCATTTTTTCGAGCATCTCCTTTTTGAAGGATCAGAAAATATACCTCGCGGCCAGTTTGACAAGCTGCTCACCGCTGCCGGTGCTGTAAACAATGCCTTTACCACGCCAGACAAAACTTATTATTACGAAATACTGCCCTCCAATCAGTTGGAACTAGGCCTCTACCTGGAATCGGAGCGGCTACTGCATGCCAAAATAGAGCCTGTCGGTGTGGAGACACAACGGGAAGTGGTAAAAGAAGAAAAACGCCAGAGAATCGACAATCAACCCTACGGCAGTTTTCAGGAAGAAATGTACAAAAGGGCTTTTAATATACATCCTTACCGCTGGACCACCATCGGTTCACTGGAGCACCTCAACCAGGCTTCGCTTGAAGAATTCGTGGATTTTTACAAAACCTATTATGTACCGCAAAACGCCACACTGAGCATTGCGGGGGATATCGATATCGAAAAACCAAACAATTGGTTCATACTTATTTTGCTGATATTCCAAAAGGTTCGCATACCATCCCCAGGCCTACGGTCGAGGAGCCACCTCAGTTAGAAGAAGTGCGGGCGGTGATTTATGACAACATCCAGCTTCCGGGGGTTTTTCAGGGATATCATATGCCCGCTCAGGGCACAGATGACTACTACGCTATGAGTTTGCTCACTACGGTGCTATCAGACGGCCAAAGCTCGCGTCTTTACAAAGAAATAGTTGATAACCAACAAAAAGCTGTTCAGGTAGCCGCCTTACCCATCGCTGGCGAAGACCCCGGTCTATTCATTGCCCTGGGCATTGCCAATATGGGTGTCACCGCCGAAGAACTTGAATCGTCTATGGACGAGGAAATAGAAAAAGTAAAGCAAACGCTGATTAGCGAAAGGGAATTTCAGAAAGTAAAAAACCAGATCGAGAGCGATTTTATAAGTAAAAACGCCTCGGTAGAAGGGATAGCTGAAAACCTGGCCGACTACCACATGTACTTTGGCGATGCCAACCTCATCAATACGGAAATCGATCGCTACATGAAGGTGACCCGCGAGGACATAAAAAAGGTAGCCAACATTTACCTGAACAAAGAAAACAGGGTGGTGCTATACTATCTGCCAAAAGACCAGGAAAACAAATAAGCAGCTTAACTTACGAATACGATGAAAAGAATACTTATAATATTTGTACTGACGGCCGTGTGCCACTTTACTTTTGCACAAATAGATCGCACCAAAATACCAAAAGCTGGTCCTGCACCGGAAATCAACATCGGCACCCCTACTACTTTTGAACTGGACAACGGACTGAAAGTAATTGTAGTGGAAAACAACAAACTGCCCAGGGTGACCTTTAACCTGGTACTTGATTTTGAAGCCGTGAAGGAAGGTGGCAAAGCAGGATATGCCGCCATGGCTGGCGACCTGATGCGAACTGGCACCACCACCAAAAGCAAAGCCGAGATAGACGAAGCGGCAGACTTTATCGGTGGCACCCTCAATACCTCCGCTTCGGGTATCTATGCCGCAGCGCTCACCAAGCACCAGGACGCCTTGCTTGCATTGATGACCGACGTGTTGTTGAACCCAACCTTTCCGGCTGAGGAACTGGAAAAGCTTAAAAAACAAACCCTGTCTGCGCTGGCCTCACAAAAAGATGAGCCCGCTGCGATTGCCGCCAATGTGCGCAGCGTGGTATTGTATGGCAAAGACCACCCTTACGGGGAATTGACCACGGAGGAAACTGTCGAAAACATCACACTGGAAGATTGCCGAGATTATTATCAAAAATACTATAGCCCAAAGATCGCCTATCTGGCCATTGTGGGCGATATCAGCGCCAAAGATGCTAAAAAACTGGTAAACAAATACTTCGGGATGTGGCAAGGGTCGGCTCCGGTCTTGCCGGAATTCCCCTCGGTGACGGCTCCTTCATCTACCAAAGTGGCGCTGGTAAACCGTTCCAATTCTGTACAATCAGAAATTCGTGTGGCCTACCCCATCGATTTGAAAAAAGGCGATGAAGATGTAATCAAAGCCAACCTCATGAATACCATTCTGGGCGCCGGGTTTTCTTCGCGTATCATGCAAAACCTGCGCGAAAAACACGCCTATACCTATGGGGCTGGATCCAGCCTGTCCAGCGATATGATTGTGGGCAATTTCACCGCCAACACCAGCGTGCGCAACGAGGTAACGGACAGCGCCATTTATCAGATTTTTTATGAGCTTAACAAAATCATAAGCGAAAAAGCCACCGAACAGGAATTGGCTTCCGCCAAAGCGTATGTGTCGGGCGGATTTGCAAGGGCCATGGAGAGCCCCCAAACCATTGCCAACTTTGCACTAAATATCAGCAGGTACAAACTTCCGGTCGACTATTATACCAACTACCTCAAAAAGGTGGAGGCGGTCACACTGGAAGATGTGCAGGCCATGGCCAAAAAATACATCAAACCGGAAAACGCCCATATAGTGGTAGTGGGCAAAGGATCGGAAATAAGCCCCATGCTGACACAATTTGGAGAAGTGACCAACTACGACATCTATGGCAATAAAGTAGAACCCCTTGAGACCAAACTGCCCGAAGGCCTTACGTCAGACCAGGTGTTGGACGGTTTTCTTGCTGCCATTGGTGGCGAAAGCAAGGCCAGGACTGTGAAGGACATCACCCTGGTCATGAAAACAGAAATGCAAGGTCGGGAGTTGGAAATTGCCATGATAAGCAAGGATCCGAACATGACAAAGACCAGTGTGAGCATGGGTGGCATGCCCATGATGACCTCCGTTTTTGATGGCAAAGATGTGAAAATAGAACAAATGGGTCAGCCGGTGCCGGTTGATGAAGAACAGAAAAAAGACATGCCATTCGAAGCTGCCATCATTGCCGAATTGTATGTTAAAGACCATCAGTTGGCCACCACCCTCACCGGAATAGAAAATCTGGAGGGCACGCAAGCCTATGCCGTGGAAATCACCAAGCCCTCGGGAAACAAAACCACCTACTACTACGATGTGAATACCGGTCTGAAGCTACGTACCAGCACCACGCTGCAAAGCCCTCAGGGTACCATGGTGCAGGATACCGATCTGTCGGACTACAGAGAAGTCAATGGTGTCAAATTTCCCTATGCCTACGTGTTGCCCATGGGCCCCATGAAGATGAACGCCACAGCAGACCGCATAGAGACAAACACCGGTGTAGCCGATGGCGAGTTTGAAATAAAATAAACCCAGCTTGCAAAACGGTGGTTTGGCCATTTGAAGACCATGGCTAAAAAGATTACCTAAAACTTCAGCGCCTGCTTTTCAGGCATGTTCAGACGCCGCTCATGTTTACCATGAGCGGCGTTTGTGCTAAATATACCCAATTACTTCGCCGTTCAGGCCTGATTTACCGCGAGAGCTATTGGTGTTCGTCCGGCGATTGACTAGCTTAGCCATCATAACCCAAATTTTTTATTATGCTAAAGATTAAACACTCAAGACGCAAATTTATCGGCAACGCAGCACTGGCCTTTGCCGGCATTTCCATTGTACCACGCCACGTACTTGGCAAAGGCATGGTAGCTCCAAGTGACAAGCTGAATATAGGTTTTATCGGCACGGGACGGCAAAGCGCTGGCCTTGGCGGCAGCTTTCTGGGACTCGACCAGGTCAATATTGTCGCGGCATCGGACATCTATCACGCAAAGATGGATATCTTCGAAAAAATGGTGAATAGCTATTATCAAAAGAAAAACAATAGCAACGACTGGAAGGGTTTTAAAACCTACCACAACTACCGGGAAATCCTCGAACGTGCCGACATTAATGCCGTGGTAATCGTTACGCCTGACCATTGGCACGCATTGCCGGCGATAGAAGCAGCCAATGCCGGAAAGCATATCTATTGCGAAAAACCACTCTCCCACACCGTGGCCGAAGGACGAGCCATGGTAAAAGCCGCCCGAAACAACGGCATCACCTTTCAGACGGGCAGCATGCAGCGCTCATGGAAGGATTTCAGACATGCTTGCGAACTGGTCTCCAATGGCTACATCGGCGAGGTACAAAGGGTGGTGGTAAGTGTGGGCGACCCAGCCCTGCCTTGCCACCTGCAGGTGGATGAAAAACCAGACGACTTTGATTGGGAAAAGTGGGTTGGCCCGGCTCCTATCCGCGGTTTTAGCAACGTACTTGCCCCGCCTCCAAGCGACCAGGGGTGGCCCATGTGGCGCGCCTATCGCGAATATGGTGGTGGCATTCTGTGTGACTGGGGCGCCCATATGTTCGACATTGCCCAATGGGCTCTCGGTATGGACAATTCTGGCCCTGTCAACTACATAGTACCCAAAGAAGCAAATACCACCCGAGGCCTGAAGATGATCTATGGCAACGGAATAGAGATGGTGCATGAAGATTTTGGCAGGGGATGGGGCGTGCAATTTTTTGGCACCGAAGGCCAGCTCAACGTGAGTCGCGATTACCTCGATAGCAACCCAAAAAATATAGTGAAAGAAAAAATCAAGGACAGCGATAAGCGCTTGTACCTGAGCGATAACCACTACCAAAATTTTGTGGATTGTATCAAATCGGGCGAAAGGCCGGTTTGCGATGTGGAAATAGGCCATCGCTCGGCTTCGGTGTGCAACCTGGCCAATATAGCCTATCAGCTACATACCGACCTGGAATGGGATCCGGTGGCTGAAGTATTTATTGGCAACAAAGCGGCCAACGCACTTCTGACCAAGCAGTACAGAAAAGGCTACGAAATACCGGTTTAACGTTGAAATTTTGTTTTTTTTAATCAAAAACCCTGGCAGAGATTTACACCCTGCCGGGGTTTTGAAAACTTGAAATGTCCATCAATTCTCTACTGCATGGGCCATGCCCTTAAGGCCTAAAAATCAATAACATAAGTAAAGTTAGCTCGGCAAAAAACTCAATAGTATTTCGACATGAATACTTTTAAGCACTCCACATATCCTTCAAACCAATAGTATTTATATCCCCATTTACTACCCGGCAAACCTTTGGTCTTGGTTGTCCACAATACCTCCTTACTTTCAATATCAAAGAAGGTGATATAAGCCGTTGTAAACCTATCAGGCTTATTCATACTTTCCCCATTTTCTGGCGCGGAAGTTACTTCCGTGCCTATCGCAACGAGCGCTGGCCTGACAAAACAGTGGGGGTGCGCGGGTAGCACGCGGAGGCATTGTTTTGTCTTGATTTCATGGAAAAGAAAGTAACAACCAGAGCCTTTCAGCCTAAGTATGGCAGGCAAGAAACAGATTGATTCGCATCATGTTTAATAATAATTCAATGTCGTTTTATTAGCGAAATGAGTTTGACTCCTTCGGAGTCCTGTGTCTATAGCAAAGAATGTTTTCTATAGACATTCGACCCCATCCAGGATTGCATAGGGTCGAATAATCTTTATTAAACGACATTGAATATTTTTTCAAATCACAGCTTCAAGTGCAAGCTTTATCCCGGAATCATAATTCTATTTAAAAAAAGCACAACACAATAGGGGTAACTGAGCACCGGCGTGTATAGTCCTTTGAAAGCAAAAATCAGGAAGTGAAAAATTCCCTTGTACATCGATTTCTCCATAACAGGCTAAACCGTGAAGCGCTGAAAGCACTCCGTGAACTGGTGCAAAACAATGAAGCTGAGGTGTTGAAATACATTGAACAAGATTGGCAGCAATTTGAACCCAACGGCGCGCTTACCTGGTCAGAAAAGCATTGGCAGGAATTAGAAGCCAAAATGAAGCCGGCCAAAAACAAGGTAAAAGTGCTGCATAGCCATTGGTGGATAAAGGTGGCTGCTACGGTGCTCATCGTCACCGGGGTTTGGTTTGCCTTCAGGCCCGACCACCAGTCATTGCCAGTGCAAGACGGCTCGCCAGCCATGATCACCAAGGTAAATGATAATGACCAACCCGCCATTGTGATGCTGAAAGATGGCACCCGGGTGACCCTGGCAGCACATAGTACCCTAAGTTATTACGAAAACTTCAACGCCAAATACCGGGTTGTCCATTTGGAAGGGGAAGCAGCTTTTGAAACAGATCAGCAAAACACCCGGCCATTTGTGGTGGTATCGGACAATATCACCTCCATTTGCAGAGGTAGGGAATTCAGTATTTCGGCATTTAAAGAAAGTAATGAGATTAACGTTACCCTGGCATCGGGACAAATAGAAATAGCACAAAACGACCGGATGAATAGCGAAAGCAACAAAGTGGCCGTAAAAAGCTGTGAGCGGTTTTCATTTAACAAAGCCAAGCAGCAGTACCTCATTGGCCAGATCACCGACTGTGAGTACCACGACAAAGTGCAGAGCATGAAAGACAAGGCCACTCCACAAATAGTGATGTTGTAAACTCAAGACGAAAGGAAACAAAAAACAATAAATACGCAGTAATTTAATTAGGTAGAACTAGGCCCGGAGGCATCCGGGCCTTTTTTTTTAGCATTCATCGCATGCGCCACGAATATCAATTTTCATTCGCTTTCAGGAAAATCACAAATGGAGTAATTTAGGGGAAAATCTTTAGATGCAAGTCTATCTATAAAACACTAACTTTTTCATTTTCCATTTTTATAAATCTCAAACATTATGAAAAACCGAACTTTAATTTTGCTTGTTTCATTGTGCCTTACCGTTCAGGTATTTGCTGTGGCGCCCGGCAGCTACACCGTCAAATCACCGGACGGAAAGCTCGTGGCCAACATCGAACTAAAGGATAAAATACAATATTCGCTAAGTTACCAGGGCAGGCAGATCATGGCTCCATCGCCCGTGAGCATGACACTCAACGATGGTACCGTGCTGGGCAAAAACCCGGTAGCCCGAAAAAATAGCATCAAAAATGTAGACGAAACCATAGCACCCCTGTATGGCAAAAGAAAGGCGATAAAGGATCAGTACAGCGAGCTCACCATCAATTTCAAAGGGGACTACGCCATGATAGTAAGAATGTACGACGAAGGTTTTGCCTACCGTTTCGCTTTGAATAAAAAGGGCGAGGTGATCGTACAAGATGAAGAAGCCACGTTCAATTTTGCCGGCGATTATACCGTATGGTCGTCCTTATCTTCCAACAATAGCTTTGAACATTCGTACGAAAATTTTTATACCGAAAGAAAAATCTCTCAATTGCCAGATTCACTTATCATGCTACCTGTTTTGGTAAAACACCAGGACTTCAGCATGTTGATTTCCGAATCTGATCTCGATGACTATGCTGGTATTCATTTAATAAAAAACACGGAAACAGCCAATGGATTAAAGGCCACTTTTCCACGTGTGCCCACCAAATGGACACCGGGAGGTCACATGAAATTTAACCTGATCGTGCAGGAGCGTGCCAACTATATTGCCAAAACACAAGGTCAGCGTACCTTTCCCTGGAGGTTTGTAAAAATCGCCACCAACGACATACAATTGCTCGACACCGACCTGGTCTATAAATTGAGTGATGCACCAGCCCCCGGCATTGATTTTTCATGGGTAAGGCCCGGCAAAGTAGCCTGGGACTGGTGGTGCGCCATCAACCTTCTGGGTGTTGATTTCCGCTCCGGCATCAATACCGAATCGTACAAATACTATATCGACTTTGCCGCCGAAAACGGCCTTGAATATGTAAATCTCGACGAAGGATGGTCGGATCAATACGACCTGATGAAGCTTGATGATCAGATCGACCTGAAGGAAATTGTTGAGTATGCCCATAGCAAAGGTGTAGGTATCATTCTTTGGTGCGTGCATTACCCATTGGATGAAAAGCTCGATGAAGCCATGGCCATGTTCAAAGAAATGGGCATTGCAGGATTGAAAATTGACTTTATGGATCGCGACGACCAGGTAATGGTCGATTACTATCACCGCATTGCCAAAGCTGCTGCCGAAAACCAATTGTTGGTCAACTACCACGGTGCCTACAAGCCATCTGGTCTGCACCGAAAATACCCCAATGTGATCAACCGCGAGTCGGTTCGAGGCCTGGAATACAACAAATTTTCCAAGCCTTATGGCACCACCCCAGAACATGCCGTTACCATCCCCTTTATCAGAATGGCCGTGGGTCCGCTAGACTACACTCCGGGCGCTATGACCAACGCACAAAAGGCCAATTTCGGGGTTTTCTTCGATCGGCCTATGAGCCAGGGAACGCGCTGCCAGCAATTGGCTATGTTTGTGGTATATGAAGCCCCCTTACAAATGCTTTCCGATGCACCTACGGCCTATCGTGCCGAGCCGGTAATACTTGAGTTTCTCAAAGACGTGCCCACCACCTGGGACGAGACCGTGGCCCTCGATGGCAAAATCGGCGACTATGCCGTTATTGCCCGACGGTCTGGTGAAACATGGTACGTGGCCGGCATGACCGACTGGGATCCGCGCGACTTGCAGGTAGATTTCGCTTTCCTCGGCCAGGGACAATTCAATGCGAAAATATTCCGGGACGGCATCAATGCCGACCGTATAGGCAACGATTACAAAAAAATCGAAAAAACCATAGCAGCAGGTTCCAAAGAAACATTTCATCTGGCGCCCGGTGGTGGATTCGTAATTAAGCTGACCGCACGGTAAGGCAACACGCATTGAAAATAAGGATGCTATTTTGTGGCAGCAATGGAGTAGCGCCACAAAATAGCATCCTTATTCATTTCTCAACATGCGCCAAGTAGTTAATATAAGCATATGAGGATGAGATAAAAAACACACATATAACTTAGCATCAAGCCCTCCAATCGGAAGTTTTGCAGATACATGCCGGTATTTATGGCACGCTCAAGGCTTTGGATTTTCTGTTAAACACATAGCCCACTTTCACCGAATTGCTGAAATACCTGTTGGTGCGATCGGCTTGGGCGCCGGTCTCGGTAGCCAGATTGCTGACAAAATCCATTTCCACTTCGAAAGCCATGGAAATACGGTTGTTGAGTAAGAATTGTATCCCCCCCGTGGTAAAAACGCCCAAGCCAATCTTGTCGTTGGCATTAGCCACATCTTCATAGTAGAAACCAGGACCAAGGCCGAAGTAAAATATCTGATATTTGAAATTGCGCAACAAAGCAGAAATCGGATAAAACTTGTAGTCGAATTTGGCATAGTACAGATCGCTGCCATTGCGCATAAATCCCAGACCAAACTCATTGGTCACAAAATTGTTTCTTGTCGAATTTTCCAGATCTAAATGAATGGAAAAATGACCATCTTCCTGAAAAGGCATAAAATCGGAGGCATAGCCAATTTTGGCTATATGCGATGGAGAAACCTGTGCGAAACCAGGGGATGAAATGAGGAAAATAAGAATAGTGAGTAGCGTTGTTACATATTTCATGTGAGTAAGATTACCAAAGGATGCTAATAAATATATGAAAATTACTTAGCAGATGCAATGTGCCCATGCTATTGGTACCTATAGACAGCGCCCGGGCGTGTAAGGTTTAAATTGATCGCCCGCAGCATAGCATTTTTGTACTTGGTGAGTTGGGCTACTGATGTTGGCGATTGTCCAGCAGCCGATAGCAATTGATCAACGAACGGC
Source organism: Cyclobacteriaceae bacterium (assembly GCA_012033595.1). Classification (GTDB taxonomy): domain Bacteria; phylum Bacteroidota; class Bacteroidia; order Cytophagales; family Cyclobacteriaceae; genus JAAUQL01. The sequence goes on along the minus strand of JAAUQL010000005.1, from coordinate 13,889 downwards.
TGGTATGATAGTTTCCTTTCCAGATCTGGGCTTTTGGGGATTTTTTAGCTTCCGGACGCGCATCGATACCATTGGGGTACCACCCGCCATGCTCATGATCGATGAGATAGGTATCGATATAGTTCAGTTGCATCTCGAATTTGTCAAAATACGCGTGCGCATCGTTTGGGAAGTGTAAGCTCATCAGCAACAGGCTGTTAAGTCCCTCGGCCTGTGCCCACCAGTTTTTTCCATCATCCAATATCTTCATTTTTCCATCCCGGTATATGCCTTGCTCATAGAAACCACCTTTCTCATCGTCCCATCCATTGTGCAGGGCATGATCTACCAATTTTTGGCCAAAGGCAACACTTCTTCCTCGCTTATCCCCAGAGAGGCAGCCGTTTCTAAAAGCAGAAAGGCCGTCTCCACATCATGCCCGAAAGAAATGTGGTTGGAGTTGAAGTTTCCTTCGCCCGCTAAGTCGATCAATTCCTGGTCAGGTACCGGCGACCAATCAGGATAAAAGTGCATCTTCAAAAATCCGCGGTTGTCCATCATGGTATCTGAGACGATATGATACATTTCTTGTAAGCGCTGCCGCAAGGTATCGTCCGGCCACGCCTGGTACAACACCGTGAAAGCCTCCATGATGTGGATAGAACTGTTATAGTCCTTTAGGCCCACCAATATCTTGTCGGGGGCCTGGTAGCCATCTTGCAATGCCGCTCTTGGAATAGCTTGTCCCAAGCTGTCGAGGTACTGGTAGTAGCCTCCAGACTTCGGATCGTGCGCATGGTCATCGAGCCAGCGAAAAGCCTTTACGGCCAAATCGAGTGCCCCCGTATCGCCGGATATCTGATGATACGCAGCAAGTCCATAAATGGCAAAAGCATTGCCGTAAGCCCTTTTCTCCCTGCTGTATTTGTACAGAGGTACAGCTCCGGTCGAATCCGTAAGTTGAAAAAAGCCTCCCCGCTCGCCATCCCACATATGATTTTTCAAAAATAAGTACCCATGGTTGGCGTAAGCCAGGTAATTAGGCTTGTCGGGAAAATGTGCCAGCGCGTTGGATAAAGTCCAGATATGTCTGGCTTGTGTCACTATAAACTTTTGTTGATTGTTGCTCTTTGCCCAGTCGAAAGCAAAAGTGGAAAAATATCCGCCATGAATCGTATCAACGACACGGGGGTACCAGAGCTGCAAAGTGTGCTTTTCCAGCAGTTGCATTACCTTTTCTTTCGGACTTACCGGTGTTTTATCGGCTTTGTGCGCACAAAAGTACAGGCAGCCAATGGTAGCGGCAACCAAAAGAAATCGAATGATTATTTTCATCTCCGGGTGATTTTGAGGGCTAAATGCGACGTGTTGAATTTCTTTCTATGAGTTCTGTTTCTAAAATGCGCATTTCAGGCACAAAATTTTCCTTATTCTCAATATGTTTCAGGAGTAGGTGTGCGGCTATTTCGCCCATTTCAAACGACGGCTGGGAGATGGTGGAGAGGCTGGGCTCGATCAGTTTGGCAAAGGGTTCGTTGGTAAAGCCGATCACCGACACATCTTCGGGAATTTTGTAGCCAGCGTTTTTCAGTACCGACATGGCGCCATAAGCGGCTGCATCGCACACAGAAAACACGCCGTCTATTTTTTCCCCGCTTTGTAAGATTTTCTCCATCGCTTCCTTGCCATCTTCTATGGAAAAATCACAGGGAGCCACCAATTCTTCTTCGTATGGAATCCCGCTTTTTTCCAGCGCCTTTTTAAAGCCTTCCATCCGGTCTATGCTCAGTTGAAGGTTCATAGGGCCGGCTATATGAGCGATATGCCGGCAGCCACAGTCGATCAGGTGCCTGGTGGCCTTGTATCCGCTTTTGAAGTCATCGAGCACTACCTTGCTTGCCGTGATTTCTTTGCTCACCCGGTTAAAAACGACCAGGGGAGTCTTGCGGATGTTGAGGGAATTGAGGTGGTCGAAATCATTGGTTTCTTTGGAAATAGCAACGATCAATCCATCTACCCGGCTGGAAACCAGGCTTTTTATGCTCTTGAGCTCGTTGCGATAGCTTTCGTTTGTCTGGCATACCATCACATTGTAGCCGGCCTTGTTGGCCACTTTGTATATGCCACTGAGTGCATCGGAGTAAAAATGTATCATAAACTCCGGAATGATGACTCCGATATTATAGGAGCGGTTTTTTACCAGGCTTTGGGCGATTGGATTGGGCAAATAATTCAATTCTTTGGCCAGGGCTTTAACCTGAGCCATGGTATCTGCTTTCACGTCGGGCAGGTCGCGCAAGGCACGCGATACTGTAGAGGCTGATATTTTTAGTCGTTTGGCAATGTCCTTAATGGTATATTGTCGTGAGTGCATCTTGGGGCGCTGGTGTACAGTTAATAAAAATGGGGAAATGATTGTTTGGAGGAAGTGGTTAAAAAAATATTTGCCATAGGCCCACCGGGAACCTATGGCAAATACGCCTGATATCATAGCAAGGAAACTAAACTTTCTCTTTCAGTTCGTCTATTTTGGCCTGAGCATCCTGGCGGCCAAGGTCAAGGGATTTTTGGTAATAATCGAGTGCTTCCTGTAAGGTTTCCTTTTTCTTTTTAGGAGCCAGTTTGGTTCTTTTTGCAGCTTCTTCCAGAGCTTCGCCAAGGGCGTAATTGGCATCTGCCTCAGACATTTGCGACTTTTTCATCAATTCCTGTATTCTGTTCTCTATCAGGTTCAATTCTTCCATTTTCATGGCAATGTTGCTTTCCAGATCGGCAATTTGTGTGGTTTTCAGATCGACGGTATTGAGCAGGTCAGTATTTTCCTGTTTGTAGTTTTCTACAGTGGTTTGCAGTTCGGTGAGCTCATTCGATTTGTCAGCCAGATCAGCCTTTAGCTTGTTGATGGTTTTGATGTATGACTGGTTGTTAGATGATGATTTGTTGAGTTCTTGTTCAAGAGAAGCGATTTTAGCTTCGGTATCGCTCACATAGTTGTTGATGTCGTTCATCCTTTGCAGATAGTCGTCGTAGTTGGTGCCCGCTTCGAGTTCGAGCTTGAGTGCGTTGCGGGCTTTGTCGATGCTGTCCATCAGGGTACCTACTTCTTCGAGGGTAGATACGGCCAGTTGTGCCCGGGCCAGTTCTGCTTTTAGTTCTTCATTTTCCATCACCACCTGATCATTTTCCTTTTTTGATACACAAGAAAAAGCTACCAGAATGGCGGCAAAGAGTAATACAATGGATTGTTTCATAACGAGATTTGATTTTTAGTTAATGTAAATAAAAATTGAATTTGTGATATTCTTAACCAAATTAATAATTCTGTTGTAAATCACTATGTCTGGTCATAATTAATTGGTGTCAATATTAAAATTGTCTAAAATCGAATAAGCATAATCTACTTTTTCGTCCATCGGCAAGGCGCCATCAATCCAATGGATACACGTGCCTTCTCTTTCCATTTTCCTAAACCACGTCATCTGTCGCTTGGCAAACTGGTGTATGGCTATTTCCAGTTGCTGGTGCATTTGTTCTTTGCTCAATTCACCCATCAGGTATTGGGTAATGTATTTATATTCCAGGCCATAGAAGATCAGGTCTTTGGGCTCAACTTTTTGCAACAAATGTTCTACCTCCTCAATCATGCCTGATTTTAGCCGTTCATCCAGTCGCCTGCTTATTCTTTTTCGCCGCAGGCCACGATCTGTCTTCACACCAAAGACAAGCTGGTTGATCTGGGGAATGTCGGTCTCAACCATTGGATTTTCCTGGTAAAATGTGGCTATTTCTATGGCTCTGATTGTTCTTTTCTTGTGCTGAGTATCGGTAGTATTATGTAGTTTGGGGTTTATGCTGGCGAGCATCTCTTGCAAAGCTGACAGTTCCTTCTGGTCTAAGGCTGCCCGCAAATCATCATTTACAGGTACAGGCACCAATTTGTATCCTTTGGTAACGGCCTCTATGTACATGCCTGTGCCCCCCACCAACAAGGGCATGACGCCGCGTTTGCTTATTTCATTAAATACCCGATTGAAATCTTGCTGGAACTCAAACACATTGTACTTGTAGCCGGCATCGCGAATATCGATGAGATGATAGGGGATTTGCCTGCCCTTTACCACATAGTCGTGATAATCTTTGCCTGTGCCCAAATCCATATTTCGATATACCTGACGCGAGTCTGCACTGATGATTTCGCCATGGATGCGGTCAGCAAGGTGAGCGGCAAACCCGGTTTTGCCCGATGCCGTAGGCCCGGTGATGGTAATGAGGTTTATTTTTTCCAAAGAGGCAAAATCAAAAAAAATCGAGGTAAAACTAATTGATTATGCATTCCAAACCAAACCAGTCAGTCTATTACTATTTGGCGAAAGCACCATCCTGCAATTGGGAATAAGGGAAAAAAGAAAGGATATTCTAAAAACCTTAGCCTCGCCCATACCGACACTTACTCCTTGCACTGATCAATAAAATACCTTTTCCAGCTCTTTTTCGTCTTCGATGATCTTATAAAAACTGTCCAAAAATCAAGGGAAGCAAGCAAATTTGACTTGTCAAGGAGTTCACAGTCTTCATACAATTGGTAGAACTCCTTTTTTTTGTCCTTAAATTCCTCAATGGCCATTTTCAATTCCCCTTCGGTATAGCACTTGCCCCAAAACAGGCGCTCCCGTAGCGAACTGATGCCCAGGATGGGCGAAGGGGTGGCATAGGAGGCATCTACCATTCCGGTATAGTCAAAATCGTAAGGAATGACATAGGGCGCTGGTTCGTTCACCTGGTTTATTTTCAGCAGTTTTACATTGTGCAACCGGGGAATAGACCAATCAGTATTGCCTATCATAAACTGAAAAATGGACAGCATCACAATTTGCCTTTTATTGGTCGATCTGTCGCGGATGCCTTCGGTCTGAATCATCATTCCGCCAAGTCGCTGCGCCAACATATATTGGTCTTCGATGACAAAACCATATCGCGTCACGGTTTTTATCTTGTCGTGGCTATCTACGTAGCTTATCCTGAGCAGACGCACCTTAAAACTCTTGTCGCTAAGTAGGTTGAAAGCCCGGTAAACCAGATATTCGCTCAGGATGTATTGCTCATAGGATTTTTGCATGTTGCAGGTGTTCACCAGCTTTAGCTTGTCCAATTGCATATAGGAATTGTGTTCAAAATCGGCTTTGGCAAAGTTGAGCGTGATCGGTGGAAACTCACAGTTTTCGCGTCGGTAGTTGCCCCTGGCCTTCACTTTTATTTCATAGGTTTTGCCTTCCATCAAAAAACCGGCAGGCTGGTATTCCCCCTCTTTTTTGGTTTTGAGCAGGTTTTTGATATCGGTGGTCAGTGTCACATCCAGCACTTCGTCAGTATCGAAGAGACCTTGCTGCTGTGCTTTGCCCGCTATGCCATACAGCAAACATAGCAGGGAAAGACCGTACTCAAGAACAGATTTCGGGATAGCTTCATATTTGTGGGTCACTACGTGCAACAAAGGTATAGTCCTTTTAGGAAATAAAAGGCAAAAAAAGGAATATGAAAGCTCATATTCCCCATTGCAGTTAATTTGGTACTGATTACCAGGTGGTAAACTTTATCTTCAATGCAGCCCGCAGTATGTCGCGCTTGCTGACCTGCCCGAGCAGTTTGCCATCTTTTACCACCGGAAAGCGACGAAATCTGTGTTTCAAAAACATGTTGGCCACATCAACCACATCGGCGTTTTCTGAGATGGTGATCAGGTCGGTATGCATATAGTCCTTTACAAAATGTTTGCTGACGGGTTGATTGTGATACACCGAGTCAATCACCACCTTGAGACAGTCCTGCTCTGAGATAATGCCCACCAGTTCTTTGCGGTCGTTGAGTACCGGTGCCCCTGATATCTGTTTTTCGTTGAGCACGGCTATCACAGTTCCTATTTCATCGTCGGGCTTAAAGGTGATGAGATCTCTGGCCATATAGTTGGTAACCGGCTCATAGCCTTTTTGGGCGTTTTCTGGTGATTTGACTTCAAATTTAGGAGTGAAATTCATATGCTATAGTATTTAGTGAGTAATAGGTCAATGCATGCGAAGGATAGTTTCGATAAAAAAACTTTTCCCCAAGCTAGGGCAAAATAATACAAAATAATGATATTTCAAAGTATTGTTTCCTGGTATTTTCTGAAGGCAAAATCTAAATCTACTGCCCGGGAGGGTAAAACGTGGTGATACCGAAAGCATTATTGTGGATGATATCAAAACATAAAAATGACCGGTTTTTTTGTGCAACTCATCAAAAAAGACTACCATTTTGTACGAGATGTCTCAGAAAAACCATTTGGTTAAAAATATTGAAATGTTCTTCGGCATTACATTGACTCTTTTTTGTACCTTGGAATAATCTAATTTTTAATTTTAAACTAATCACAATTATGCACCGCATGTCTCATTTTGCTTTTATAGCAATACTACTTTTTGCATTGTGTTCCTGCTCCGAAGAGCAAGTGTCCCAAAAGCCAAATGTGCTTTTTATTGCCGTTGACGATTTGCGCCCTGAGCTCAACCTTTATGGGTCGAGCCATATCAAATCGCCAAATATCGACCGACTTGCCTCCGAAGGGTTGGCCTTTACACATGCCTACTGCAATGTGCCCGTATGTGGTGCCTCGCGCGCCAGTTTGCTGACGGGCATCAAACCCACCAGAAACCGCTATGTCCAGTATCATACTTATGCCCAAAATGATGTGCCCGAGGCCATCAGCCTGCCGGAGCATTTTAAAAACAACGGATATGTCACTATTTCCAACGGCAAGATATTCCACCACCGCGATGACATCCCTGAAAGTTGGTCTGAGCCTGCATGGCACCCAAAATCAGCCGATGGCCTTTGGCAAAACTACATCTCGGAAGAAAACCGGGCACTCACCCAAACCACCGAAAATAAGCGCGCCTGGCCATACGAATGGCCTTTGGTTGAGGATTCGGCATACTTTGACGGTAAAATTGCCAACAAAACCATAAGAGACTTACGAAGACTGAAAGATACCGGTGAGCCATTTTTCATAGCAGCGGGCTTTCTTAAGCCTCATCTACCTTTTAATGCGCCTCAAAAATATTGGGATCTGTACCCGGCCGAAACCATCGCTTTGCCCGACAATTATTACCGTCCGGAAAATGTGCCGGATGTGGCCATTCACAACTTTGGCGAATTGCGCAAATACTATGGAGTACCAGAAAAGGGTCCGGTTTCTGACGAAATGGCCCTTACCCTCATCAGGGGATACTACGCTTGTGTGAGCTATACCGATGCCCAGATAGGCCGCCTGCTGGACGCACTCGATGAATTGGATATGCGCAAAAACACTATTGTGATATTATGGGGCGATCATGGCTGGCAACTCGGCGAACACACCATGTGGTGCAAGCATTCCAACTTTGACGTGGCCATGCGCGTGCCGATGATCATTAGCGCACCGGGATTTGAACAAGGCCAGGTAACCGATGCTCTGGCCGAATATATCGACATTTTTCCAACGCTGAGCGAGTTGGCCGGACTGGAAGATTTGCCACAATGGCAAGGCAGAAGCTTTGTACCTTTGCTAAACAACCCGGATCAGAAGTTCAAAGATGTGATTTATTCCAGATATGTGGATGGCGAGTCGATTATTTCCGACAACTATCTATACACCGAGTACTTCGATAAAGACAACAACTATGTGGGAAGGATGCTCTACGACCACAGCACCGATCCCAATGAAAATGTAAATATCTCTGAGATGCCTCAGCATGCCCGCTGGTAGATTCACTCAGCAGCATTTTGCATCGAGAGATGGAAGCGGCGTTCAAAGTGAACCTTCCCAATGCCAACTGATTCGCAATAAGGCGCATTCTGCCGGGATACGAGCCAGACGGGTGAAAGAGCGAATCATCAACACTATGCCGGTCTTTTGTATTATTTGGGTCTTCCCCAAAAAAATTAAGCGCAATAGCTGCGGCAGCATAAACTAAGTGCCGGCACCCATCCTTCAGGTTTTTGAAAATACTGAAGGGGGTTGGTGTTCGGCAATTTTTTCAATATTATGTCAAAAATGAATCAATCATGGACATGCTATACCTTTTGATCGGAATTGTATTGGGTGGCACGGCAACCGGCGTGGCGTTTTTTTATTATTATAAAAGTACCAACCCACTGAAACCCGAAGAAATACGGCAATTAGAAAGCGAACGGGCAGCCCTTCAGATCGCACAGAAGCTGGCCGAGGGTAAACTGGCGAATTTACAGGAGGAGTCCTCATCATTGCGAAATGAGATCAGGATGGAGCGTGAGCTAAACCACCGCACCTCCATCGCCCTGGCCACCAGAACAGAAGAGTTGAAAAACCTAAACCAGCGGCTTCACGAACAAAAAACCGACCTGGAAAGCCTTCAGGAAAAATTTCAAAATCAGTTTAAAAATCTGGCCAATGAAATCCTGGAGGAAAAAACAAAAAAATTTACCGATCAGAACAAAATCAACCTCGGGGAAATATTGACTCCACTAAGGGAAAAGATCATCGAATTTGAACGCAAAGTAGAATCGACCAACAAAGAAAGTATAGAGCGAAATTCGGCTCTCAAGGAACAGATCATCGGACTGAGGGAGCTCAACCTGCAAATCACCAAAGAAGCCGAAAACCTGACCAAAGCCCTGAAAGGTGAGAGCAAAACACGGGGCAATTGGGGCGAATACATGCTGGAATCCATCCTTGAAAAATCCGGCCTTGCCAAGGGAGAACAATACGAAGTACAGGTATCAATGACCAACCCGGAAGGACGACGGCTACAACCCGATGTGGTAGTTCGCTTGCCAGCGCAAAAAAACATCATCATCGACTCCAAAGTTTCACTCAATGCATATGAAAGGTATTGCAATGCCGATGTTGCCGGCCAAAGGGAGTTGGAGATCAAAAACCACTTACTGTCCATACGATCGCACATCAAAGGACTGAGTGAAAAAAACTACCAGGCCATGTATCAGATCGGTTCGCTGGATTTTGTGCTGCTCTTTATGCCCATCGAACCGGCCTTTAGCCTGGCGGTTCAACATGATACAGAACTCTTTCTCGATGCCTACGACAGAAATATCGTTATCGTAAGTCCCTCGACCCTGATAGCCACTTTGCGCACCATAGCCAGTATATGGAGGCAGGAAAACCAAAACAAACATGCCCTGGAAATCGCCCGCCAGGGTGGGCAGCTTTACGATAAGTTTGTGGCCTTTACCGAAGACCTGATGTCGGTAGGCAAAAATCTGGACACCACCTCCAAAAGCTACCAGGAAGCCATGAAAAAGCTCTCGGATGGTAGAGACAACCTGATCAGAAAGACCGAAAGGCTGAAGGAACTCGGCGCAAAATCCACAAAATTTATTGACCAAAACCTGTTGGGCTCAGCAAATGAATGAGGTGCTCATACCAGGCTACTAAAACTAAATACCTGAGTTCGATTTTAAAACAGTGCGATTTGATCCGTTGTGACACTCTCATATTTGATTGTCGGCTTTTTTGGCATGAAGGAATAAGCAATAAGTCCTGAGATCAAATTAGTAATAAAGTTAGAAAAGGACCTGTGCCTGGAGTGCTCCACCTGACAGATATTCTTCAGTTCATCGTTTACAGTTTCTATGACTGATCTCTTCCTGAGGAGTATTTTATCTTTTAATTCCATTAGGCAGTTTTTCATATTGTTCCGGATACTTGTGATCAAATGAAGCCCATCCATGAAAAGGATTTCCGTAAGGTGTTTTGAGAGGTAGCCTTTGTCGGCAAATAGCTTTCCCTTCAAAGCGTTGACAAACCGCTTGTTTTTCAAAGGTTCGCGGTCATCTACATTTCCTTGCGTAATGACGAAATTAAGCAGTTCCCCCTTGTCATTGATGACAATATGAAGCTTGAACCCAAAGAAATAGCCCATGGTCGATTTGCCCACCTGGGCCACATCTTTAAAGACCTTGTTGCGCTTTATCCTTTTGTTTTTGCAAACACGGATGGGCGTGGAATCAATAAATGAAATACCAGTCCCTTCGCCAAAACAGCATGTTTTCAGGCACAGGGCCATTGGTAAGGTAGCGGCCTGCATGAGCTCTACAAACCTGTTGTAGGATACCGTGTTCGGAAAAAGGTGTGCCATATGTTTTTGGACAAAATAAAGATAGAAATGCTTCATGTTCCTAAAGCTCCCAAGATGAAAGGCCACCATGATGGTGATCACCTCGCTACAGCACATCTTGGGCTTTCTCCTGGGCTTATGCCCCAAGAGGTGGTTTTTGACCGATTTGTCAAATTCTTGGCAGAAATCGTCTACAAGATAGAAAATTTCGGTAATTTTATCATCTGTTAATTCCATGCTTTTGTAGGTTATATTGTTGATTGTCAAAGCTTTAATATAACCAAAAAGCATGGATTTTATATAATTCCTCCTATTTATTAATCGAACTCAGGTTCATAGCAAATACCCGCACATCTACCTCGAAAAGATTGGCTCCAGATGGTACTACTCCTCGGAGACGGTGGCGCATATCCCTGAAATCCATTCCGAGATCTACCCCTTTGGAGTGGACAAATTGCTAGACCTACTGCCCAAAATGGGTACCTCAAAATATTTTGGGTTGCAATTGTGGCAACTGGTGGGCATTCTGCTCATCATCATCATCTCTATGGTGTTTCACAAAATATTCACCCTCATTATCGAAAAGATCATTATCAATTTCATGATCAGGTATGGATATCGCAAGGTGGCAGACAGCTATATGGCACCCATAGCCAAACCCATGAGCATACTGATTATTTTTCCCATACTGCTGCTCCTGGTACCTGTGCTGCAGTTGCCATTGACCATCACCACCTACACCATCATTGCGCTCAAAGCACTGTGGCCTGTGTTTGCCACTATTGTTTTTTATCGCATTGTGGACGTGCTGGGAGAATACCTGGTGAAACTGGCAGACCGGACAGAAAGCACACTCGACGACCAATTGGTGCCACTGCTCCGCAAAGCGCTCAAAATTTTCGTGATCATTATTGGTGTATTGGCCATATTGGCCAATCTCGATATCGACATCCTGCCGCTGCTCACCGGCCTGTCCATTGGCGGACTGGCCTTTGCCCTGGCTGCACAAGACACTTTGAAAAACTTCTTTGGCTCCATCATGATCTTCATTGACAAGCCATTTCAGATTGGCGACTGGATCACCTCAGGCGATATAGATGGTACAGTAGAAGAGGTGGGCTTTCGTGCTACCAGGGTACGCACCTTTCGCAACTCGGTCACTTATGTGCCCAATGGCATGATAGCGGACAAAACGGTTGACAACCATGGACTGCGCAGATATCGCCGATTTACCACCCAAATCGGCATTACCTACGACACGCCCGCCCACCTGATCAATGTATTTGTAGATGGCTTACGTGGCATTGTGACCAAACACCCACATACGTGGAAAGATAACTATCATATCTATTTCAATGATCTGGCTAATTCATCGCTCAACATCATGTTTTATATTTTCTTCGAAGTACCCACCTGGGGCGACGAGCTCCGTTGCAGGCACGAGATTTTGATAGAAATTGTTAAGCTTGCCGAAAACCTCGGAGTCAATTTTGCCTTCCCGACCCGTACCTTGCACATGGAGACCTTCCCGGAAAAAAAGGGCAACTCACCGGAATTTGAAATGGAAACTGCTACGCTCAATAAAAAGCTTCAGGAATTTATGGCCAGGCCCAAAGACTGGGAAGCAGATGCCGGATCAAAATAGGGTCTAAACCAAGCAATACTGTAAAACAGGATTTTTTATTTAACCAAATCAAAAAAAATCCGTAGCCGCTGCAACTTTTTTGCAGGTGGCTACATCTATACAGTAAATCAGAACAACCCCCATGAAAAAAGAACTATTCTATTATTCAGCTCTCGTCTGTGTCATCGCCGGGCTTTGGCTATCAGAATCCAATTTTCTGCGCAATGAAACCGAAACAGGCTCGAAAGTAATCGATACCTACGCTTTTCACAAACTGGACATCGACCTGGCTTGCAATTTTTATGTTTCCATTGGCGATGAACAAAAGGTGGTTTTTGAAGGTCCGAAAAAATACCTGGATTTGCTAGAAACCAACATGGAGCATGGTGTACTCAAAATTTCAAATAAGAAATCAGGATTTTTCAAAAATATAATTGATGGGGTAATAGCTGATGCGGCGAGCGTCAATGTCTATATCAAGCTTACCGACAGCAATCAACTGGTTGTTCCACAAAAAGGCAAACTAATCACCCGCGAAACATCATTGTACCAGGAATGCGAAAACACAGCATTTACGACACTAAACCAGGGGTTTAGAGGTTTTCTTAAACTGTTCAATACACAACTCGGCTTTGTCCGATTGTTGTAGATGGCTTATCACTCAAGAAGTCATCTCACACTTTTTCCTACAGTAAGTCCTGCTAATCTCTTCACATCAATCTTTTTTACCCAGTGGCTCTTGCCCAGTGATCTCACGGTCTTTTGGTTCAACGCGGCTGTCAATATTAATGCTTCATCATGCCAGCAAACACGCTGAAAATCGGCACTGGGCAGGAAAGATGGTGGAAGAAATGCTGCTATTACAGACATTTCTCCGATATCAGGCTCCTTTTTGGGCATCTGCCTCCGCAGGGGCATGCTCATGAAATAATATTCCTTTTACAATTAAAAACTGCGCGGCAATGTAGGTGGACATCACAAGCAAGTCGGCCTGCACCAGCGGATCCAGAAACTTATTGATGGCCAGCATGGCATCTGACATAATAAACAATAAAGCACCGCTGTACACCGATATGAAACTCTTTTCGGTAGTGCGCCCGCGCCGTATAAGTGCAGCTAAGGCCATAGAAATAATCACCGCAGTGTATATCATAACAGGGATACCCAGAGAACCGAGCGATGGATATAGCATATAAATAAGGGCAAAACCCACAAGCAGCAAAAAAACAGTGCGTGTAGTAATAAACAAACTATAACTGCCCAGGACAACCGTATGCCGGGCCTGCTGATAGACCACCAGATAGAACAGATGCGCAATAAGGAAAGAAGCCAGCCCGGCAATAAACATACCTTCCAGCCTGCCTTGCAACATTAATAATACATCGCCAAACCACGAAAATACCAGTGCCGCGATCATGAATATGGCGATCCGCGAAAATTCAACCTTTCTGGCGGCCAGATAGTATAGGAGCAGCGTGACCATAAGCAAGGGCTTGGTGAGCAAGTCCACCCACAAGATATGAACCACCTGATTGAGCAGGTTGATGATAGACACGGTAAAGAATGCGTACAACGATACAGAAGTGAGGCGATGTTTGTCCATAAGCTGTCATTAATAGCTGCCGTGATATTTCCGCAATAGCCACTCTGCACTTACGACTACGATGAGGATAAAAAAACCCCACTTCATATTGATAATGGCGAGGTATCTTTCAGAAGTATATATTTTATTTGTTTTTTCCTGTGCTTCAAGGTCACTTCTAAGCGCCTCAAATTGGCTTTTTTCATAAAAGCGTCCATTGTTTTGCAAAGCAATATTCTTAAGCAGGTTGTGATCTGCGGTCAGTTTGGTGGTTTCAATTTGCAGGTCATTGACCGTAAAGGTGCCCTCCACCTGCTCTTGCTTGCCGTTGATGTCGGCAGCAGCCCGATAGCTATATATGCCATTTTCCAGGTCGCTGATCCTGTATCGCGCGTTTTTTTCACTCGTCACATAGCTATATCCCCGGGTATTATTTTGTTCGTCGGTCACCTTCAGCTCGATTTTATGACCAAAGGTTTGTTCGTAAAATGTCGTTGTACACCTCTGTTTCAAACACCACCGCTTCGCTGTTCAGAAATTCGTTTTTGATCGGGTACACCTTAAACCTGCGCTTATC
>JAAUQL010000089.1 GCA_012033595.1 Cyclobacteriaceae bacterium | reverse complement strand
ATGTCGATAGCCACTCCAGTTCGGCATATTCCTTCGAAGAGGTAAGCCATGGGCAAGGTGATGACCGCCGAAACTATGATCAATTGCCAGCCCCAAAATGTACCCAACTCAGTGTATCATTGAACATACGTGCTTTGAGCAGACGCTGCATAGAATAATAGCAACCTGCAAAGATCATGTTGCCTACAAAGGCAAAAATAACGGCATTGGTATGCAGCGGGCGAAGCCTGCCAAAGCTGTTCCAGCCGGCATGCAAATCGATACCGCCAAATGTTAAAAGGTTTGGGTAGAAAATAAGCAGGGCCACTATGATCCCTACCAGCATTCCGATGACACCCCACACTACTGTTGCGATAGCAAAGTACTTGACTATCTTATTATCGTAGCTGAATTTCTCAATTTGCATGTTTAAGAGGTTAATTTTTGAAAAATAAGTCGCCAGGTTAAAAATGACCAAAGAGCAAATATATACGCTCAATGGAGCCAAATATATGACAAAAGTCATGTAAATCGAAGAATTAGAGAGAAAGCCAGATTATTTAGACCTGTTAAAAATTACCAACGCAGTGCCGATACTGCTGGTAACTGTTTCAATACAAAAATGGGTGTTGTGTGCCAGGTGCAGGGGAACGGGACGGCCATGAGACCCGCAGCAAAAGGCTGATAGGGGCAGACCACACAGCACTAAAATGCTTCATTGAAACTGATGTACAGGGCGCTGCTGTCGTTGCCAAAACCATAATCAATCCGGGCGTTCATTCTCTCCTGCACTTCGAATCTAATGCCAAGTCCGGCATTGGGCAGCCAATGGTTCATTTCTGATAAACTGCTTGCCACCGATCCGGAAGCCAGCCACGATGTCATGCCAAAGCGTGACATCATATTACCATTTTTCGCGGGTTTTTGGCGCATGAACATATGGCGGTATTCCACCACCCCCAGCAGCAGGTTCTTGTCGCGGTAGCGGCCCATAAAGTATCCCCGAAAATCGAAAGGCGAACCAAGTTGTGACATCTCCGACCAGGGCACATCGTCATGAGCCATGCGTGTTTTTATTTGCCAGGCAAGTGTTCGTCCCGGCCTCCGCACTTGTTCATATTGCCGGTAGTCTATCATAAAGGTTTGAAAATATGGCTTAGAAAAGGCTTCGGCTCTATAAAAGTTGGAACTCAACTCTACAAAAACACCATCATAGGCATTGATGGTGAGATCACGCGAATCGTATTGCAACAAGAGGCCTATAGACCAGTTGCGGATGTATGAGCCATATTTTTGAACGGATTCGTCAAGTAACATACTGGGGCTCATGGAGCTGGCGATGGTCTGGTTGTAGTCAAACACCAGCCCGCCAAACAAGTGCCTTCGGAACTGGTGCGAATGCTTGAGATAAACCTGCCACCAATTACGGCGATAGCTGGTGGTGGAGTCTGGCTGCGAAGGTGCCTTGCCTGCCTCGTAGCCCACTCCCCAATAATTATCGGGCATGTCTTTCATCCAAATATCTCCAATGACCCTGTTTTTATCATTTTTAAAAAATAATGATGGCCGGAAATTGATATTGGCGGAGCCATTGGTGCTGTAGCCAATAGAGAAAGGAACCGAAGATGGCTGTACCAATTTGTTGTGCCGATCGAGCTTGAAGGAAACCAATCCTCCTCCCACAAGCATCAGCCCGATTTCGGGAGATACAGAAGGTGCTAAAAAAGGTGTGAAACGGAGCCTGTTCAGCTCCATCACGCCTACGGCAGATGAGTCCTTCTTCTGGATGACAGGCATCTTTTCCTCTTTCATCGGCTCATGTTGCGCACGCAGGCATTGAAAGGAAATTATCGCTAAGCAGAACGGAAGGAAGATTTTGAACATAGATACGAACAAGGCGAACCAAATATAAAGCTTTTTTGCTGCGAGGGGCAAGGAAATGCCAGGGCTATTCCTTCACAAATTCAAACACCATTCCCGATTGCATAAGTGTCATTTTTTGTTCGGCAGGAAAAAATTGCAACTTCAGGCCGATCTGCTCGCGCTGAAATTTATCTACATCATAGGCATCTAATGGGAAAGATGACTGGCCGGTGGCCTGCGCGATAAGGGTGTTTCCATTTTTGCTAATGGTAATTTTCAATGGGATGGCATCGCTGGCATACACTCCGAGGTATTTGTCCAATTGTTCGGTGGTCAATTGCATAAAAGGTGTAAACTGAGGCAGATCATAATCGCGACCAAAATATAAGCTCAATACACCAATCAAAATGTCATTCACGGTCATGGAAACACCGTTGGTCAGGTATGCCACCGAGACTTTGTCTTTTTGAAAATAGGCTACATTTGATTGAAAGCCATCGATGCCACCCGTATGTCCCACAGCCTGGCGTTCATAAAATGGCATCTGAAACAGCCCCAGGCCAAAGTGATCTTCGAGTTGCTGCATTTCCATCAGGGATGTTGGAGAAACAACATTTCCAGTAAAAAGGGCATGGAAAAACCTGTTCAAATCGCCCGGTGTAGATACTATCGCCCCCGCGCCCAGAGGGATGCTCATGTCGGTTTCGGTAGCAGGCACCCAACTATTCCCCGCAAGGGTATATGACATTGCTTCATTTTGTGCAGGGGATATCTTGCTGCCAAAGTAGGTATTTTTCAAGCCAAGCGGTGACGAGATGCGGTCGTGAAGCACTTGTGCAAACTCTTTGTTCGTAATTTTTTCTATTATTAATGAAAGCAAGACATAGTTGGAGTTGGAATAGCCGGCCTTGGTTCCAGGAGAAAATTCGCTTCCGGATTGTCTGATCACTTCCACCATTTCCAGTCGCGATTTTGGCTGCTCCATCCAGTCGGTATATTGAGGAACATTGGTAAAATTGTAAATGCCTGACCGATGTCGCAGCAATTGTGCTATGGTGATTAATTCGGCATTTTCGATCTCCGGAAAAAAAGCAGCAAGGTGCATGTCCAGGCTTAGTTTTGCTTCATCCACCAGTTGCATAATGATGGCCGCAGTGAATGTCTTGGAAATAGAGCCTATCCGGTATTTGGTTTGAGCATCGGCTGGCAGGCCATTTTCCACATCAGCAAATCCGATGGATTTTTGATATACTTCTTCCCCATCATAAAATACAGAAACACTGCCCATCCCCTTCTGATTTTTTTCGAGTAGCGCAAACAAGCTGTCGAGCCGGGTACGATCAAAATGCTGAGCATGGAGAACAATCGTGCCGAATACAAGGACGAATAATAGGTAGTATTTTTTCATTGGAAGTCAGGGTTTTGCTGGCGCAACTTTACGAAAAAACAGTGGTTTATTTGAGTGTGAATCACGGATCGAGCACACATTTTTGCTAAAAAAAATTCTGTTACAATTCCAGACCTCCGTGTTTTTTGAAATAATACCGGGAAATAGGCCATATGGCCAGGCCCGCCAACGCCAGGAAGGCAAAAGAAGCCCTCAAGTTGAATGCATGGGCGATATACCCTATAAGTACAGGGCCAAGCAGAATGCCGATCATGGCGTAGGTGACCACGATGGAGAGCGAAATTCCGGGTGAATATTTCCTTGAAGTGCCGGCAAGTAAAAATGTCATAGGTACGACCGCTGCTGTGCCCAAGCCTACCAGCGAAAAGCCCAGCATGGCCAGCCAGAAGGTAGGAAAAACCACGGCTATGGCCATGCCAATGGCGATCATTACCGAGCTGATGGCATACATGGCTTTCATTCCTATTTTGTTCACCACCATATCTGACACAAACCTCGAAAAGGCCATGCACGTCATGAAAATGAGGTACCCCGCAGTAAATATTTCTACCTTAATTACTTCTTTAAAATATACCCCGCTCCAATCGAACATACCACCTTCGCAAATGGCAGCAAAAAGAATTAAAATACCCAGCAGCAAGATTTGAGAATCTGGCTTACCAAATTGCAGTTTGTTGCCGCTTTCTGACTTGTCTCCTACGATGAGATGGCGGTATGCCAGGCCGGCAAATAGTATTGACACCACAGCCACTAAGGCTAAATGGATATCCATGGGTACTTCCAAACCGAGCATGATGGTAGAAACCCCTACCCCGGCAATGCCGCCTAAACTCCATAAACCATGAAACGACCCGTTGATTTTTTTCTCAAACATTTTTTGCAGGGTAAGCGACTGAGTATTGACGGCGATATTGAATATCCGCATAAAAAAGGCAAAAAAGGAAATCAATACCACCAGCATGGCTATGCTGGTGGCAAAACCAATGAGCAATAAAAAAACAGCATGCAATACAAACCCGACAAACAGTGGAAGTCGACTGTCGAATTTGCTGACCAACCAACCTGATACCGGCAATCCAAACATAGAACTGATGGGCATGACGAAGAGCAAGCTGCCCAGCTCCGCTTCATTGATGTCGAGGGTGGATTTGAGCGTGGGAATACGTGAAGCCCATGTAGAAAAGCACAGACCTGACAAAAAGAAAAACGTACTCAGCGCTATGCGCTGTTTGGATCTTGTTTCCATGGAATTTTGGAGCTATTAACCTCCCGCTAAGCATCAGGCGGCAAAAATATGAAAAAAGCCAGGTATAATACACGGACGGTATCGACTCAATTCTTAAATAAACTGGGGGCTATGTCGGTAGGTGTGGTGAGGTCGTTTGCCTCAATTTGAAGTTGATTATGATCTTCTTAAATATAATTGTTTAATCCCAACGGCATCTGCTTCGGTCTTACTTCGTGACTCAAAGCGACATCTCAAACTGAATTCTAAAAATGCTGGTGGTGGGTCTGCCCTGAACCTGCAAAATACTGAAATCGGTCTGGGCTTTGATGTGGTGGCCTACTATATATTTGCTTAGTCCGATCGTGTATTCTGTCTGGTCTCTGTTGATTTCATCTGCTTCGGGGCGTACCTGCGTGTACCTGGCAGCAATTTCGTAATTGTTCCTAAAAAGATATCCTGCCTGGGTATTGAAGGCACTTCCGGTATAAAAATTATTGAAAAATCATCGACCACTTCGCCGGAATAGCCCTCAATATTATCAATATTCCGATTAACGAACTCGGTCATCATCGAAAAACCCTGGTACTTGAACATCATATCCACAAACCAGGATCTTAAATCGGCTTGTTGATCTACCACCGGACCAAGTTGGCCATTTGAACGCACTGCATTCTGGTTGTAGTCGAAGGTGGCGCCAACAGATAGCTTTGGATCCGGCTCCCTTTCGAGGTCACCTCCTTTGTAATCGCCTTTGTTTTTGAACGCTCCAAACGGAAGATATTCCAATCGGGCAGTATAGTCCAGCCCTTTATCCACCGGCATGGGATTGTCTTCAAATATACTCCTGCCCTCTCCTTTAGAGACCGAAAAAACCTCCCTGATCTCACCCTGCCCAAATTTAAATTTATGAATCAGCCAAAAACCAATGTCCCGGTCGAGGTTGTATCTGGCATTGAGCAGCGAACGATCTACAAATTGCATATCTTGAGAAGAAATGACTCGCTCACGGTTTCCTCTCAACTTGGTCTGTCCGGCCCAGATTTCAAGATCTTTATAAAATTTCCAACTCAGCACCGCATCCAATACCTGGCTTCCAATAATATCGATTTCAAGCTTGTAACCGAACTTTGAGGTGAAAAGATGACCGTCGGATTTAACGCGCACGCGGCGAAAATACAGCTTTTGGTCATATCCGGCATCCTGTTCATGCTTGTGCGTTACATCAAACCGCGTCTGAATACGTCCACCATAGCTAAACCGAAAGCTGCTCTTTTCATTGACAATATTTATTTCCCGGTTGACCAGCTCATTTTTAATAGAAGTTTTTGCCTGAACCGGCTCAATCAAATCCGTCTTGTCCGAATCGACGCGTTCCTTCTTCACTTCCGTATATGTAGCAGTGGAATCGCCTGGTTCATAAGTCCAGGTGGCTCCAAGCGACATTTCAGTACAAAAAATGAAGCCCGGTACAAAAAACGGTAGTACCAGGCGCTTATTAAAATTTAACATAGGCGTAAACTACATTTTACATTTACAAAACAATAAGTTAATAATAAGATTTTTAACTCTTATATATTAAGATATGGTTAACATATAACTGTCTATGTTAATTTATTGTTATGTATATCTGAAATTCCGCAGCCGATCAATTGACATCCGAAAGGAGGCTTGCCCTCCTTTTTTTTCTGATCAAGAAAATAAAAGATGGAAAATGGTGTAATCGAGGTGTATCGAAGTCACAGATGCTACAGGGAAGTAGCAGCATAAATAGTTTATCAACCCAGGGGTGTATCTCGTAAAACTGACCGGCAGAGATAGACAAATAAAAAATATCTTAGCGTTACGATAGCTTGCAAACTTTTGATTTTCAATCAATTATGACCAGACAAACCAAATAAGCAGTATTTAATTGTATTATTTGGTTACTTTATATCACTTTTCTGGAATATACACATGAATTTTACTTAAGAGCGAAGTTAGTAAAGTTTAGTAGTCAACTTTTTAGTCATCTGTGTTCATTTTGTGTAAAAGGGCTGGGAAACCAGCCCTTTTAATTTCAGAAGAAAAAATATTGAATGCATTGTACCAATCCTACCGCCAAAAGCAAGGCTCCAATGCCTTTGCTCACATATTCATTGAGATGGTGGGTGTGTTTTTTGATGTGCTCACTCAGGTACCCGTACAAACCCAGTACGATAAATTTACCCAGGGAGACCCCAATGAGAAATAAAAGAAAATGCCATGAATTCAAATAAAGCAAATGATTTGATTTGAGATAGGCCAACACAAATATCCAATATGGTATGGCTTGTGGATTGAGTATGGCTACAATGAGGCCATTGAGAAAATTAGATTTTTTGGCCGAACCGGAAGCCTCGGCTTGAGGAGAGTCCCTTTTGAACATAAAATAAAGACCCAAAGCGATAAAAAAAGCGATTATAATCAGTTTGAGTTCAGGTATTTCTGCTATTTTTCTGGAGATGATTTTTCCAAAAAGCACCGCTATGGCGGCCTGTGCGATCTCTACCAGGGCTGCGGCTAAGCTAAATCTCAAAGCAGCTGACAGGTTTCGCTTTAGGGTAATATCAACTACCGACAGATTGATGGGACCAAAGGCTACACCTCCCAAAAAACTGCCCAACAGACCAAATAAAAATTGCATGACCATGTATTTGTTTCGCAATCAAGAGCACATGTAAAGCATTGTTCAAATTGCCCACTACCTCTGTCGCGCATGCTTCCTTGTCAAAAAAAGTCTTGCTCACCCGGCGAACCGGGAGCTATTAAAAAAAGTCACGTTGAATATACTACAATCGAGGCATATTTCGCTTAAAGAACCTCTATTTTAAATGCGACATTTTCAAGCAAATCTCTCGAAAATTCATAACCGAAGTCATTTGGCTGTAGCACATTTAACTGATCAAATGCTTTTTGGTAATATCTGCGAGCCAGATTTTTTATACTTCCATCACTTAGTTTTGTATTTTCCGTGGACTCTTTCAAAATAGATTGAGCCTTATAGTAGTAGGCGATTCCAAGGCCATAGGCATTGGCTTTCTCATCGGCTGTTTTCACCATGCGTTCCAGCAGTGCAATGTGCTTGTCAAGTGAGTCGAGCTGCTCATACTGTTCGATTGCTGCCTCAAAATTAAAATTGGAACTCTGAGGTTTTTGTACTTCGAGCAATATGCCGGCATTGCCCTGCAGGAATACTTCCATCGATACTTCATTGCCCTGCAATTGCCACAGAGGATCTTCGGGCAGGTGGGTGAGTATCATCCTTTGCGGCTCGATCAAAAAGAAATAATCGAGCTTTTTCCTGGCAATTTCATGCTCATCCAAACCTTCTTCGAGTATATCAATGCCATTGTTCATACTTGCCCAGGTTACATCCAGTAGTTTCCAACTGCCTGCTACTTTCACGCTATTCCACGCGTGGTTGGGGTAGTGCATTTTTTCTGTCCCGTAAGTTTTCACATATCCTTTTACCACCCTGCTTTCTATGCCGGCCAGGCTACAAAGTTCCTGGAATAGATTGGCGTAGCCTTCGCAAACTGCCATCCTTGTCTGCCACACCTCCTCAGCAGCCTGACTTCCTCCGGTTCCGGTAATCAGCGCTTGGTGATCATATGCTACGTTTAAGGCTATCCATGTATAAATTGCTCTTATCTTTCCCGCCTCCGACTCGAATCGGCCAGCAAGGCTTACTGCCAACTGCGCTGGAGAGGCATATTGTGCTCCGTTGGTACGCGTGATAAAATCATCCACCTCTGAAAAATCCTGATTCGAACCATTTGCCAATTCATATTCAATGTACGTATTGCCCGGAGCGGCAAATAGCTGGCCGTTTTGTTGCGAATAGGCCAGGTTGCAGCTAAAAAGTATGAGGGTCAATATGTTGAAGTAAAATCTCAAGGCTGTATAGTGTTTAACTCATGATTCAAAAATCGCTTGTTGTAAAAAAAAATCAGGGTTTTAAAATTAATACTACAAGTGAAGCAATGAACCAAAACGATTTAGATAATAGTACATTATCAAAAAAACAAGAAGAAAGTGTTGATTTGAGTGTTTGTAGCACTTAAAATATAATTATACCAATATTTAATTATAAATCCGGCGAAAGTATACGCTTGAATAGACGCTCGTTGCAGTTCGACCGCTCATTGGCTTAGGGTAATTTATGCCCCACTTTCTACCAGGATTTTACTTTTTACTTACATTTCTTACCTGCATCCAATGGTATTTCGAAGCCCATATTCACCATGCAGAGCTCAATAGCTATCCAATCGGTGGCCTGTTTGACCAACATTTATGAAAAAGCACCAACTTGAAAAATTCTGGCTTTGGCATAACCAATAGCAAATTGCTGAATGAAATATGGTAATGAACGATCAGAATATTTTGAAAAAGACCTTACTTTTATCGATGCCAACCTGACTGGCTGATTAATCAACAAGTATATGAACAACATTTTTTCTGATCGGATTTCTGATGTGCCAAAGTCTTTTATAAGGGAAATATTGAAAGTAGCGGTAGATAAGGAAGTGATATCGTTTGCGGGGGGATTGCCCAACAGAACGCTTTTTCCGGTGCAGGAGCTGCGCATGGCAACCACACAGGTTTTTGACAAATATGGCCCTGATGCACTGCAATATAGCAATTCTGAAGGATTGATGGCCTTGAGGGAATTTATCCGTGCCAGGTATAAAAACAAATTTGACCTGGACATCCCTGTGGATGAAATCCTGATTACCAGTGGATCGCAACAAGGACTCGACCTGCTCGGCAAAACTTTTCTCAATGAGGGTGACGACATTATTATAGAAGAACCCGGCTACCTGGGAGCCATTCAAGCATTCTCGGTGTACAAAACACGATTTAACCCGGTGAAAATTCATGACCAGGGAATGGATATCGTTGCCTTAAAAAACGTGTTCCCCGGGCGCAATCCAAAATTGATCTATACAGTGCCCAATTTTCAAAACCCATCAGGCATCAGTTATTCCGACTCGAACCGACGCGAAATAGCAGGCATTCTTGAATCGCGAAAACTATTTCTGATAGAAGATGACCCATACGGCGATCTGAGATATACCGGCAAAGCCTCTTTGAGTTTTAAACAACTCATTCCTGAACAAACCATTATGCTGGGTTCGTTTTCCAAAACAGTGGTTCCCGGATTTCGACTGGGGTGGATTGTTGCTCCGGCACCCATCTTCGAAAAACTGCTTATCGCCAAGCAGGCTTCCGACCTGCATAGCAATCAATTTGCACAGTACGTACTGGCCGAATATCTGGCAATGGGAGGCTTTGATGCGCATGTATCCAAAATAAAATCTGTGTACAACCTGCAACGCGAAGCCATGCTAAAGAGCATAAGTCGGCACTTTCCGGAACAAGTACACGTAACCCGGCCCGAAGGAGGCATGTTTCTATGGGCAAGCCTACCCAACAATATTTCATCTATGAAACTTTTTGACATCGCCATCCAGAACAAAGTAGCCTTTGTGCCCGGGCATCCATTTTATATTGGCAAGAAAGAAACCAATACCTTGAGGCTCAACTTTTCGAGTGTGGACGAGGCCACCATAGAACTGGGCATTGGCAGACTGGGGGCAGCACTTAATATATTGCTGGATGGTACAGACAGCTGACAGCATTGTGAGATGTAGCCTGAAACTTGATTTTAACCCTAAATTTAGTTCTAACGATTTACTATGAATAAATGAGCAGACTTTATATGTTTGCAACACTATTGCATAAATATAATTGATGCGACGCAGCACCATAGTCATTTGCTTTTTAATCATTTCGTGCTCCATCCCTTCATTTGCACAGCAGGGGCCCTTCAAGATCACCGGGCATGTGATGTCCAATCAGGGAGAAGTGCTTCCCGGGGTCAATATTCTGGTGGATGAAGACCGTGCCTATACCACCGACATACATGGTGATTTTACAATTTCGGCCATTAACCATGGCACACATCAACTTCAATTCACATATATTGGGTATGACACGCTGGTCACCAGCATAGATTTACATAGTAAAGATGCCCATTTGGACATCAAACTGAGATACAGTCAAATTGAACTCAATGAAGTGGTAGTATTGGGTGATCACTTCAAAACAGGCCGCGTGGAACAATCACAAACCATACAGTCGATAGATGCAAGTTTTATTCAAAATCAAAATGCCGGCACACTAATCAATTCTCTTCAGAAAATCCCCGGGGTTAGCGCCATCAATACCGGAGTGGGCATAGCCAAGCCTGTGATCCGTGGCATGAGCTTCAACAGGGTATTGGTGATGGATAAGGGAATTAAACAGGAAGGACAGCAGTGGGGTGCTGATCATGGATTGGAGATCGACCAATACGAGCCGGAGCGAATTGAAATTGTGAAGGGGCCTTCTTCGCTGCTTTACGGATCGGATGCCATTGGTGGTGTAATAAGAATTTTGCCGCCAACACTTCCGGCTAATGATCATTTGACAGGGGATGTGTTTCTCACCTATAAAAGCAACAATCAACTGTTTGGCACTTCCACAAGCTTGCAGGGAGCGAAGAATGATAAATTTTTCAAGCTCAGGGTGAGCACGCAGGATTTTGGAGACTATACGGTGCCTGCTACCAGCTTTACTTACAATGGCTTTGTACTGCCCATATACAACAATCAATTGAAGAACACAGCTGGAAATGAGCGGAACATCAGCCTGGCAACCGGTATCCACAAAGGCTGGGGGGGCACAACAATAACTGTGAGCAACTTTCACCAAAAAGCAGGTCTTTTCCCGGGGGCCACGGGCATTCCCCGGGAGTATCAGCTCGAACAAGATGGAAATACCAGGAACATCGATTTGCCCCGGCAGGAGGTCAATCATCTCAAGATCATTTCCAATACCACCCTGGTTTTTGAACAAAACTGGATGGAGTTGGATTTGGGTTATCAGTATAATAAAAGGAAAGAGGAGGGAGCCCCGCATGCGCATGGCTACCAGCCGACACCAGATGGTAACCTGGCGCTGGGACTGGACCTTCAGACTGTTTCTGCCAATATCAGGTACAACAATAATTTCAGCGAAAACCTGAGTGGAATAATTGGTTTTCAGGGGCAATGGCAGGACAATAAGCACGCTGGTTTTGAGTTTTTACTCTCCAGCTTTAGAGCCCTCAATGCTGGTGCCTACATATATCAGGAATATACGCCAAACCACCAGTTTTCCATGAATGCAGGCATCAGATATGATTATGGGTCTCGCGACATTGACGAGCAAACGGAGCCCGATTACACCACGCCTGAAGAAGGCGACAGCATCATGCGAAATCCTGATATCTACAGGCAATTCAGCGATTTTTCCGGAGCCCTGGGATTTTCCTACTATCCGGGAGTCAACTTCAACGCAAAGGTCAATATTGGCGCCAGCTTCAGGATGCCAACGCCGGCGGAGTTGTCTGCCAATGGGGTGCACCACGGCACCTTCAGGCACGAAATGGGCGATCCTGAGTTGGATTCCGAGCGTGGAATTCAGGGAGATTTAAATCTGACCTATCAGAAAAATGCATTTTGCCTTGCTTACTCCATACCTTGGCTACTACGATCAGTATATTTACCTGGCGCCAAAACCCGAATTTTCAGACCTCCCGGCAGGGGGACAAATTTTTCAATATACACAGAATGATGCCCTGTTTTTAGGTTTTGAACTCAACTTCGAATATGAATTTGTGGAGCATTTCACGTTCAATACCGCAACGGAATATGTGTGGAATAAAAATTTAGATACGAGCCTTCCTCTGCCATTTACCCCTCCCTTCTCCATTTATGGAGAGGTGGAATATGGCAAAAATGTCAAGGATTCCTGGGTTCGTTATTTTGCTGTTGGTGTAAACTACCACTTTTTTGCTGCTCAGAACCGTGTCGATCGAAATGAGCGACCAACTGAAGGATATTCGCTTGTGAGTATTTCTGGGGGATTTGATTTTAAAATGAGAAACCAAACCGCTCAATTCCGGTTATCAGTAAACAATCTGTTGGATAAGGCGTATATGAACCATCTGAGCCGGTATCGGTTGTTGAATTTGCCAGAACAGGGAAGAAATATTATTATAGCACTAAGCATGCCTTTCGAGTTGTAGCTAAATTTATTTATGCAACATAGTTGCATAAATATCTATTAGGTTGTATAATTGCATATCCTTACAACAAAAAATAATAGAAAATGAAAAGAAATTCAGGTAGTCTTTTGAGTGGAATTGCACTCATATGCTTAACGATACTCGCGGGTTGTGATAATGGCAGCGAGACAGTTGATACTTCTGCACCCACCATTGAATTGGAGGATCCTGCCTTTGGTGAATCTTTTTCCGCTGGCAATTCAGTACATTTTGAAGCCGCGTTTACCGATGACATCGAGTTAGGTGCTTATAAAATAGACATTCACAATAATTTTGACGGGCATTCTCATGGTCGCATTGCAAAGTCAACCGAAGATCCTGCATTGATAAAATGGTCGTTCAGTCAAAGCTTCGATTTTGATGCTGGTCTCAAGAACTCAGATGTTCATTTGCACGATGAATTAGAAATACCCCTGAATACCATGGCA
Source organism: Cyclobacteriaceae bacterium (assembly GCA_012033595.1). Classification (GTDB taxonomy): domain Bacteria; phylum Bacteroidota; class Bacteroidia; order Cytophagales; family Cyclobacteriaceae; genus JAAUQL01. Next base: position 10,364 of record JAAUQL010000089.1, on the reverse strand, counting down.
GGCCCATATCACTTTATTCTGTCGGCAGTGGATAGATCAGGCAATGCAACCAGCTATCAGGACAATAGCACCAAAGAAGTTGAAATTTATCTTACCAATGGATCCATGCCGGCGGTTGATATTACCAACCTTTCTAATGATGAACTGGAAATTGAAGTGGGACAGACATTTATGGTGACAGGCAATGTCACTGATCCAACAGACGGGCAATACGCCGGGATGCATGCCATTGAAATAGTGCTTGGAGAAGGTCATGAGGGAGAGCATGACCACGACCACGGCGGCAGGTTGGCAGAGGAAGACTTAATAGATTTCGACCTTGACGAAGAGGCCCTGGAGCCCTTCATGGCAGATGGTGCCATTGTACTGGACCTTATTTTTGAAGAGATCAATTTCAGCCTGACCCAGCAGCAGTTGAGCGAGCTGATTGCAGAAGAGGTAGATCATCTGCAATTAATGATCAAGGTATATGATGAACAGGGTAATATTGCAGTGAGCATTACAGAAGTACATGTTCACATGGATTGATATGGTATTCATTGGTTTTGCCGGGTGCAACACTTTGGCAAAACCAACTTTTACTCTCCATTGAAACTCTTCCTGCAGATTTTACATACCCCACTCACAATCAGATTTTGCTCGTTTACCTCATAGCCCGGCAGTTCCACCTTGGGAACATGATAAGCAGGTAAACATTCGATATGGCCGCACACGTTGCATTTAAAATGCACATGGTCGTGATGATGACCGCCTTCGGTGCAGTCCTCCCGACAGAGACCGTAGCTGGCATAGCCATCATCGCTGGGGATCCGGTGCAATAAGCCTTTTTCTATAAATGAACTCAAGGTTCGATACAACGTGACCCGGTCATAATCAGATAAGGCATCTTCCAGGTTTTTGAATGAAAGCGCATGGGTAGTATTGTAGAATTTCTCCAGTACGTTGATCCGGCAATCTGTAATCCTGAGCGTATGGTCTTTGAGCAGTTTTTTATATTCACTGTACTTCATATCCCAAATATAGTCATGATGCAATTTGGTTGCATTAATTCAAATTATGAATTTTTAGCCAAAAAATCGTATTCAATATAGCGTGCTGGGTGAGCTGAAGAATTTGTGGGTGATTTTGTCTGATGGAGAACTCCACCGAACATGGCATGTACGATATCAATCAGTCGATGAGGATAAACGTCCGACGCGTGAGGTTTTTTTCATCCTATAATATCTCTGGCGGAATAAGTCGGAACGAAAAGCTTGTCATAGCTATAGAAATACGAAACTGCGGGTTATTCAAGGGAAGGAAGTAAATTACTTCTGCGACAGAGGCTTTAGCGGCCGGTGCCATCCACATCCCAACTGCGGTCGGTGAAGGGGGCAAGTACTTCCACCGCCCAATCGACCCCGTAGGGTTGATAGATTTTGTTGAGGCCATCGCGTATGGTGTTGGCATCGGGCGATGAGGCTTGCATCGGCACGATCTTGACTGAATGCGTGGCGTGCGCGTAGGATGTCACTTTCAGCTTGCCCAGCGATCGCTCTACGGTATCGCCCTGCTGGTAAATGGCAAAGAGGTCATAGCCCAGCACCCCGCTGGCCGCTGCCAGGTTGATTTCAAAAGACTTGCCTTTCCGCTCTGCGGAGAATACCGTGCCTGTGGTGTTCTTGAAAATGACCTTTTCCGGATCAAGGTCGCCTTTGAGCTCTGCCCGTACCTTGTCGCCCTGTCCTTTGGGGATAAACTTCCAGGGCACATAGTACCCTTCGCACAGCACTTCGAATTCCTTGGCGTGGGGAGTTCTTTCATAATGCTCTGGAGGATTTATTGAGGGCGCGGAGGAAACTTCCGCGGTGGAGGGGGGTGTGAAGGGCTGAACGCCTCTTTCGATAAGGAGACTTTGAGAAGGCTGGAAGATATGGAAAGACTACCGAGCGAAGAACGCCAGCGCATTTTCCACTATATGGATTTGGTTATCAGGGATTACAAAGGAAAACAAGCCTATGGCTCATAACATAAAAAAGCCCCACTAAAGTGAGGCTTAAAATTCTACATGGTTACCACTGGTGTTATTTCTCGATCTTTATAAGATTCTTGATTTTGTCGGATATTTTCTGCCAGCTGCTTCATTCCATCAAAATCTAATTTTGCATCTTCATCGGTGATTTTAAAACTTCTAGTCACATCCACAAAACTATTGCAAAAGTAACGTTAAGAACATAACATTCATCTGTCCTGTAAAGTATAAAATCCCAATTACTCTTCATTTTTTTCTCAAGTACCTTCATAATACTATTACTGTGTAATCAACATCCAACGTCATACCTTCTGTCTTGACTATAGCCTCTAATGTACCCCCATCTGTTTTACCTCCTGGTATCCATTGATCATTAGCTCCAAACTCATTACCCGAAGGAATTTCTATTTTGTCAGTAGGTTTAAAATCTACTCTTACTATACCTCCATTTTGTAACTGATCAATAGGAATCCCCAATTTCTCAGCCTGCTGCTCAATAGGTAATTTCAGAATTTCATCTACTTCGGACTTTGTAGCTATAAATTCCGTCTTTCCGTTATCGGGTTTCCCTATACCATATTCATCGTAAGCATTCTTAGAAACTATCCTAGAACCACCATCATCAAATTTGGCCAAGTGATCATCTATGTATTTTTGAGATAGATAATCACTCGGATCAGGCCGTGAACCTTTCGGTTTACTAAGTGCCTCCAACGCCCCCGGATTCCTTCTCAGGGCTTCATCCGCTCCCAGGTTGTCCATCTTCTTCCACGCCTCTACCAACCCTGGATTATTGTCAAATCTACGGAGCAAAGAAACATCATTTCCGAAATCGGCTAAAAATTGATCCCAGCTTTCATCTTGGATATTGCCCTTTCTTTTCAAGCTCAGCAACAGGTCATCCAACGACTTTCCAGCACCTTGCATCACCTCATCGGCGTTTTTTATGCCCAGCCAATTTAAAGTTCCTTTCCAATCACCTTGGTCAATGCCCAACCTCTCAAGTCCCCGCCTCAGTTTATCAGGTTCCAGGTTCTTTAACCTGGCCAAGGCAAAGTTAGATATTTTTAAAGCAATAACGGCACTGGCTATGCCTTTTGAACACTCTCCAATATCAAAATCCTTTCGCAGATCCCCGTTCTCGGTTAAGCCATCAAACAAGCAACTTGCTCCTGCAGATACCAAAAGCTGCGCCCGATCACTCCCAAAAGCCGATGCAAATGAGTTTTCTACACCTGATGCAGCAACCTGGTAATAATCCACTTGGGCAATAATATCGTTTATCGTGGCATTTTCATCGGCAAAAAATGCCCAGTTCAGTCCGATTTGCAAGGTGAAATCTACAAGTGAGCCGATGGCCGCATCTTTTAATGCTTTGGTGGACAGCACGCCGCTTGTTGCCACATACTGTGCAGTATTGGCTTCTAAAATATCCTTGCTCCATACGGCTGACCAATAAGATATGAATATATAAGCCGCATCGGTTTTCCATTTAGCAAGGTATTGATCATAAAAAGTGCTTGTGTTCAAAGGTTCGGCCAAACCTGCCTTCTCCGCTTTTAGGATCAGATGGAAATATGGTGAGTTTGTATGATCCTGCCTGCCCTTTAGGTCTGCAAACGAATAATGGTAGCGCGCCCCTTCGCCCTTGGTGTAATCACGGGAATTTTTGTTGTAATTGTCTTTGTCGATCCCTTCCCAGAGATCCATTGTCGAGAATACCACATCCTTGTCTCTTGTGGAAAGTTTGAATTTGAAATGCTCGTCGAATTTTGCCCGGTCATAGATCGAATTGTCCAGGAAGAATTTCAATATATCCTGGTGCAGGTTGTCGGGGTTGTTGCCAAACATTTCCAGCCCATGGCCATAAAAGACATAGCTTAATCCCCCTGTTTCTTCAGAAAGGAAATTGGCCAAGAGCACTAATGCTCCTTTTTTGTCATCTGGCAGATCCTTTTTCCTGGTGATATATAGGTAAAGACTTTCGCCAACACCGGTCATCAGCCCTGGGGTCCCACCGCATTCTGGCCCTTGGCAATCGAAGCGGTTTTTGGAAGCTGACAAGGGGACCGTGCTAAAGATCGCTTTGCCATACATCGACCCATAAGTGGGGGTATATTCCCATTGATAGGCGCAAACACACTGCGCATAGTGGTCAAAGGATATCAATTCCCTCGCCCTGGTATAGACCATTTGACCGGCATTGAGCTCTGTTAAGGCGTAACGTTTTGCTTGTATTTGGCCCAAAGCCTCAATGCTCAATATGCTGCCGCCCAGGCCTTCGCGCCGGAAATCATTGGAATCCACAAATCCATGGAAATACCCATAACTGTCCCTTACGGCTACAAACTTTATGCTATTGATGGTGAAACTCCTAAGTTCCCCATTATTGGAAAAACCAAGTTTTTCTGGCTCATTGATCCGGACAGCAACATCAGTGGGCAAGATATAACCGTGTTCCGCGCCATTGGCATTTATCATTGAATCCAGTGGTACTGGCATTTGCAAGGTGCAGCCCAGGTTTTTCGAAATCGAAGCACTCAATAGATCTTTCGCCTTTTGCCATGCATCATCATCCATTTGGGATTTGACGGTATTGCCGGGTGACAGGCTCTTTGTCAAATCTCCCAGTATTTTTTTAGCCACTGTGTCCCTTTCGAGTATTGCAAGACGCTCTGCGGGTTTATTGATGATGGATGGGAGTGTTTCACTTTTGATCAAGGAAAGGGTTTCTTCATTTGTGCCCCAAAGAGATGGCAATGCCAAGGCCCGATTCAATTCTGCTTCATCCAAAGGTCCTTTCCCGTTCAGGTTCATCCAGTCATCGATTTCGGCAAGCAATTCTTGCGAGAGTTCAATGACCAATTTTTCTTTCAAAGGGGATGAACTTGAAACGGGCTGATTTGCTCCAGGCAAAGGACTGCCATTGATTTCCGGCACCACCTTCTCCACCTTCACCCGCTTCCCATCATCGCCGGGCGTGGCCAGATAGACATTGCCTTTGCTGTCGGCGATGGTAAATCCATTGGCCGCACCGGGCACTTTGTAGCTGACGATGCGGTCGTTGGGGCCGTGAATGGTGACCTGGTCGCCATCGATGGAAACGACCATTTGCGAGGCATCATTGACGGCGAAGGTGAGCACGATGGCCGCATCTACCGCGGCGGGTTCGGGCAGTTTCCCGATCAGCTCATCCACGCTCACCTCCTGCACAAAGTTGATCTCGCCGCTGATGAGCTGTTTGTCGGTGTTGATGCCGATGTTTTGGAAGGTGACCGCCAGACGGGGACCGAGCCAGGGCACATAGATGGTGCCCAGGCCGCTAAACTTGCCATGCTGCCCCGAGGCCTGTACCACCACCATCTCAAAGTCGGCCACCTGCACCACATCGCCGGGCACCAGCAGCAACAATGGTTGAATGTTGGCCGGGGGCTCGAAGCTGGTCGGGCCGCTCTGGCAGTCGTAGGCCTCGTAGTCGAAGGTGCGGAAGGTCTGCGTGCCGCTGTAGGAGCCGTAGGTCTTGTCTTCAAGCTGTTTGGCAAGCTTCACCTCGTAGGTGGTGCCGGGCATCAGTCCGCGAATGAGGAGCTTCGGGCCCCTCACCGTGTCGGTAGAGTAATGGAAATCGGTATCATCACTGGCCTTGCGGTGGGCCACCACGTACATCTTCCCGTCTTCGGGCTGCCACTCCACCTCGGCCAGGGACGTAATTGGTTTATGTAGGCAATGGCTTCTTATCTAGCGTTTGGATTAAATATATTTTTAACTACTTTACAGCATAATTCAAAGGGGAAGCATTTGACCGATAATACAGGCTTAGTTCCAACGATATAGTGATAGAAACAGCATTCTGCTATTTCTATTTATATCTTTATATTCACAATTTTGTTTAAACCTCCTTGTTCTATGGTTTTTATAAATATAATCAGGTGTATTTATGACAACTTTTGGTAAAAAATTGGCTGAATGCCGGAAAGCAAAAAATCTCTCACAAAAAGAACTGGCCGAGATTTTTAATACTTCCCATACAACCATTGGAAAGTATGAGCGTGACGAAATGACCCCTTCCATTGAGGCAGCCAAAAAACTGGCCAAAATATTGGATGCTTCTGTAGGTTACTTACTCGACGAAACAGAACAATCGAACCTTTTCAGGGACAAGAAAATGTTGCAGCGCCTGCAGGACATTGCCAACCTGCCTGACAAAGAAAAAGAAAGCCTGTTGACAACCATTGACCATTTTATTAAAGCTTCTAAATTAAGCCTTATCTGATGAAAACACTTAAAATTGCTATTGTATTACTGCTTGTTTTGTCCTCATGCGACAACGCAAAATCCATAAGGCATTTGTTGCGTGCAGCTAACAGGGCAAGCGAAATAAACGAAGGAGAAGAAAAAAGCAGGCCAAAAGATTATCTTATTTGGTATGGACAGGCCAAAGATTCTGCTGGAAATAACATTTTTACGGCTCTTTATACCTTGCCTAAAGACACCAATATGTTTTTCCTGAACCTTTCTTACAATATGCCCGAAAAACTGGGCTTTGATGGAAAGGTGGATTCCTGTACCGTAAATGCCTTCTTTTTTAAATCGGTTGCCGATACTGCTGGTAATAAATTTGCAATTCAAAAAACTTTCGGATTTACAAAGAGTGGTAATTTTTATAGCATTAATACGATATATTAAAGGAAATTAGGACCTCCTCTATCTAAAATTAATTTCAAATTACTTCTTATACTGCCCCACAGTCCTTCTTTTGAGTTCCACTCAACACCACTACCTCTTTTATCCTTCAGCAATGATTCTTTATTATCCATAAGATAGTTCCTAATTAGAGAAATTATATAGCTTGGAGTTCCAGTCTTCCTCTTTCTAATCAACTCATTATCATCACCATAAAAGTAAGGTATTAGATGCGCAACTATCAAATCTAGTAGAATATTCCCATCTTTACTATTTTTAATTATAAACTTTAATTTTTCCCAAAAAACATCTGGTAAAACACCAGATGTTTCTTCTAAAAAAGGTTTAATATTTTGCTTGTAACTACCCAAAGGCCAGTGACCTCCATATTCTCTATCTGCTATGAAGTATTCGCCCTCGCCTAATATAAAAGGTAATATTTCATTCTTTATTAATGCTCTTTCAAGCTTATTATTTATTGTATTTGCGTCCATCTATCTTTAAAGTTATCAAGTAAATGCATCACTTTGTTATTGTGCACTATAACCTCAGAACCAACTAACACAGCTTCACTTGTTCCATTTTTTGTTTTTCCTCCTGGCATCCATTCTCCTACAATAGCTCCCGCCGTTTCAGAAGGATAACCTTCATTTCCATTTGGAATTCCAAATTTAAACCGAGGGTCATTACCATCTATTTTTATATAGTAAATTATTTCGCCTTCTAGATTTGTTTCAGCCCCAAGATTTAATTCATCCCTCAAAACTTTCCAGTCATTTCCACTGAATTTATATTTTTTGATAATTTCATTCATTTCGGATTGTAACCCTACGAATTTTCTTGGAGGCATCACACTAAACTGTCCTTCCTCTATCCAGCTCTTAATAACAATAAATCCTGCTCCTTCTGATTTAAACTTTTCTTCATGTGCATTGATAAATGACTGATTATACAACTTTTCTGGCACAGGTATTTCGCCTTTGGCTTTAGTTACAACTATAGTTCCGCTTTCTACCTTGGCAAATTCCTCTCCTTCTTTGGTTAGATATTTAATAGTTGTGCCATCATCAATATACCTTACCCCTGCACCGACTAAGGTTTGATGAGCTCCTTTTGCTACCCCTGTTAACTTTTCAGCATACTTGTTTACAACAACCACAATACCATTTTCAACTTTTAACTGTGGAGTTTTAGGATCATTAGCATTGAGCCTGCGCAGTCCTTCCGGATTTTTCTTCGGGTAAAAATAATATCCTAATGGGGCTTCTTTCAGGTCGGAAATCGGCTTCCCTAAAGCATTCTTTTTCCAATCTTCGGCAATACCGGCAATGGCCTTAACATAATTATCGTCTAAATCTGGTGTTTTGCTTACCAGGGTGGTATGTTCTGTCTGTTTTAAGGCTTCTTCGGTCTTATCTACAAGCTCTTCAACTGTTTTATACCTTTCCGCCCCACCAACAGCATTGATAACTTTTTTAGGGTCATCGGCATGGGTATTTTTAAACTTCCGCCAGGAATCAGAAAGGCCACTCAGAACCTCCGGGGAACTGGTAAGGTTATCTGCGCCAAAAAGCAACAGGCCGCTCAATGCACTATATACCTTATATTTTTCTAGAAATTCCTGCCCACCATCAAGCTCTTGGAGATCGTCTTCTACCAACGTTATCAAAATATCACTGGAGGTGATAATAACATCGGCGGTCATAGCTGCAAGGCGCAGCATTTTAATGGCGGTTGCGCCCCCTTTTATGGCTTTTATGGCCATGTTAAGTTCACCAATACCAATGCAAAGCGAACCAACATCTATTACAATTCCGGCGGTTGTTTTACCAACATCAACATTCCTTTTGGTGTTTAGCGCCATTAAATAAACCAAGGGGACAAACGTAACGTCGATGCCATCATCACTTAATGTTTTTAGATATTTTTCGCCCTTTGGGAATTTAACTGGTACGAATGCAAAAGGGGACAAGGTGTATTTATCCGATGTTTCTTTCCAGGAAGAAACACAGCCTGTACCAGCCCCATAATACGATGGGTAACATGTAAATTCCTTTTTAAAACCTTGCAAGGTGACTTTGCCTTCAGGGGCAAAATCAATTTTTATCTTGTCTGACCTGAAAAGGTCTCCAACCCAAATAAACATAGGGTCACCCTGAACACCAAAGGTTGTTGTGTTGTTCTTGGCCATTTGGGCAAGCAACATAATAAAAGTGGAGAAATTGTCGCCCCCGCCTTCATCGCCCATCCGGTCAAAGAGGGTTTTTAATAGGTCATTTTGTGTGAGCTCTGTTAAGAACGCCGCTTGTTCTTTGGTGTCCTTAATGCCATAGATAACCCTGTTTGCCAGATATTCCTGCCCTTTCCCAAAGAAGCGGTTTCCATACATGGCCTCTTCACTCAATTTCTTGATGATATAAAGTCGCACATCGTAATCTATGCTCTCTGAATATCTTTCGACCAACATCCAGGCAAGGTCGGTCAATTTGTCCCGGTCTTTTTCTTCAAGGATAATCTTTTCAAGGTTTTTCTGGTTGTCGATGTAAGCTTCTAAGGCCTTTTCAAACAACTTGTAATCGTCAGGTGTGCCCCATAAATCTGGGTTTCCGTAATATCTCCCTGAACCTGCTTTGATACAATATTTTTGATAATCGGTAAACAATGCATCGCCGCCACCTTCAATTGAACTAAGCAGATTGGCAATTCTTAAAATCGTTTCCTTGTATTCAGGGCTGGCATCTAAATGCCCTTTGTAAAATTCTTTCGCATGCTTGTTGAGACAGGCTGTATTGTCCCCAACCACAACAGGTTCTTTGCCTTCAAGGTTATAAGCCAATGGCTGGTTATTAAAAGTACCTGAGCCACAATAACCTTCATCTGAAATGCCTGTTTTATCGCTTACTTCGGAGTATTTTATTTGATAGAGGTTAATGGCACAATCAGATTTTTTGCCTAACAACACCCGGCTTTCTTCGCTTAATGTCTTGGTAACATCATCAATCCTGCAATCGGGAATTTTCGTCGCTTCGTCTTTGTAGCCGATCCTGTCTTTAGCTTTTTCAACATTGGGGTTTATCAGCTGGGCATAACCTAAGAAATTTTTGCTTTTTCGTTTGAATACAGCAACATATGTCTTGTTGTCTTTTGTATGAAAGTTTATCAAAGCCCCATCCGGAAAATCATCTGTATTACTAGTGAAATCCAATGTCTTTATATTAGATGGCAAAGTATAAGGTTTCCCTGCAGGAGTAATACAGGTTATTGCACCGCTTTCTTCAAAATCGATTCCTTGCTTTTGTGCATCAGAAATGGTTATATCCAGATCAATGGCCGCCCCCTCATCCTCCCCCTGCAGCCCGGGGAAAGTACCAGCCGCGGCTGGTGGATTTGGTCCCATTGGTATTTGGTCAGGGCCTGGCCACCGGTGTAGTCCATCAGGTTGGTGGTGGTGCCTTTAAGGCCTTCATTTCCGCCACTAAACGGATGGCGCAGATGAAACACGCCATGACCCAATTCGTGGGCTATGGTGTGGATAGCCGCATTGTTGATGTTTTTGCTGAAAATATAGCCCATCTGGCTGGCCAATGGCATGTCGCCAAGCAGGTTGTTTTCTTCTTCGGGTTTCTCGGCAAAATAAAACAGATAGGCTGAGGTTTCGTCATATCCTTTG
>JAAUQL010000188.1 GCA_012033595.1 Cyclobacteriaceae bacterium | reverse complement strand
TTTTCTTTGAAACAACGGGAAAAACACAAACCGGATTCTTGGTATTGAAAAAGTAGTTCACTCAACATCTAAAGTTGAAGATACTCGCTCCATATTGCAAATTCATTTGCTGTGAGTAAATTTAGCTTCCATGAAAAACATAGTAGGAAGCCTCTTTCTTTGCTATGCCTTTTCGGTCAGCGTTGGCCAAAAGGCTGATAGTTGCAAACGCTCATCCAACGAACAGAATCCGATACTTCCAAACTATACTTTAAGTTTATTAGCTGATGAATTAACCAAATCGAATCCTGAAAAGTCGATCGAAATGGCCCGAGAAGGCTTAGCCCTTGCCAATAAAATTGTTTTCCAAAAGGTGCCTTCGAAAATTATTTCTCACTGGGTGCTTCCTTTCAGGGACAAGCGTTGTTTGATTCGGCCATTGTTAATTTTCATCGCGCAGAATCCGTAGCAACGTCACGGAAGGATATGGCAGGACAAGCTGAAGTTTACTCCGCGCTGGGTCATGCGTTCATGCGCAAGTCAATGATGGATTCTGCACGATACTATTTAGATACCGGATTAGCTTTGGCAAAAGAAATTTCTAACTATCGTGTGGAAGCAGGCATCTACAATAATTATGGAAATGTTTATTTAGAGGAGAGCAACTACCCGGAAGCCCTTACCTATTTTATTCGCGCAGCAAAATTGTACGAAAATCCTGTTGGGGATGCGTACGGCCAATGTTTGGCCTTATCCAACATTGGCAACATTGAATATCGGCTTGGCAACTACACCAAAGCGTTGTACTACGGTAAACAAAGTATGGATATAGCCCAGGAAAACTCTTTTTCCTCTTCCATTGGATATGCCCATAAATTATTAGGCCGTATCTATCGAAAACAGGGTGAGTATGACAGTGCCCTGTGGGAGTACAGAAAGGCGCAAGTGTTGTATAGCAAGTTGAAAGATATTCGCAGTGGAGCTGAGCTGCTACAAAACATTGGCAATATCTATTTTGATAAAAACCAAATTTCGGATGCGCTTCTTAGTTACATGCAGTCTTTAAAACTGGCTAAAGAAAATTCAAATAAATCATTAATTGCTTATGCCTACTCGGCCATAGGCCAGGCTCATTATTCTTTAAAAAAATACGATCGGGCACTCGTGTATTTAGACTCGGCTACAGTAGCCGCGAAGAGTTTGAATAATTCATACTTACTTATGGACACATATCAAGCTGTGAGTGCGACCTTCGAAGAGAAAGGGGATTTCAAAAGAGCACTACAGATCCACCAAAAGTTTGTACAGTTAAAAGATAGCGTAACACAAGCTGAAAATAGATCGCTTATGGAGGAAACGCAAGCGCAATATGAGTTAGCCAAAAAAGAAGCCCAAATAATCTTACTTCAAAAAGAAAGCGAACTAAAAACAGCTGATGCCCGCAGGCAGCGCGCTATTCAAATCGGGTCTGCCATTGCATTAGCATTAATTCTTGTCATCGGTGTTTTATTAATAAATCGTTATCGAATCACGAATCGCGCCAAGCGACTAGCTGAAATAGAGGCTGTACGAAACGATATTGCCCGCGATTTGCATGATGATATTGGCTCAACCCTTTCTACCATAAACATCATCAGCAAACTTGCCATGCACGAAAAAGGTTCGGACAATAACCTACAACTTAGTCGCATTGCCGAACAGTCTTCCAAAACCATGGAAAGCATGAGTGATATCGTTTGGTCGATCAATCCAATCAACGATTCCTTCGAAAAGGTGTTGGTAAAAATGAAAGTATTTGCTGCCGAAATTCTGGAGCCTCAAAATATCCAATTTCAATTTTCGGAAGCCGGATTAACCCCTGGCCTCACCCTAAACGCCAAACAAAGAAAAAACCTGTTTCTCATTTTCAAGGAAGCTATCAACAATGCAGCAAAGTATAGCCACACCAAAAATATTTCTATCTCACTAAAGAAAAATGGAAATACCCTGGCGATGTCAATAACCGATACGGGAATTGGATTTGACGTCCTTGGCCTATCAAAGGGAAACGGGCTGGCCAATATGAAATCGCGCGCTAGCAGCATGGATGCAAAATTTTCGATAAATTCAACTAAAGGCACAGGAACCTCAGTTGTTTTAGAAATGCCTATTACATGATTGGGGTATAGACAGGGGGTTTGATTTATTATTACTTTGTCAAATAGAATGGCGGTGTCAATACTTTTATATGAAGACAATACCATGTTGCGCGAAAGCATTTGCAGCATGATTCGTTTGGATGAGCAATTTGTGGTATCCGGAGCTTTTGAAAACGTGCTGTTTGCCGAAAGTCAGATTTCAGAAATTAAGCCCGACATCGTTTTAATGGATATTGATATGCCCGGGCGCACGGGTATTGAGGCGGTAAAACAAATTCGTGCCTCCGGAGTACAGATTCCTATTCTTATGCTTACTGTGTTTGATGACACCCAACATGTGTTTGACGCGCTGCGCGCAGGGGCTTCGGGATATTTATTAAAAAAACATCTGTCAACTAAATTATTTGATTCTATTGCCGAGGTAATCCAAGGCGGTGCCCCCATGTCTCCGGCAATCGCCCTGATGGTTATCACATCATTTCAAAAACAACAGGTAAATCACTATCAGCTTACTGTGCGGGAAAGCGAAATTCTTACTTCGCTCGCAAAAGGGAATAGCTATAAGCTTATGGCTACTGAGTTTTCGGTAACCATTGATACCGTTCGAGCCCATATCAAAAAGATTTACGAAAAACTTCACGTACACTCTCAAACAGAAGCTGTAAGTAAGGCGATTAAGGAACGGCTTGTTTAACCATTACATGATCATGTAATACCCAGCTATCGGTATTCTAACCAATTTTGATTCAACAGAATCATCCATCAATTTAATTAACTAGTATGATGAAGTTCGTGATAGAATCATCAGGCAGCTCACTGAAAAAAGTGATATTTATTCTTATCAGTTGCACAGCCTGGCACCTTCATGCTCAAGTTACTTTTCAAGGTACGCCCAACATAAGTTTACCCTCTACTCCACAGGAATTGGCAAAAGGCGATTTTAATAATGATGGGCGAATTGATTTTGTCAGTATTCAGTTCAACGGACTTGCCAATCAACAAGTAACCATCTTGTTAAACTCTGGAACCGGCACCTTCTCAGGAGCGAATAAAAGAAATTTTCCATCGGCCACCAACCCAACCGATGTGGCTGTAGGAGATTTTAATGAAGACGGAAATTTAGATGTGGTTACCTGCAGTCAAAGCAACGATAACTTTTCGTTGCTGCTAGGTGATGGAGCTGGAAATCTTGCCGCGCCCATAAACTTTGCTGCCGGAGATTTGCCCCAAGGCATTGCCGTGGGTGATATGAACAAAGATGGAAACCTGGATGTATTGGTAACCAATCGCGGAACCCCCGATGATGTATATATTTATTTTGGAAATGGTGCCGGAAATTTTGCAGCACCAACAATCATAACTATTGCAAACGTGTGGGACATTACCGTGGCAGATTTCAATGGCGATACTAATCCCGATTTTGCTGTGTATGTGAGCAACACCGTTCAGGTGTGGTTTGGAGATGGAACGGGAACTACCTACTCACTTGGTCCAACAATAACTTCGTTTGGTCTCTCCACAAATCCTATTTACGCTGCCGATCTGGATGGTGATGGTGATATTGATATTTTGGCATCCAGTGGTTACACGCTGAATGATGGGAGTGGAAATTTCTCCGCTCGAAATATTCTTAGTCAAACGGGAAGTGAATACACCGTTGCAGATCTAAATAAAGATACTCATCCGGATATTATCGCCAACGATAACAGTCAAAACACCCCGAACATCAGAGTCTTCTTAGGAAATGGAATCGGAGCTTTTACCTTACTTGCAAAATTTGAAACACGGGGTTATGCCAATGGTATAGAGGTAGCGGACGTTGATAATGATGGCAACCCGGATGTAGTAAGTATTGGTGCATGGGGTGGCGTGGCTTATGCCGATGTGCTGTTAGGGGATGGCACCGGTTACTTTACGAATGCTCCAATAAAAATATCCCCACCTTAACAGACCCGCGCGATATGGTGAAGGGGCGATTTTTAATGAAGATGGTGAAATCGATATTGCA